>JBGPLS010000082.1:0-12845 GCA_041486565.1 Gemmatimonadaceae bacterium
GGCTCTCGCAAGGATCCTGACTTGATTCGCCAGGATCTTCTTCTGGTTCTTTACGATCGCCTGCTGGTTCCGTATGATCGCCTGCTGGTTCCGTATGATCCTCGATTGATTGCGGAGCAACAGCACAAGCCGATCCTGATTCCGCAGGATCTTCGTTTGATTCGTTATGATCGTCTGTTGATTCCTGAGCGTCGCCTGTGCCATTGCGTGTTCCTTTTTTAGGGGCTTATCCGGCAGGCATCCATGACGGAAGGTTCAACCAGACTGAACCTTCCGTCAAGGATGCGTGATCACCCGCGTTCGGCGCCGCGCCGCGCAGCGCCGGCAACGCCTCGACAAGCTGATCGCGACTCATACCCAATAGCTGGTGCTGCTCGATGAGCGCGTCGAAGTCCACAGGATAGAGATTCCGCCGCTCGGGGCGAGCAAGTCCGGCAATGTTGCGCGGCGAGATCGCGTGCGTCACCCACTCCACAAAGTTTCGCCGCTCGTCCGAGCTACCGACTTCGCCGTGACAGTGCGTAATCTGACTGAGCCGCCGGAGGCACTCACGCGGCAACGGCTCCAACACGGAATCTCCCACGCCCAGGAATCCATTCCACGCCGCGGATTCGTCCGGCGCTAATCGCTGACTGACCTCGGCAAACGAAACGGTAGCGAAATAGAGCATTGCGTGTGCGGCGAACAGATCTAAGTGCGCCATTGCCTCGTACGCGCCAGCGACGACAAGATCGATCTGATCAGCTTCCGCACCGAGTACCGCGTTGTACCGCGTCAGCACTTCCGAGTCGGGCACGCGTCGGCGGTGAGCAGCGGATTCGAATGCCAGCGCGAGTCGCTCGACGGCACGGAGACTCCAGGCGATCCCCGTCGAGAAAAGTGGATCGACGAACGCGTACGCATGCGGCATCAGCGCCCACCGTTCCCCGACAGCACGCGTGAGACGATGCTGAATGGCAGGCCGAAACGCGATCGGCATGAGCGGGGTCGCCTCTGCGAACGCGCTCGCGAGTGTCGGATACCGCTGGAGCAATGCACACCAGAGCGACGCCGCATCGGTGGCGTCAGGCGAGTCAAGCGCCGCAACACCGCGTGGCGTGAGCAGGAATCCCGCGCTCGTCACACCATGGTCGAACCGGAGCGAGTACATCCAGCCTTCGTCGATCAGATGGTGCACCGCAGCCCAATCGTCGGGGTACGGACCTTCCGGCATTCCTGATACCACATCGTTCATCAATCGAACGCCGTCGAAGTGGCTGAAGACGAGCCCTGATCGAGTCACCGTGTGCTCGACACCAGACGGAATCGAGAGCTGTCGTGCGAGAAAACCGCCCGGACCCGATGCGTCGATGAGAAAATTCGCACGCAGCTCGAATGCGGTGCCGTTTCGGCTGCCCCTCATGCGCACGGAATCCGACGCGAAATCCGCGTTCGTCAGGTCCACGCAATCGCGATAGTCCACGTCCGCGGCGATAGCCTGTCGCACAAAATGGTGATCCACGTCGGCGCGCAGCCAGTGCGTGTCAGAGAGCGAGTCATGCGGACTGGCCGCGACGAGGAGTCGCTCCGAGTCGAAGCCGTGATTGGCGAACGGTTGATCCGGATGATGCCGGTAGAAGGTGAAGCCGCGCTTCAGGCCGCGGCGAAGCTGGGGGAAATGCGCGAGCCAGCGCCCATGAGTGGCCAGGTGATAGCAGTCCGCCAACCCGTAGCGGACCCCAATCCGCTCCAGCGATAGGTTAGCGAGCGGGGTTGACGACTCACCGATCGCGAAGCGCGGATGCGTGCCGCGCTCGAGAAGAACAACATCGTAGCCGAGCACCGCGAGCACTCGGGCCAGGAGCGATCCGGCGAAACCGCTGCCGACGATTGCAACCTCACACGATTGCATCACGCCGCGCCACACATGGCACAGGCGATCCGCGGCTCCGCGCGGCCGGTGACGTTCAGGCGTCGCAGGCGCTCGATGCGGTCGGATCTGCAATGCTCACACGAGGGCAGCCGCTCCACGTCCCAAAGGTCCGCGGTAACTACGGTGGGCGTGAACTGCAGGCAGCGGTCGAGGGCCGCCTCGAGCTGGGACAACGTCGGCAGCGTGAAGTGGCCGAGTGATTCCAGCCGCTCCAGCTCGCCATTGCCGCCCCGCACCGGAATGATCGATACGACCGCGGCACCTTTCTGCGCCGCATATTCGACGCTGCGCACGGTCCACTCGACCGATTCGGCAGGCGGAACGTACGGCGCGCCGAGAAGCACGAAGACACGGAGGTCCATGTCGTTGTCGGCAAGAAAGCGCGCCGCCTTGTCGAACCGCGCCAGGTCGAGGTGCTTGTTTAGCTGCGCGGCTGCCGTTGGATGGATTGTTTCGAGGCCAATGGCAACTTCGAGACGCCCGGTGAATTGTCGCGCGAACTCCAGCGTCAGCGGGCCAACGGTGTTGGCGTGCGACTCAACCGTGACACCGCTGAAGGGCGCAGCCAACGCCGCGATAGCCGGCAGGTCTTCAGCCGGCACCGCCCGGCGGTCAAAGAAGTTGCTGGCGTTATAGAGTTTGACCCGATGGAGGACCGGAGCCGGATCGTCGAGCGATCGAAGAACTTCCGACAGCTGCTTCGGCAACGCGCCCGGCAGCGTGGGGCCATCAATCGTCCACCGCCACAGATCACAGAACGAGCAGGTGAAGGGACACTCTGCGCCCGTGAGAAAGACCGTTAAAGCGCGTTCGATTCTTCCATCGGGCCTGCGTTCCTCCTCCACCAACGACCCGTGTGCCGCGTACGGGTTGACGTTCGGCTTGAGTGAGCGAAGACCGCGAATACGCCGATCCGCGATCGAGCCGCTCAAATGGATGCCGTGTGCAGCGCCTGGAAGTGCCGTCGGTACTGGGCCTCGTTCTTGGAGAACAACCGATCAACCTGGCCTGCGGATACCGACCCATGCTGGAATCGGCGCTTGGGAAAGACCGGCATCTCGAGGCCGAGGACCAAGCGAATGCCGCGCGCCACGATCTCGCCCTTCAAGGCATACAGTCGCTCACGCGACCCGTCGGTCAGCTCGGCGAAGGGGATTGCTTCGGCCACCGCGATGACGGACGGGCGTGTGTATGGACTGAACCCAGCAAATCCGTACTCACGCGCACAGGCGTAGCTGCGGACACAGCCACGGCTGTATCCGCCCGAGTAGGTGAGCGAGTGCTTGATGGAATCGACGCCCCACCCTTCCTGGTACAGCATGCGGTTGTTGACGACGCTCCTGATCGTCAGCTCGCTGTTCTCTTCTATTGGATAGTCCTTGAGGTTCTCGTCGCCGCCGTCGCCGTCGACGAGCAAGCACCAATCGGGATAGCGGTCCCTGATGGCGGCGAGCAGGCCCAGGTTCACGGCGGCGCACTCGACGTCGAGGGACTTATAGTCTTCGATGACAGCGACGGCATGCAGCGGATCGAGCGCCCTCGAGGGCACGTCGATAATCTCGCCGAGCATCTCGAGACTCGTTCGCGTCAGGAATTCGCGCGCCTGGCGCGCATCATCCCCTTCACCGTCCACAGAGAGCGTGAACGCCTTCAGTCGCGCGGGTGATTGCCCTTCGTCCAGCAACAGCTTGTAAAGGCAGAGCAGGATCGCGCCGCTGTCGATGCCGCCGGAAAATGGGACGCCGATCGGTGCCGCCGGATCCTGCACCGTGAGCCATCGACGCAGCTCGCTATAGACGGCTTCGATGTAGTGACGGCTGATGATGTCCAGATCCCTGGGTAGCGTGCCACGAGGCGGGTCGAAGAAGCGCCGATAAACGGGATTCGGATCGGGACATCCGACCAGGCGAAGCGTGGTGACGTGGTGGGCGGGCACCATGCGCGTGTAGCTCGGGTGGAACTGAGCGCCCCATCCACGACGCACCAGCTCTGCCGCGATCTCATCGATGCGTTCCGCCACTATGAGCACCGGTCCCTCGACAGCTTTTGCGAGGAAATAGCGGAGCGGGCGGTCGAGGCTTCGCGCGAGCATCACCCGCTCCCCTTCCTGCGCCACCAGGGCGAACGAGCCATCAATCTCGAGGACAGCGCGCGCGTCGGCTGCGAGGAGCCGGTGTCGAGCCTCGGCTTCGCTTAAGCTCCAGAGTCGTTGCGACTCAGGACGAATCAGGTTGATGATGTCGGTGATGGGATAGGTCATGGTGGGAGGACGGTGACTTGTGAGTTTTTCGGCCTTCGAGTGAACGCTGTAACGATTGATCTCTTTCGGATTGCGGGCGATATGTAGCTGGTGAAAAATAGCTCCTACCCTTCCAATTGACCTGTGACCCTGACGCCGACACGACTCTCACTCCCCGACACCGCCAGGATCGAACCGCCCAGGCTTCACTTCACGGCGGCTGAGCGAAAGCTGATTCACCGGCTCCGCACTCCAGCCGCCGTTCAGCGCTGGCTCAATGAGCTCCCTTACAACAGAGAGTCGGCAGGCGATACGATGCGTGGCTTTCGCGGAGTCATCCGCACGGAAACCACTCACTGCCTCGAGGCCGCCCTCTTCGCCGCCACCACACTCGAGCAGCACGGATACCCTCCGCTCGTGCTCGGCTTCGAATCCATCGATCTCCTCGATCATGTGATCTACGTCTATCGCACTCCTCAGGGATGGGGATCGGTGGCGCGCTCCCGCGACCCCGGACTACATGGCCGCAAGCCCGTCTTCGCCACTCCGCGAGCGCTCGCGTTGAGCTATGCAGAGGGATACGTGGACCACTCGGGCCGTATCAAAGGCTACGCGGTGCTCGATCTCCGTGTGCTCGACCCATATGACTGGCGGCTCTCCGGCAGGAATCTCTGGAAAGTCGAGCAGCTTCTCCGCGACTGGCCGCATCGGCCCATCGCTTCATCCGATAAGCTATTTCGTGAGAGGCATCGCCGGTATCGAGAGTTCGTCCGCAGGAACGGCTACAAGCCGTGGAAGTACTTCAAGGGCCGCGAGCGCTGGACTTCCCTCCCGCCGGAATTCCGGAGGCGCGGCTGAGAGCCAACGACCTCGCAAACGCTCTTAAACATTCCAGCGTCTAACGAATTGAGCGCCGCGGTGGTGGACCGGGCGTTGATGTTATAGATGCAGCGCGGTGGCGCGGATGGTCTCCCGTCCGATTCCGATGCGCGGGTTCGACTCCCGCGATACACCCAGGCCATCGGCAGGAGATGCGAGGTTCAATTCCTCGGCGCCCCTTTCCCACCTGAGTTATTCTTTCAGGCGTGAATACGGACACACCTCTCATTTCCCTCCGTGGAAAACGAGCCCTCATAACCGGCGGCTCCCGCGGAATCGGCGCGGCTACGGTGAGATTACTTGCTCACGCTGGTGCTGATGTCGTCGTCGGCTACCATAAACGCTCGCGGGATGCGGAGGCGGTCGTCGAAAACGCGCGCTCGACGGGCGTGCGAGCAGTTGCCGTCGCAGCCGACGTCGCCACAAAGGACGGCGCCGACGATCTCGTGAGAGCTGTGATTGACCAGTTCGGCGCGCTTGACCTGTTCGTCGCCAATGCCGGAATCTGGCCGGTGGATGATATTCCCTTCATCAGGATGACCGACGAGCACTGGCGACGAACCATCAACGCCAATCTCGATTCCGTCTTCTTCTCGACACGCGCCGCCGCGCGCGCGATGAGCGACAGCGGAAGCATCGTTCTCCTCTCGAGCACCGCTGGCCAGCGCGGCGAGGCTTATCACGCCGACTACGCCGCCACCAAGGGAGCGATCATCTCGCTCACGAAATCACTGGCTGTGGAGCTCGCGTCGCGCGACATCAACGTCAATTGCATCGCGCCTGGCTGGGTCGACACCGAGATGGCGAAAGATGCGATCGCCGCGACCGGCATTCATCGAATAGCGTCCGGAATTCCGCTCGGCCGAATCGCGTCACCCGATGACATTGCCGGCCCGATCGTTTTTCTCTGCTCTCCTCTCGCCCGTCACATCACGGGCGAGATCCTCAACGTCAATGGCGGAAGCGTGCTCTGTGGGTAAGTGTCGCGAAGAAGCTAGAGATATCTGGCTGCTGCCATCGTTGCGACAGCAATAACCAGGAGAACCGCGGTGATCCTGAAGGCGCTGACCGTTCGCGACTGAAGCGCCTGCATCTTCCGTTGCTGCTCATCCGTCGGCGGACCGCCCGACGCCTGAATTATCTCTCCGAGCGCCATCATCTTCTTGCCCGCGCTTCCTACTACTCCACCGCCGATTCCACCGGCGATGATCGCCGCCGCCGCACCGATGCCGAGAATCATCCCCGTCCTGCTCGACGCCCATACATAGTCAGTCGCCATCGCCAGCCGCGCATACATCGCCAAGCCCGATAGTATCGTCAGCCCCATCGCGCCAAGGAGAAAAGGCCGCAGCCGCTTTCGGAACATCAGCTCGCGCATGAACGCCCCGCCAGCTTGACCCAGGAGGCTCTGCGTGGGGAGAATGAACCATGCTATGCTCATGACTGTGCCTGCCCAGAAGACTCCCGACATGATGTGAATCAGTCTCAGCACGACCATCAGCGCGTTCTCGTCCATCCCGTCATCTCCTGTTGATGTGAACGCTACTGCCAGTCGGCGATGAATATGTTCGTCTCGCCCGGCTTGTCGGCGCGACGGTTCGACGCCCATACGACTTTTTTCCCATCCGCACTGAACATCGGAAATCCGTCGAATGACTGGTCGAAAGTGATCTGCTCGAGCTTGGTTCCATCAGGATTCACCAGGAACAGATCGAAGTTTCCGCTCCGTGGATTCTGATAGTTCGACGAGAAGATTATCCGTTTCCCATCGGGCGTCCATGATGGGCCGAAGTTGGCGCCGCCCAGGTGCGTGATCTGCCGCTGATCCGAGCCGTCGGCATTCATCACGAACAGCTCCACCTTTGCCGGCTTGACGAGTCGCTGAGCCAGCAGATCGCGATAGGCGTGCAGCTCTGCCGAATCGGTGGGATGGTTTGCACGATAGACGATCTGTCTGCCATCCGGCGACCACCACGCGCCGCCGTCGTACCCCGGCGTGTTTGTCAGCCGCCGCACGTCAGATCCGTCTGCGTTCATCGTGTAGATGTCGAGGTCACCGTCCTTGAGCGACGTGAATACGATGCGTTTTCCATCAGATGAGAGAACCCCTTCGGCGGTGTACACGTCATAGTACGTGAGACGACGGAGATTGCTGCCGTCCCGGTTGATGGTGTAGATATCGTAGCGATCGAGCGGCCAGACGTATCCTTTCGAGGGATCCGGCTTTGGCGGACATGTCGAGTCGTGCGCGCTGCTCGACGCGAAGAAGAGCCGCTCGTTGCCGGGGAAGAACCAGCCACAGGTTGTCTTCCCGCGCCCGTCGGAAATGCGATGCATTCCCGTTCCATCCACCCTCATCACGTACTGCTGATCGCACGGATGACCGTCTTGCCTGCTCTGGAGCGTCAGCCACTTCCCGTCGTGACTGAAGTAAGCCTCCGCGTTCTCGCCTCCGAATGTAAGCTGACGAATGGCGCGGAAATGATCCTCGCCGGATGCAGGTTCGATCCTGTGGACGGACGAGGTAGCCACATTCGTCGCCGATCCGTCGCTACCGGCAGCGGACGGCGGAGAATTCATCGCGCACGCCCCCAGCGTCCATAGAGAGAGAAGCCCAGCGGGAAGGAAGTGCTTGATCATAATCCCCCGTGCCCATGATCTATCATTTCGTCGCCCCGCCTATCATCCCGATGCTTCCTCATGATCTGCTCCTACTCCCGTTCGTAAAAGCCGGTTCATTGCGCGATTCCCGCCCCCCTTGCCCGTACTGACTCACCAACCGCTCCACTGCGGCTCCCACCGCATCAACGCTGAGACCATGAATCTCACTGCCGTCCCAGAATATATTCTCGCCGGGAATATTGTACGGCGCATATGGGTGATGATCCCGCTTGAGTAGCACCACCGCCGGTTTTCTGAATGCTGATGCTGCATGCGAAATGCTCGTGTCGGGCGTGAAGACCATGCCCGAAGTCCCAACAAGGGCCAACGCATCCCGCAGACGAGATGTTGGAACGGCGACTGCGGCTACCGACTCGGCCACCATTTTGACTTGATCCCATTCGTGTGGCAATCCTATCACGACGATCGGAAGCCGCGGCGCAGCTTCCCGCACCTTGCGTAACACCTCGATGAATTTCTCATCCTGCCAGCGCCGTTTCTTTTCGGACGCCGACAGATTCACCAACAGACGTCCAGTGAGCAACAGCCGACCATCACTCCCGGTCGCTCCGCTAATACGATTCGTATTGCGAATGGCGAGCTCTTCCACCTCAAGCCAGCGTGATTCAGCCACCTTCCGCTCGAGATCAGAAAGAAAGATCTCCGGTTGCCAGTCCACAGCAGCGGGATTTACACCAAAGGGTAGTGACAGCGACTTCGACCCCTCAACGTAAGGGATGGATCGATCATACCTCGCGACCCGGACGTTGTAGATGAGGTCGTTGTTGCCACCGCCGACTCCGATGCGGTAAGGCGCTCCAGCCGCCAGCATCAGCAGTGGAGTGGATGTGAAGACCTGCGGATTGTTGATCCGCCCATCGACGATGACATCGTAACGTTCCGCCCGAAGCTGTCGCATCAGCTTCAGGTAGCTCGCCCACGACCTACGGTTCAGCGTGAAGAGCTTCCCGACGTGCGGATTCCCATCGAGCACCGGTCCCGTAGACGGATTCGCAACCACGTCCACTTTCCCGCGCTTCGATGCCTGTGCCAGCACGCGGATCAGACCGGTAGCCATGATCATGTCACCGATCCGCTCGTATCTGACGAACAATGTTCGCAGTGGACGTGCGTCGAACTTCGAGGCGTCCACCACACGCGGGCCTGGAAGTCCTCGCCCGATGGCCTGCATCCACATCGCGCGCCACGCGCGCTCAAGCTGTTTCGGATCCACCTGTCAGCGGCAGCTCGAGAATCTTGCGCGACGGTTGCGGATCGAGTGTCTGGAATAGGTGGACTCGATCGATCACCATCGGAGCGAGGACACGCAGCGCCAGCAGCTCCCGCGCCGCGTCCGGCGTGAGTGTGGGATACAGGCTCAGCGTGCAGTGAGGACTGAAAGCAAAGCGCGCCCGCTCGAACGGCAGCCCGGAATTCGCCAGTCGATCGTGAAACGCTCTCAGCCGCCCGTGCGGATCGAGCGGGAGGACTACGATCTCCGTTTGCATGAATCTCATCGGCGGTCCAAACCGCAGCGTCATGGGCGCGGTGGTCGACGCGATTGGAGCCAGCTTCTCCCACAGCTTCACCGGGGTGACCGACGCCGGGATGGGGCCGACTCCCGACGAGCCCGTTATCGTGACGTGTGGAGCTTTGTACCTGGCCAGCCGCGGGTCGAACCGCTCATTGATTACCCTGATCTGCTCACCCGCTTCGCCACCGAGCTCCGCGATGATGAAGATCCCATTGAGCTGCACGTCTTAGTAGCGGACTGTGGATATCGTTGGTACCCAGCCGAATCCATCCACATGGCTTATACCTGCCCGTAGCAGTGTTCGGTCCAGACGATTGTCCGGATGCGTGTGTTGGTAGCGGAACACTTTCAGACCCGCAAGTGTTCCGATGGCAGCACCTGCCATCACGTCGCTCGCCCAGTGCTGTCGGTTGTAGACGCGCGAGACCCCGGTGAGTGTCGCGCCGCCATAGATGATCGGTCCGATGATCCAGCGTGAGCCCGGCCACCAGCGCTGTGTCTCGCTCGACACGGCTGCGGCAAATGCAAAGGCGCTCGTCGTATGTCCGGAAGGGAAAGACCGGTAAGCGTCGTTCTTGAACCCGCGCATGAACTGGAAGTTCGCCGCACTGTCTGGACTCGCATATGGGCGTGCGCGACCCGCGAGCATCTTGATTGCCCCTGTCACAACATCGGCCAGAACGATCGACTCCACCGTATGCAGGCCGAGGTCCTCGGTGCGACGGTGACCATCGAACCGCCCGATGAAATAAAACGCGGTGCCCGTCACGAGGCTTCCAGGATCACCAAGCACTTGAAATACGGTCGCACCAGTTTTCAGAAACCTTCTCGACTGCAGCGCCGGCTTCTGAAGCTTGTTGGTCAGATTTCGGTCGAGTGGCGCGAGGCCGATTGTTGCACCAGTAAACGCCCCGACTATCAGGACGTCACGTAGGGTGAACAACGGCTTCGGCTTCGACGTGTTGATGGTATCCGATGTCTGCGCGCCGACTGCACCCCCCAGGATCATCGAAAGGCACAGCACGCCATGAATCAATCGAGACAAGTCAACTCCATTACGGTCGCAGAATCTCCGGGCTGGTCAGAGTCACCGGAATGTACATAGCACACCCCTTGCCGCTGTTCCACGAAAGGGACATATCCCCCTCTATGTTGAATATCGACCTTACGGGACGGAGAGCGCTCGTCGCCGGCGTTGCCGACGACGGTGGCTATGGCTTCGCTGTCGCCAAGGCTCTGGCCGACGCTGGTGCCAGTGTATGCGTCGGCACCTGGCCGCCGGCGCTCAACATCTTCATGAATCTCATCGAGCGCGGCAAGATGGACGAGTCGCGCCGCTTGTCCTCCGGAGAGATGATGCACTTCGAGAGAATTTACCCCCTCGACGCTGCCTTCGATTCACTCGATCATGCTCCTGAAGACATCCGCATTAGCAGGCGCTATCGCGACACCGGGGATTTCTCCGTCGAGGGGCTGGTCAACCGGATCCGCACTGACTTTGGAGAGGGATCGCTCGACATCGTCATTCACTCACTGGCCAACGCCCCAGAGGTGAAAAAGCCACTCCTCGAGACGAGCCGGTCGGGCTATCTCGCGGCATTGAGCGTCAGCGCCTATTCCCTGATCTCGATGGTCAGTCGGCTCGGACCCCTCATGAACCCGGGCGGCTCGTTCCTGTCCCTCACGTATATGGCGAGCGAGCGGGTTATTCCGGGTTACGGTGGCGGAATGTCTTCAGCCAAGGCAGCCCTCGAGAGCGACACGCGCACCCTCGCTTTCGAAGCAGGACGCAAGTATGGATTACGTGTAAACACCATCTCGGCCGGTCCCTATGCATCACGAGCAGCCAGTGCCATCGGTATCATCGCGCGAATGGTGGACTACTGTTCCGTGAATTCCCCTCTCACCGACCCTCTCACGGCGGAGGAGGTCGGCGTGACCGCTGCGTTCCTGTCCAGCCCGCTGGCGAGTGGAATCACCGGCACTACCGTTTACGTGGACAAGGGGTACCACGCGATGGGCATGGCGGTTGGCGCGATCCCCGACGAATCGAGCCCCCTGTAACAGGTCGTTACGAGCCTGCCTTCACAATCAGCTAGAAATAGACCGCTACCGGCGCATCTTCATCAGGCGGGTCTTGAGAACATCCAGCTCTCTTGTCGTCAACCTGCCTGTCAGTGTGTACCGGCGTCCATGATCAGTCCATGAAATTGTATTGAGCGGTACGGGCGCTGTAGCAGTCATTGCCATAGTCTGGTCGATCTTGCCCCCCGAGATCCCCGATACGCCGCCAGCGACTGTGCTCCCGGCCATTCTTTCCTTGGCAGCGTCCACTGCGCGTTGCGCGGCAGCTTCGTTGGTACGACCTGCTTCGGCCATGGCGAAATCTCTTTGCACGGCTGTATCGACGCGCGATTCGGCGAGTGTTACCTCAACGTCTGGTGAAATTCCGTAGACGGTTCGTGTAGTGCTCGCAGAGCTGTCGACGCGCAGCACACGCAACGGTGTCCTGGAGATGTCTACAGTCTCTGCCAAAGTCACAGCCGGGAGTGCGACAGCCTCGGCCTGCATCACGGCAGGCGCAGGTGTAGCTGGAGCCAGGGATTTCTGTACGGCATCGGCCAACGTTCTTGATTCCGGCGTGCGACGACCCATCACTGGCATATTCGATATGGGAGCGCGCTTGGCAACGCGATTTTCAGTCGGTTTCTCGGTGCCGAACGGTTCTGCCGTCGCAGTATCCAAGGCGACTGGAGCCTGGGACCTGGCAGTGTCGGCCATCTTCATCATGGCACGTGATGGAATCGACTCGCGCCCGCCGCGCGCCACGACCAGCGACGCGCCAGCGACGAAGAGCAGGGTTGCCGCCACTCGCAGATCTATGCGATCGTACCAGCGCCGCCGAACGATCAGCGCCCCTGCTCTTTCCGACCCTACCGGCGTCACTCCCGCCGGAATGTTATCCAGGGCCGTCAGGATTCTCGTCGATGCCGCAACGAGCCCGCGTGCCTCGGCGATTATCGCCGCGCACTCGGGACACTCACTCGCGTGCGCAACGATCTCATCCGCTTTCTCTGCGGGGAGCTGGCCGTCGAGCCAGGTGTGAATCGTTCCTTCGTCAAGATGCTGCATTCTTTTCCCTCTGTTCACGATCTTTCTGCAGCGCTTCGTAGCTCTCCACCAGCCGCCGGCGGGCACGCGATAATGTCGTCCCTACCGATCCCGGTGACAGCTCGAGCGCCTCCGCGATTTCCGCATAGTCGAGCCCTTCCTCACGCATCAGGAGGGCAAGACGATCTCGCTCCGCCAACGCATTGATAGCTTTCCGAGCGAGCGCAGCCTCCTGAGCGCGTTCTAGCCTCGTTTCCTGCGGCTCGACGATGTTCTCCCGCTCCTCTTCGGCAAGCAGCGCGAGATGCCGTCTCTGCCGCGACGCTTTTCGGGCTTCATCGCGGACGAGATTAGTGGCGACGGCGAACAGCCACGCTCTTTCGTTCGTCAGCGATTCCTGCCTCAGCGCGCGCAGGAAAGTCTCCTGCGCGACTTCCTCAGCCCAATCGCGATCCCCCAGCCTCCGCGTCAGGTATCGCACGAGCGCGGCGTTATAGGTGCGAAACAGA
>JBGPLS010000083.1:0-12820 GCA_041486565.1 Gemmatimonadaceae bacterium
CGACGAAGACGACGTCCATCGGCACCGCGTCGGGGTCGAGCGGCTCCCGCAAGATCAGCTTCCCCACCGGCAGCGCCGGCTGGTGCGCGCTCGGCAGCACGCGCAGCGCCCTTCCCTTCGCGCCAGCGGTCACGCTAGTGGGCCGCGCGCGCTTCGCGGACCGCCGCGGTCAGCGCGGGGAGAATCTCGAACAGGTCGCCGACAATGCCGTAGTCCGCGACTTTGAAGATCGGCGCCTCCTTGTCCTTGTTCACCGCGACTATCGTCTTCGACGTGCGCATTCCCGCCAGGTGTTGCACCGCGCCGGAGATTCCGACCGCGATGTAGAGCTCAGGACTCACGAGCCGGCCCGTCTGCCCGATCTGATCGCTGTGGGGACGCCAGCCGTCGTCGGTCACGGCGCGCGTCGCTCCGACCGCGGCGTTGCCAAAAGCCGACGCGAGGTCCTCGACGAGCTTGAAGTTCTCCGCCGCCTTGAGACCACGACCGCCGGCAACGATGACCGGCGCGTCGGCGAGATCAAGCTTACCGCCACCGCCCTGCACCAGCTCCTTTACCACCACGCGCGAGGCGGACGGATCGCCAACGGGCGCCACCGCCTCCACCCGCCCGGCCTTCGCGTTCGCCGTCGGAGTGAAAGTGTTGGGACGTATCGCGACGACAGCGGGGGCGTGCGCTATCGCAACTGTCGCGATGATCTTTCCGATATTGATCGGATGCTTCACGATCAGGGTGTCACCGGCGGGCTCGAGCGCGGTGACGTCGGTTACGAGGCCGACGCCGAGCTTGGCCGCGACACGCGGCGCCAGATCGCGTCCCTGGGCGGACGTGTTGAAGATCGCAGCTCGGTAACCACCGGATTTGATGCGTTCCGCCGAAAGGGCGGCCGCCGCCTCCGGATTGTACTGAGTGAAGCCGGAATGCTCGCAGACGACGACAACGTCCGCGCCATGCTGTGCAAGCTGTTCTGCATTCGATGCGATTCCAGGCGCACCGACGAGCAGCGCGTGGACTTCCGCACCCGTCGAATCGGCGAGCTTTCTCGCCGCGCCAACTGTTTCGAGTGCGGCCTTGCGCAGCTCGCCGTTCCGCGCCTCTGCGTATGCGAAGATGTTCGCCATCAGAGAACCTTTGCCTCGGTCTGGAGGGCTCGCACGAGCTCGGGCACGGCGGCAGCGCCTTCGCCGATTATCCGACCGGCAGCACGCTCGGGAGGCAGCTCGAGTCGCTGCACGGTCACTTTGTTCTCGCCGAGAGCCGCCGGCTTCGTTGCGAGCGGCTTCTTCTTCGCGGCCATGATCCCCTTGAGCGAAGGGTAGCGCGCGGTGTTCAACCCCTCGTCAACCGTGAGCACGGCGGGCAGCGGGAACTCGACGATCTCCTGCGCCCCTTCGAGCTCGCGCTTGGCCGTTCCCTTTCCGTCGGCGATCTCGAGTCTCGATATCGACGTCACGCAGGGAAGGCCAAGCATCTCGGCCACGATCGGGCCGACGATTCCATTGGAGGAATCCGGAGACATTTTGCCGAAGAGGATCAGGTCGTATCCTCCACCCCTGAGCTCCGTCGCGAGTGCGTCAGCGATTGCGAAACCGTCAAAGGGAATGCGATCGGCCTGGAGGTGTATGCCGCGATCGGCGCCCATGCTGAGCGCTTTTCTGATCGTCTCAGCAGCGGCGGCAGGGCCAAGCGACAGAACCACCACCTCGCCCTGACCCGCCTTTTCCTTGAGCTGCAGCGCGGCCTCGACGGCCCAGGCGTCGAAGTCATTTATGTCGTACTTGAGTCCGGCATCGTCGAGCGAGGCTCCATCTGCTCCGATCCGGAAGCGTACGTCCATGTCGGGGACCCGTTTGATGCAGACGGCGATCTTCAACCGTGATCCTCATGTGAAAGATTTCACATAAAGATACCAGAACCGGGCTATGAGGAGCAGACAGACAAAGCGGGGGCCGGACGCTTATCCGGGCCCCGCTCTTCGCTCCGCTTGGAGGGCCGCTCCCTCGTGGTGAAGAAGCTACCCGGGGTGCGTCAGCGAAGCGTCAGCGCAGAGGGAAGAAGTGCCCACTACTCCGCGTTCTCCGCGTTCTCCGCGTTCTCCGCGGTGAAGAACGCCACTGTACGCGGTGGCCTACGGCGCGAGGGCGTCGAGCGAGGAGGCAATGTCCTCGATCAACGCATCCGCACCCTCGAGCCCGATCGAAAGCCGCACCAGCGCATGAGGGATTCGCTGCACATCGAGATACGCAAGGTTGGCTCCACGATTCGGTGAAATGACGAGACTCTCGACACCGCCCCAGCTCACGCCAATGCGAAATCGCTTCAAGCCGTTGATGAAACGCCGCACCTCGTCGAATCCGCCGCTCGCCAGCTCGAAGCTGAACAGTCCCGAGTAACCGGTCAGCGATGCTGACGGCTCGCCGAACGCCGGATGATGCACCGCGCACACATCGGGCCGGTTATGCAGATACTCCGCGACACGCAGCGCATCGGCCTCGTGCTGCTGCATCCGCACCGGCAGCGTGCGGAGCCCGCGCAGCAGCAGCCACGCATCGAACGGAGCGAGAATCCCTCCATTGAGCATGTACGACGCAAAAAAGATCTCCTCTGCTCGCTCGTCCGTTGTGATCACAGCGCCGGCGACAACGTCGCTGTGGCCACCGATGTACTTCGTGGCCGAGTGCACGACGATGTCAACGCCGTGCAGAATGGGTTTCTGAAAAAGAGGCGAAGCCCAGCTGTTGTCTGTGCACGTCAGTGCGCCGTGGCTTCGCGCTACATCGGCAATCGCCGCGAGATCGAGCGTGTGAAACAGCATCGTCCCGGGATTCTCGAGCCACACGAGCTTTGTGTTCGGGCGCATTGCGCGCTCGACATCATCCGGCTCCAGATCGAGCAGCAGATCGTGCGCGATGCCGAATCGCTGGAGATGCTTCGCGAGCTTGACGCTCGGGCCATATGTGTGATTGACGAACAGGATGTGATCGCCGGCCTCGAGAAGTCCCAGAAAAACGGCGCTCACCGCGGCCATCCCCGATCCGAAGCACTTGCACGCCTCCCCCTGCTCGAGCGCGGCAAGCTTACGCTCGAGAACCTCTACCGTGGGATTCTGGCCGCGCGAATAGACCGGGTTCCGATTCTCCGCCTTGAACGCCTCGAGCATTGCCTCATACGTGGGATACGCGAACAGCGACGTCTGCACGATCGGCTCGGCGATCGGCTGCGCGCCGGGGGCGCCGGCTGCGTGGTCTTCGATGCAGAGGCGGATATCATCGGCGGAGATTGGCATGCGCAAGGTCTGAGTCGCGGAAGACCCGCTATTCGAACGCCGAAAGACCCGTCACTGCCTGGCCGATTATCAGCGTGTGTATGTCGTGCGTTCCCTCGTAGGTGTAGACACTTTCGAGGTTCGCCATGTGACGCATCGCCGAGTATTCGGCGAGAATTCCATTGGCGCCGAGGAGACGGCGGGCCTCGCGCGCGATGTTGGTCGCGATGTTGACGTTGTTCCGCTTGGCCAGCGACACCTGCTCCGGAGTGAAAGTGCCCGCGTCCTTGAGGCGCCCGAGGTGAAGCGCCAGCAGCTGCGCCTTCACGATCTCGGTCACCATATCAGCCAGTCGTTGCTGCTGAAGCTGGAAGCCCGCGATCGGCTTCCCGAACATCACGCGAGTGCCGCCGTACGCCAGCGCCTCTTCGTAGCACGCGATCGCCGCGCCTACCGCTCCCCACGCAATTCCGTATCTCGCCTGTGTGAGACACATCAGCGGACTCTTGAGTCCGTCTGATTTCGGAAGAAGCGCTTCGGCGGGCAGCCGCACGTCCTGAAACACGAGCTCGCTCGTATCCGACGCCCGAAGCGAAAGCTTCCCCTTCTGATCCTTCGCTGTGAATCCAGGCGTATCGGTGGGCACGATGAAGCCCCGGATCGAAGTATCGTCCTTCGAGTCTCCCGTCTTCGCCCACACGATCGCCACCTGCGCCGTCGAGCCATTGGTGATCCACATCTTCGCGCCATTCAGGACCCAGCTCCCGTCTGCCTGCTCGCGCGCGCGCGTGATCATTCCCGAGGGATTGGATCCGTAGTCGGACTCGGTGAGGCCGAAGCAACCAATGATTTCGCCGCTGGCCATCCTCGGCAGATATCGCTGCTTCTGCTCCTCGCTTCCGAACGCGAAGACCGGGTACATGACGAGCGCGCCCTGCACCGAAGCAAACGATCGGACCCCGGAGTCGCCGCGCTCCAGCTCCTGCATGATCAGCCCGTAGGAAACGTTGTTCAGCCCGGCACAGCCGTACTCCTCGGGGAGATTGGCGCCGAAGACGCCGAGCTCCGCCATCTGCGGCACGATCTCCTTCGGGAAGTGGCCTTCGATGTAGCACTTGCCGATGACGGGCAGGACGCGGTCGTCGACGAAGCGGTGTATGCTGTCACGTACCGCGCGCTCCTCCTCGGAGAGCGCGGAGTCGATGTTGTAGATGTCGGTTGTTGGCATTTGCCAAAGATATTGAATAAGACCGGCGGGCGTTGACTGGGTGAGTCGGCAATCCTGCTGTCCGGAAGCGAGCCCACCCCATTGCTCGACACCGCCGGTCTTAGGCCACGTCCCTCCGGGCCGCCGGACTGATCAATTCGGTGGCGTCTCGAGGACGGGACTCCAGCTCGAGCGATAGCTGCGACCCGGCGCGACCAAAGCCGATCAGCCTGCCAAGCGCTCGAAGCATTTGTGCGGGCCCGGCACGAAGGTTTTCCCTGATTCTGACCAGATGCGAGTGGTGACTTCGATCTGTCGCGGCAGGATCTGGATCACGTTCACCGACGATGGTCGCCCACCGCGGGATCGGTTCGACACTGTGCCGGCGGTGGAGATCACTGTCCCCTTCCTGGTGTGCTCGATGTAATGGATCGACTCCTGGTGGTCGTGGCCGCAGAGGATCAGGTCTACGCCCATTGCCGCGAAGGCACCGAGGATCTTCTTCGTGTTCTTGAGTCCGTGCCTCTGCGACAGCTCGCCTTTCACCGGATTGTGGTGCATCACAATGACTCGGGCATCTTCGGGCGGCGTCTTGCCGAACGCGGAGTCTGCCTGCTTGAACTGCTCCTTCCTCAGGCCGCCGATAACGGCGACGTCGCGGATGTTCCAGGTGAGTGTTTGCGGCGTGACGCCGTGCGCCGTGTTGACGCCGACGAACGTGGCGCCCGGAACGCGCAGCACCGGGTCGAGGTCGCTCGATATGAACCTGGAATAATTCTCGTAGATCTTTTCCGGGTATCCGATACCGAGCGGTGCATGCCACCATGCGACGTCGTGGTTCCCGGGCACGGAAATCGTCTTGCTGACCTTCTGCGCATCGCGCAGGAATACCGCAGCGCGCTGGAACTCACCCGATCGCGCGCGCTGCGAGAAGTCGCCGGAAACGGCGACGACGTCGAACTTCTCGTTCTGTATCGTGGATTCGATCGCCTCGATCTGCGCCGGCACGGCCGGTCTTCCGAAGTGGAGGTCCGATACGTGGAAGACTGTGACATCATCACGGCCCGCCACTCTAGGGAGCCACCACCAGGTCGGCGAAATGCCGGGCGACTCTGCCAAGTGCCTGCGAAACGCTGGTCGTCCCTTCGCCTGAGACTTCGCCCGACCATTGAATGCGCGACGTTCGCGCATCGATCAGGTAAACGAGAAGCGATCCGCGCGCACCCGCAATGCGATTGTCGAGGCGAAGCATCGCCGGCAGAACGACGTACCGCGCGTCACCGAGCGCAACAAGAGAACGGATCTGCGACGCGAGCGGCTCGGATAGCGGATCGTCGCCGGCTCTCACCAGTCGGCGGAGCCGCTCTGCCGCGAGCGCGTGTGGATCAGCGGTCATGCCCGCGTTCCGGCGAGCGGATGCTGTAATCGCCCGCGCGAACGTCCAGCTCCTCAGCCCACGGTCCCCGAGAGCCGTGGCGATGGAGTCATCCAGCGCCGCCAGGTATTGGCCGGCGAGCGGGAGCTGCAGGCTTCGGGAAAGTGAGTCCGAAAACGTCACGTACTGCACCGGGAGCACCAGTACCGGGCGGCCGGCCATCACGGCGAGCGGCGCGGCGGGCGGCGGTGGTGGCGCCTCCTGCTCCCTCGGCGTGGTAGCTGCGCTGGCGCATCCAGTCGCGCCTGCCAGGGAAGCGGCAAGCGCTGTCCGTTTCAGTCTCGTGAGGGAACTCATGGGCTGGTTGCGGGAAAGTTAACCGATACGCAATTTCACCGCCCACCTCTTACCGATGAGGCTATGCGCAGGTTCTTGCAGCCGTTCATCTTCGCGCTGATTGCCATACTCGGCGCGGCGAGCTTTGCCCGGCTCGCGCTGACGCGGGGTGAGCCTGTCAATGCCGCCTGGCTTCTCACAGCGGCCATCTGCACGTACGCCGTCGCGTACCGCTTCTACAGCAAGTTCATCGCGACGCGTGTCTTCGAGCTGCGAGCCGACCGCGCTACGCCGGCGGTGCGACTCAACAACGGCCGCGACTACACGCCCACCAACAGGTGGATCGTATTCGGTCACCACTTCGCGGCGATCGCGGGTCCGGGCCCGCTGGTCGGACCGACACTTGCCGCGCAATTCGGATTTCTCCCCGGCGCCCTCTGGATCATCGTCGGCGTCGCGCTCGGCGGCGCCGTCCAGGATTTCGTCATACTCGCGTCATCGATCAGGCGCGACGGCAAATCGCTCGGCCAGATGGCGAGGGACGAGATCGGTCCGGTCGCCGGATTCACGGCGCTTGTCGCCGTGCTCGGGATCATGATCGTCCTCATCGCCGTCCTCGCATTGGTAGTGGTGAACGCGCTCAAGCAGAGCCCATGGGGGATCGTGACGATCGGCCTCACGATTCCGATCGCGATGCTGATGGGCGCTTACATGCGCTGGTTCCGCCGGTACAAAGTGCTCGAGGCGAGCGCGATCGGGGTCGTGCTCCTTGTCCTCGCTCTCTTCGCCGGACAGGCGGTGGCGCAGAGTCCGTCGCTTGCTCCGGTGTTCACGCTAAAGGGACCGACGATCGCGCTCCTCATCATGGGCTACGGGTTCGCGGCGTCAGTGATTCCAGTGTGGCTGCTCCTCGCTCCGCGCGATTACCTGTCCGCCTTCGTCAAGATCGGAGTCGTCGCCGCGCTGGCGCTCGGCATCCTGTTCGTTCTCCCGCCTCTCCAGATGCCGGCGCTCACACGCTTCACCGATGGAACGGGGCCCGTGTTTGCCGGCAAAGTCTTTCCCTTTGCGTTCATCACCATCGCCTGCGGCGCGATCTCCGGATTTCACGCTCTCATCGCGTCGGGAACGACCCCCAAGCTGATCGACTGCGAGAGCGACGCACGGATGGTCGGCTACGGCGCGATGCTGACCGAGTCGCTCGTCGCGGTGATGGCTCTCATCGCCGCGTGCGTTCTGACCCCTGGCGTTTACTTCGCCATCAATGCGCCGGCGGCCGCGCTCGGTACGACGGCGCAGTCAGCCGCGACCGCGATACAGGGGTGGGGATTCACTCTCATGCCGGGAGAAATGGAGCGTCTCGCGCGACAGGTTGGAGAAAGCTCACTTCTGTCACGCACCGGAGGCGCACCCAGCCTTGCCGTGGGAATGGCGCATCTCTTCTCCCGCGTCCTCGGCGGCGGCGAGGCGATGGCACTCTGGTATCACTTCGCGATCATGTTCGAGGCGCTGTTCATTCTCACCACTCTCGATGCCGGCACGCGCGTCGGACGCTTCATGCTCCAGGATCTGGCCAAACACGTATGGGCGCCACTCGGCCGCGTGTCCTGGTATCCGTCGGTCGTGATCTCGAGCGCCGTCTTCGTGATGATGTGGGGATACTTTCTCTACCAGGGCGTGATGGATCCGTTGGGTGGGATCAACTCGCTCTGGCCGCTTTTCGGAATATCGAATCAGCTGCTCGCGGCCGTCGCGCTGTGTGTCGGCACGACAATCATCATCAAGATGGGGAAGTCGCTTTATGCATGGGTGACGCTGCTCCCCCTCACCTGGCTTGCAATCGTCACACTTTCGGCAGGCTGGATCAAGATCTTTTCCGACAATCCGAAGCTTGGCTTTCTGTCGCACGCGCGACTGTTCGAAGGAATGATCGCAGCGGGGACGGCTCCGCCGGGCGTCGCGAGTCTCGAGGCAGCGCGGCGCATGGTGTTCAACGATCGTCTCGACGCCGCAGTCGCGGCCTTCTTCATGATCTCGGTGATCGTGATCATCGTCGCGTCCGCGCACGAGTGGATTGCCGTACTCAGCGGGCGCAAGCGCGCAGTCTCGACCGAAGTCGAGTACAGTCACACACGAGACTTCATTATCCAGGTAGCCGGGGGCGGATGATGCGCAGACTAGTGTTTCTTCTTCTGATCCTTTCTTCTTCCGCTTCCGCGCAGCGGGCGTCGACCTTCGACTTTTCGATAAGGAACATCATGCGCGGGCCGGAGCTTTACGGCCGCGCCCCCGACGACGTGCGGTGGAGCAACGATTCCAGGTGGATCTACTTCACGTGGCTCGAGCCCGGCAGCGACTGGCGTGAACAGGTGAAGCGGTTCCGCGTTCGCGCCGTGCCCGGCTCTAAACCTGAGCGAGTCTCGCCGGCTCAGTTCGATTCGGCGGGGGCGATGGTGACGAGAGGCGACCGGTCGAGGAACGGTCGCTACATGGCTGTCGAGTACAATGGAGACCTCTACCTCACCGACCTCCGGACGGGAACGACACGCCGGCTCACGCAGACAATCGCCCGCGAGCACGATCCCGCGTTTTCCGTGGACGCGAGTCGCCTCTTCTTCATCCGTGACGACAATGTCCATTCGATTGACCTGAACGGTGGGCTGATCCGGCAGCTCACCGACATCCGGCAGGGTCCGGAGCCGACCGATTCGGCGAAAGCGACCGGGCAGCGCGCGCGACTCGAGCAGCAGCAGCGTGATCTTTTCCAGGCGGTCCGCGATACTATCCGCGCTGACAGTATTCGCAAGGCAGACAAGAAGGAAGTTGCCGGCCGTGGTCTCAAGACGTACTACACTCAGCGCGGCGACAGCATTGATTCGTTATCCGTTTCCCCTACCGGCATGGCGCTCCTCATCAGGACCCGCGTCGCTCCGCAGGGAGCGCGGACCGCCGATCTGATCCAGTTCGTCACCGAGAGTGGCTACCCGGAAGTGATTCGCGGGCGCACGAACGTCGGCGACGTCCAGTTCCGCGGCCGGCTCGGATTCCTGAGTCTTCCTTCCGGAACGATCAAGTGGCTCAACGCCTTTCCCACCGATACGGCCAATGGCTTCATCCGGATACTCGGCTGGAGCGACGACGGGTCGCGCGCCGCGTTCTACTCCTACAGCGGGGACAAAAAGGTCCGGCTCCTCCAGTCCATCGACGCCGCGACCGGAGGGATCACGACTCTCGAGACGCTTCGCGACACGGCGTGGGTTGGGGGCCCGTGTTCTTCATGCGGTGGATGGTACGACACCGGGCGCCGGTTCTGGTATGTGTCCGAGGCGACCGGCTTCGCGCACATCTACACCGTCGCCGCCGACGGCTCTGATCGCCGGCAGCTTACTCAAGGCAGCTGGGAAGTTCGCGACGCCGAGCTTTCGCCGGATGAGAAGTGGTTCTATCTCCACACCAGCGAAATCTCACCGGCCGAGGAGCAGATCTACCGCATGTCGGTGAGCGGCGGTGCACGCGAGCGACTCACCACGAAATCGGGGGGACACAACGGAACCGTCTCGCCGAACGGCGAGTGGATCGCCGACGTTTACTCGTACGTCAATCGCCCGCCCGATCTCTTTTTGATGCGCAACAAGGCGGGAGCCGAGGAGGTGCAGCTCACCGTGTCGCCAAGCGCGGAGTGGCTGTCGTTTCCATGGATTACGCCCGAGCTCGTCAAGGTTCCGGCTTCGGACGGAGTCGGCGTTCCGGCGCACATCTATCGGCCGAAGGACATGAACGCCGAGCCGAACGGCGCGGCGGTGATCTTCGTTCACGGCGCGGGATATCTCCACAACGTGGGGAATTTCTGGTCGCAGTACCCACGCGAGTACATGTTCAACCAGTATCTCGCGTCGAAGGGCTATGTAGTGCTCGACCTCGACTATCGCGCGTCAGACGGATATGGGCGCGACTGGCGCACCGCGATCTATCGCTACATGGGCGGCCGCGATCTTCAGGACCAGGTCGATGCATCGCGGTATCTGACGAAGGAATACGGAATCAATCCCGAGCGAATCGGGATTTACGGCGGCAGTTACGGTGGATTCATCACGTTGATGGCGTTGTTCACGCAATCACAGTTCTTCGGCGCGGGGGCTGGGCTCCGGAGCGTCACCGATTGGGCGCATTACAATAACGGCTACACGTCGGCCATTCTGAACTTTCCGCAGACGGATACGCTCGCATATCGGCGTTCTTCGCCGATTTACTTCGCCGAGGGGTTGAAGGATCCGCTGTTGATGGCGCACGGGATGGTTGATACCAATGTCCATTTCGAGGACATCGTGCGGCTCACTCAGCGCCTGATCGAGCTCGGCAAGACGAACTGGGATCTCGCCGTGTACCCGGTGGAGGACCACGGATTCGTTCGTCCGTCGTCGTGGGCGGACGAGTATCGCCGTATCTTCGAGATCTTCGAGCGGAATCTGCCCTCGCGCGTACCGCTCAAGGCGGCGAGCCCGTGATGACTCGCGTGAATGCTCTGGTCGCGAATATCTCCCGAGTCCTCCGTGCGGTTCTCGGCGTTCCCGACTATGAGCGCTACGTCGAGCATTGTCGCGCGCATCATCCTGGCATGCTTCCAATGACCAGAGATCAGTTCGCCACCGACCTGACCGAGCGGAAGTATAGTCGGCCGGGAGCGAGGTGCTGCTAGGTCGGCGCAGACCCTGAGTGCTCGCAGTAATAGGGGAAACGGCCGACAACTCTGCCCTGTTTCCCTGATGGCGCCCGGCTCGGCACTCTCGTAGCGTTTCCCCGATGGACATCAGCGATCGGCAGATTCAGGCGGCGATCAGTCTCGCGATTGCCGCCCTGGTTGGTCTCGGCGTAGGTCTCGAGCGCGAATGGTCGGGGCACGCGAGTGGGCCGCGGGCCCGGTTTGCCGGGCTTCGCACATTCCTCGTACTCGGTCTTCTCGGCGGCGCGGCCGGATTGCTGGCGAACGCTGGCTTTGAAGCTCTCGCGGCGATGCTCGTGGCAGGAGGTGTCGCGCTTTCGGTCGCGGCCTACGTGATGGTTCTTCGACAGTCCGGATCGGATCGCGACGGAACGACCGAAGCAGCGGCCATTCTCGTGGTCGCTCTCGGTGTTCTTGCCGGCACCGGGTTCGATGCCGTTGCGGCGGGGGTCGGTTCCCTGGTGGTTCTGGCGCTATACGAAAAGACGAGGCTGCACGGCGCGGTTGTCCGGGTGCACCAGGAAGAATTGAGAGCGGCGCTGCAGTTCGCGGTACTCGCGCTCGTCGTGCTGCCGTTGCTCCCGACAGGTCCTTATCTCGGATGGATGGCAATCAGGCCACGCGCGCTGTGGATGATCGTTCTCGTTTTCTGCGCGATCAATTTTGCCGGCTTTCTCGCGCGGCGGACCGCCGGCGAAGGGCGTAGTTATCTGCTTGCCGGCCTGCTCGGAGGAGTGGTCTCGTCCACGGCCGTCACCTTCGGCTTCGCGCGTTACAGCAAGAGCTATCCGCGAATGTCGGCGGCGCTCGCTGGTGGAGTGATCGGCGCGTGCACAATTCTCGTTCCGCGAGTTCTCGTGATCAGCTCCGTCCTGAGCCCGGCGATTGGGGCGGAGCTTGTGCCGTTCATCGGCCCCGCGGGACTCATCGGCGCGGCGTTGGTCGCGCTCGCCTGGCGATACGGCGGCACGTGGGAGAGCACGACCGAAGTACCGCCGGCGCCTGTGTCATGGCTCGCGCCTGATGACAAGAATCCACTGCGTCTCTGGGTGGCGATCCGGCTCGTGGTGATCTTCCAGCTCGGAATCATGGCGATCACTTACGTTCGCGACATGTGGGCGGTGAAAGGTCTCTACGGCTCAGCCGTGCTCCTCGGTCTCACCGACGTGGATGCGCTCACCGTCTCGATGAGCAGTCCATCCACCGCGATTCTTCCCTCGATCGCGGCGCGCGCAATCGCCATCGGCATTCTCGCCAACACCGTCGTGAAGCTTACGATATCGACAGCCCTCGGCTCCGCGCGCTACCGGCTCGTCGCCGGCGGAGCGCTGCTCGCCATGGCGGCGGTGATCACTCTCACTCTCGCTGCGCGCTGAGCGGGCCGTCACCGCACTCTCGAGCCGTCGTCCACTTTGTCCGACGGAAAGAGGATGACGCGCTCCCCAGCTTTCAGCCCTGCGGTTATCTCCACCATTGCTCCCGTGCGATGGTCAATCTCCACGCCCCGCTGCCGCGCGCGACCATTCTCGACCACGAACACGGCCCATCCACCACCGCGCTGAAAGACTGCGCTCGACGGAATAGTCAGAACGGCGTTCGCCTCCCACACCGTCGCCCGGATCTCGACTCTGAATCCGTCCCCCAGAGAAGGAGGCGGGTCGAGGATATCGACGATCACGTTCACACGCTGCTCGTCAACGCCAAGCGCCGAAACACGAGTGAATGCCGATGGCTCTATTGAGCGCACGCGACCCGCGAGTGGGCGCTCGCCTCCCCATTCCACTATCTCCACTGCGTTCCCTGGACGAACGCGAACGGCATCCGAAGAAAGCACGTCCGCGATCACCTCGAGTGCCGCTGCGTCACCGAGCTCGAGAATTGGTGTGCTGGCGGCGACCACACGCTCGCTGGCCTCCG
>JBGPLS010000084.1:0-12806 GCA_041486565.1 Gemmatimonadaceae bacterium
CCTACGACGCCATCGTCGTCGGACTTGGCGCAATGGGGAGTGCGACGCTCTACCACCTCGCGCTGGGCGGACGCCACGTGCTGGGCCTCGAGCAATTCAAACGTGGGCACGAGCTGGGCTCTTCGCACGGTGACAGCCGGGTAATCCGGGAACAGTACTTCGAACACCCTCTTTACGTCCCGATCGTGCAACGCGCCTACGAGCTGTGGCGTGAGCTGGAGGCGCGGACAGAAAGCCGGCTCATGACTCTCAACGGGGGGCTGATGATCGGCCCCCCGGATGGGATGGTCGTAGGCGGTACGCTCCGAAGCGCGGCTGAGTTCGATCTTCCGCACGAAGTTCTCACTGCCGCCCAAGTGAGTGAGCGATTTCCGGCGTTCCGTCTCGCTGAAGAGCTGATTGCCGTGTGGGATCCACGGGCCGGGTTCCTCGAGCCTGAGTCGTGCAACGCGGCCCACATCGATGGAGCTCGGCGAGCGAGCGCGGAAGTCCGTTTCGAAGAGCCGGTGATTCAATGGGCACCGGATGGCGATGGCGTGAGGGTGCAGACTTCGTCGGGCGTCTACTTCGCCGATCGCCTGCTTTTTTCGGCCGGCGCATGGAGCACGGATTTGCTACGCGATCTAAGGCTGCCGCTCACCGTCGAGCGACAGGTAGCGTTCTGGCTCGAGCCCGATGAGAGCATGGTATCGTACGACAAGTCGTACTTTCCGATTTACGCGTACGAGTACATCCCAGGCAGCGTCTGTTATGGATTTCCGCGGCTCGCTCGCGGAGTGAAGGCTTCGGTGATGCACAGTGGCGAGCTATCGTCGACGCCGCGGGACGTGAGACGTACGGTCGAAGAGAGCGAGGTAAAGCCACTGCGTCGCGCGCTGGCTGCAATTCTCCCGAGTCTCGCCAGGGCGCGAGTGCTCGACAGTGGAGTGTGCCTGTTCACGAACACGCCCGATCACGACTTCATCGTCGATTTCCATCCCCGGTATCGCCAGGTGCTCGTGTCGAGTTCGTGCTCCGGACACGGCTTCAAGTTCGCCAGTGCACTGGGAGAGATTCAGGCTGAGCTTCTGACTACGGGAAGCACACGCTTCGACATCTCGCCATTCCGGATCGACAGGTTTTCGGATGGCCTGCGATAATGGCGGCGTACTTCCGGATGAAGCGCCTCGAGCGAGCTCATCGGAGTCTCGAATCGCTCAGGCTGATTGCGCTCGTCCAAGCATGAAAACAGAATATGAGATCACAGCAACCCCATATTCTTCAGCCTGACCGAAGGAGGCTCGTATGTATGTAGCGGTGCAGCACCTCGTGAAGGATCGGAAAAAATTCTGGGAAGCTGCGCAGAAAATCGCGCCGCCCGCCAATCTGAAGCTTCACCAGGTCTTCCCGACAAAAGATGGGTCGCACGGGATCTGCGTCTGGGAGGCCGATTCACTTCCCGCCCTCCGCACCTGGCTCGACGGCGAGACCGCGGGCCTGGCATCGAATGAGTATTTCGAGGTCGAAAACAAGGAATCGATCGCCATGCCTTCGGGCGTGTGATGTGTTACCTGGGCCGTCGTCGCCGCATCCGCGGCGACGGCTCATATCACCAGTTGCACTTTCACCGAGGTTTCAATGAGATCGGTTCTGACGTCAGGCATTCTGCTCGTGCTCGCCACAACGACACAATTGCAGGCCCAATCGGTAGCCAATAACCCCAACCCGGTCGTCGGCTCAGCGCGGAGCGAATGGCAGATCATCGTCGGCTACATCACCAAAGCCGCCGAGCAGATGCCCGAGGCGGATTATGCATTCAAGCCGGCTCCTGCGGTGCGCTCATTCGGGCAGCTTATCGGCCACCTTGCCGACGGACAAACCATCATCTGCTCCGCGGCACTCGGCCAACCCTCAACCGCTGCGGAAGGTGACGTCGAGAATCACGTCACGGCGAAAACCGACCTCATCGCTGTGCTTCGCACTTCGACTGAATTGTGCAATCGCGCCTACGCTCAGCCCGATTCCGCAGTGGGCGCGATGACAAGGCTGTTCGGAGAGGACAGAACGCGTTTTGCGGCGCTGGTGAGAAACACGGTTCACGACGGCGAGCACTACGGCAACATCGTCACCTATATGCGGATCAAGGGAATGGTGCCGCCGTCGAGCCAGCCCGCTCCCGCTATCCGGTAACCGGCACCAGCAACCCGGTACCAGCGACCCCCGGTATAGAGAATCCGAGTTTCCAATACAACAGCAGAGGCTCAATGCCGGAGACGATATTCTGCAGGATGCTGATGAGGAGTCTGTTGGTCGTTGTCATTCTGGCGGCGACGGGGGCTTGTACCTCAAGGTCCGCTGACGAATCGCAATCGAAAGCCGCCCAGCCTGCCACCAGCGGAACCGGTATGGAGCAGGCGCTGCTTGCGCTTGAGGACGCCTGGCCACAGGCGGTAGTCAAGCGAGACACGGCAACCTTCGAGCGAACTCTCGCCCCCGGGTTCGTATACACCGAGGACTCGGTGGTGATAAATCGTGGCGATCTGATCAAAGGAATGGCGAGTGGGCCAGATACCGTGGAGTCAGGCAGCAACGAGGACATGAAGGTCCACGACTTCGGCAACAATACTGCTGTCGTTACCGGCGTTCTGGTTCTTCGCGGCCGAGGAAAAGACGGTCCGTTCACTCGTCGCTATCGGTACACCGATACATGGATGTTTCGGGACGGGCGATGGCAGGTTGTCGCGGCGCAGGATTATCTCATTCCAAAGTAGAGAGATGATGCGCATCATCCGGGCCGACCGGGTCTTCCTGGTTGTTACGATTGCGGTTGCATGTACCGGAAAGGGAGAGCGCAAGACACTGGCGACTGATACGACTACTGCACAGCCGGCGGCAACGACAGTCGCGGGCACACGCATCGCCGTGGCCCACGCAGGCCCACCGGGCGAATGGCAGATGCCGGCGGGCGATTATGCCAGCTCACGCTACAGCACACTCTCGACGATCACGCCCGCCAACGCCGCCAATCTCCATGTGTCGTGGGCGTTCTCGACCGGAGTGCTTCGCGGCCACGAAGGGCAACCACTGGTGATCGGCAACACGATGTACGTCATTACGCCGTATCCGAACGTCGCGTACGCGATCGATCTGGCGCAGCCCGGTCAGCCCCTCAAATGGAAGTTTCGTCCCGAGAATGCTCAACAGGCAACGGGGCGTGCCTGCTGCGACGTGGTGAATCGTGGCGCTGCCTACGCCGACGGGAAGATCTTCTACAATCTGCTCGACGGTCACACAATCGCCGTGGACGCGGCGACCGGGCGTCAGCTCTGGCGCGCGACGATGGGAAATCTCGCGCGGGGCGAGACGATGACGATGGCGCCGATTGTCGTCAAGAACAAAGTCATTGTCGGCTCGAGCGGCGGCGAGATGGGCGTTCGCGGATGGATCGCGGCACTCGACGCCGCGACAGGACATGAAGTCTGGCGTGCGTACAACATCGGCCCCGATCGCGACGTGAAGGTGGGCCCGAAGTTCAAGCCGTTCTACGCGCACGACCGGGGCAAGGATCTTGGAGCCACGACGTGGCCAGGCGACACATGGAAAACGGGCGGCGGGGCTGTGTGGGGGTGGCTGTCGTACGATCCGGAGCTCAACCTGATCTACCACGGCACGAGCAATCCCGGACCGTGGAACTCGGACCAGCGCCTCGGCGACAACAAGTGGACGGCGTCGATCCTGGCCCGTGACGCGGACACCGGCGAGATGGTCTGGGCGCTCCAGACGACGCCGCACGACCTGTGGGATTACGATGCCGTCAACGAGAACATCCTCGTCGATCTCCCCATCAAGGGCGTGACGCGGAAGGCGCTTGTCCACTTCGACCGCAACGGGTTCGCGTACACGATCGACCGCACGACAGGCGAAGTCATTCTCGCCGAGGCGTTCGTGCCGATGAACTGGTCCACCGGAATAGACCTGCAAACGGGGCGGCCGAAGATGGTCGCCGAGAAGATGACGTCGCAGGGAAAGAAGGTGATGGACATCTGCCCAAGTCTTGAAGGTGGGAAGAATCAACAGCCGGCTGCATTCTCTCCCCAGACTGGCCTCTTCTACGTTCCGACAAACAACCTCTGCATGGATTTCGAGTCGCACGCGGTGACCTACATCGCAGGCACGCCGTTCATCGGCGCTCTTGCTCCGGAGAAAGGAGGGCCAGGCGGATATCGCGGGGAGTTCATGGCGTGGGATGCGACAACCGGGAAGAAGGTGTGGGGGATCAAGGAGCCATTCCCGGTATGGGGCGGGGCGCTGGTAACAGCGGGTGGTGTGGTGTTCTACGGCACTCTCGACGGCTGGTTCAAGGCGGCGGACGCGCGGACAGGGAAAGTCCTCTGGCAATTCAAGGTCGGCTCGGGTGTGGTAGGAAATCCTGTGACGTACACGGGCCCAGACGGAAAACAGTACGTCGCGATCTATGCCGGCATCGGCGGCGATATGGGACTCCTGATCGCCGGCGACGTGGCAGCGAACCTGCCGTATGACGTTCGCGAGCGGGGGACGACACTGCCCGATCTCGCGCGATGGACGAGCTGGGGCGGGATGCTGTTCGTATTTTCGCTGTAGGCGTTTGCGTTCTCTGCGGGAGAGGATGATGCAGCCAAGGTCAAATGCCGGATTGGGACTCTTGATTCTCGCCGTCTGCGTACCGTGGGCATGCGGCGGAGACTCCAGTGCCGCATCGCTGCCGCAAATACCGGCGAAGAGTCAGCCCACTCCGGCAATCCGTTACGTGGATGGTGGGGACAGCATGCGTTTCGTCGCTCACGAAGAGAATCTTCCCGTTGGGTTTCCGGCGAGTGGCCGGCCGTTGACGCTCAGGAATCCGTACGAGGGCGACAAGCGGGCACTGAGCGTCGGCGCACAGCTCTATGTTGCCTACAACTGCATCGACTGTCACGGCGCCGACGGCTCAGGGGCGATGGGGCCGAGTTTTGCCGATGGTCGCTGGCATTTCGGCGGAGCGGCGGGAGAGGTTTTCGAGTCGATCTATCAGGGCCGGCCCGACGGGATGCCACAGTGGGGCGGGCGGATCACCAACGATCAGATCTGGATGCTGACGACATACGTGCGCTCGCTCGCGTCGAAGGACCTGAGCACCGACAACTTCACCGGGAAGACAATCGAACGCACCGGACACTGATACGGGTATGAGCACGAGCCACGCACAGTTTACGGGATCGATACCCGAGTACTACGACACGTACCTCGGTCCGATGCTCTTCGAGCCCTACGCACGGGACATGGCCGAGCGTGTCGCCAGGCTGAACGCTTCCAGTGTCCTGGAGCTTGCCTGCGGCACAGGAATCGTGACACGCCGGCTGCTGGATATCCTGCCCCGAGACAGTCACCTCCTGGCAACCGATCTGAACGAGGCAATGCTCGACTATGCTCGTCCGAAATTCACGAAGGATACGAACGTGAAGCTCGAAGCGATGGATGCCACGAGGCTGACTCTCCCGCCCGATACGTTCGAGGTGGTCGTCTGTCAGTTCGGGTGGATGTTCTTTCCCGATAAGCTCGCGGTGGCGCGAGAATCCCGTCGCGTTCTTCGACCGGATGGCCACCTGTTGTTCAACGTCTGGGATTCATTTGGGGGGAATCCCATTTGCCGGATCGCGCATGAAACGATCACCAGCTTCTTCGAGAGCGATCCGGCCGATTTTTATCTTACACCTTTCGGTTTTCACGACCTTGGCGAAATCCGGATGATGCTGGACGATGCCGGATTCAAGAAGGTAGACGCCGACACGATCGCATTCACCACAGAGAGCCCCTCGGCGAATGAAGCCGCGACCGGTCTCATCCGCGGAAATCCCGTTGTTAACGCGATTCATGAGAGGGGCGCTGCGGACGTGGACACCATTGTGCGGGCGGTTGCGGACGCACTGGCAAATGAGCTTGGAGACCGGCCGATGCGCGCGCCGATCAAGGCGCATGTGGTCGTCGCGTCGTAAATTGCCGGGTAGAGTCGAGGGGGATTCGCAGTGCTAACATCGGAAGCTGCCCGCCAGGCACTGGTGGGATATCTCGTTACCGACGCCGCGGCGCACGAAGCCGAGCGTTACGACGCAATCGGGAGGCGGTTCGATGGATTCGAGCACGCGTTTCCCGAAGGCGACGACGCGACGCTCATCGACCTGCGGATGGCGCTGACATTCTGGGACGCCTGGATCGATGCGCGAAACCATGGATGGCAACCGACAGGCGGAATCCAGCAGGGCGAGTGGCCGGGGCTCGCGCGCGGCATCGCCGCCGACCTCACGGCGCAACGCGAGATTGGGGACGCCCGTGTGCGCGAGTTGTTCGATGCCCGCAGCCCGGGGCGGGCGGACAGGGTTAAGCTGCTGGCCGGAAGGCTCCGGGAACGCTCGGAGCCGTCGACCGACTGAGGGCTGCGGTTAGTTTTCCCGATCGCGCGATTGTAACCGGCGCTCCGGACCTCCCGTAGAGAGACCAACAATGCAAGCGACTACCGCACCGCAGGCACCGGTTCCTCCGGGTACGCTGAAGCCGGCAGTACCGGGACAAATCGTGGTTGAGATCCCGAGCGGCACAGGGATACCGGTCACGGCCGCGGACGTACAGGCTCTGAAGGCCAAGAGAGCCGAGCTCTCGAACCAGATCGAGTCGGCGGCGTCACGGCGCCAGGCTCTCTCTCGCAGCCTGCCGGGAAAGGAAGGGGCGGACCGGCTCGGAATCGAGGCCCGTATCGGCGTGCTCGACAAGCGCATTCTCCAGCTCGAGTCCGACATCGCCGAAACCGGCCGACAGCTCACCATGGCCCCGGGCGCCCTGGTGGCGTCTACACAATCGGCCAGTCAGTTTTACGGGATGGATCCGGACGCTGTCGCCGCGCTGGGCGGGGTATTCACGATATTTGTGCTGGCGCCGCTCGCTTTTGCGGCAGCCCGGCTGATGTGGAAGCGTGCGACGTCCCGTCCGGCCACGCCCGCAATCTCTGCCGACGCTTCGCGCCGGCTGGAGCGGCTCGAGCAGGGAATGGACGCGATCGCGATCGAGATTGAGCGTGTCTCCGAGGGCCAGCGCTTCGTCACCCGACTGTTGTCCGATGCGCACGGAAATCCGGCGCCTGTGGCATCTCAACAACTCGCGGAGCCGATTTTGATTGCCGGCGACCCGGGGAACGTCCGGCAAGTTGGAGAATAGGCCGAGGCGTTAGCGCCATCACGATGGTCAGGGGCTCCGGGTACGCCACTTGAAAGCAGCGTCCGGCCGACATACGTTCAATATGTACTAAACGAATCATATGATAATGACAACCGGCCGATCTACCACCGCCCATCGACGCCGCTCTGCCGTGGGCGCAAAGCCAAGCAAGAAAGACTTCGTCGAGCGGCTCGCCGTCGCCTGCGAAGCCGACGGACTACCGCGTATTGCCGGTCGCATCTTTGGTCTCCTCCTCATCTGCGAGCACGAGCTTTCTCTCGACGAAATCGCCGAAGAGCTGGACGCGAGCAAGGGCAGCGCCAGCGTCAACACCCGGCTCCTGGAACAGCGAGGCTTCATCGAGCGCGTGAGCCGACACGGCGACAGGCGCGATTACTATCGCATCATGCCCGACCTGTTCGAGCGAACGATGGAGCAGCGACTGGCGCGGTGGTACCGCTTCCACGAGATCGTAAGCTACGGTCTCGGCGAGCTCGATCTTTCACCAATAGTTCGGAACCGGCTCATGGATTTCGACACCGCCTATGAGAACGTACGCGACGTGATAGAAACCGCGCTCGCCAAGTGGCGCACCCGGAGTAAGCGATGATTTCTGCAACTCGCGCGATGGCCTGGATCGCGACTGTCGGCTTCGTCGCATCGATTACGCTCCTGCCCGGGATTGGCCGCGCGCAGGAGCCCGTCACAACAGCGCTTACACTCGGTGATGCGGCCCGTCTCGCCGCACATCAAAGCGCGCCGTCGCTGTCGGCTCAGCTTCGTGCGCGGGAAGCGGCGGCACGGGTGACCCAGAGCCGGGCGGCGCTTCTGCCTTCCCTCGACGCGCTCGCATTGCAGAGCGGCCACACGCTCAACTCGGCGACATTCGGAATCAGCTTTCCAGCCGCAGCGGGGACGAAGCCATTGTTCGATCCGAATGGCGAGATCATCGGACCGATCAATATTCTCGATTTCCGCGCGCGAGTGATGGTACCCGCAATCGACTTCGCCGCCAGAGGGCGCTTGAGCGGCGCGCGGATGTCGGCAAGTGCGAGCGAGGCAGCAGCCCGGAGCGCTGGCGAGGAGGCAGCCGCCGCGGCGGCACTGGCTTATCTGCGTACCGCGCGTGCGGACGCGATCGTCACCGCTCGCGCGGCTGATTCGCTGCTCGCGGACTCCCTTATCTTCATCGCCCGCGATCAGCTTGCCGCCGGCGTCGGTGTGGCGCTCGACGTCACGCGGGCTCAGTCCCGGCTCGCCGGTCTCCATGCGGAGCTGATTGCGGCGCGTGGCGAGCAGGCACGCTCGCGGCTCGCCCTCGTGCGCGCCATCGGCGCGCCGCTGGACGCTCCTGTAAGGCTCGCCTCTTCGCTCGAGTCAATGCCGGTCACCGACAGCGTTCCCCCGGTAGCGGAAGCAGTAGCGGTGGCGCTTCGAGAGCGTCCCGATCTCCTGGCCGCGCAGCGCGCGCTCGATGCCGGGCGACAGAACATCCGCGCGACCCGCGCCGAACGGCTGCCGACCCTCGCGGCGTTCGGAGATGACGGTGCGATCGGAAAATCTGCGTCGCATCTGCTCAATACATACAGCTGGGGTGTCCAGCTCTCGCTTCCGATTCTCGACGGATTCCGTCGCGAGGGACGGATCAGCGAGCAGGACGCGGTGTCGGCCGGTCTCGAGCTTCAGCGCCGCGAGCTGGAGCGGCAGGTAGCGGTCGAGGTGCGGTCGGCGATCCTCGACCTCGCGACGGCGCGAGATCAGGTAGAGGCGGCAAGAGAGGGTCTGCGATTCGCGCAGCAGGAGTACGCGCAGGCTCAGGATCGGTTCAGGGAAGGCGTCGCCGGCAACGCCGACGTCGTGACCGCGTCCCTTGCGCTCAACGCCGCACGCAACCTGGTCATCGATGCCTTGGCGTCGTACCAATCCGCACGGGTCGAGCTCGCGCGCGCACAAGGCATGGCTACTGCGCTTCCATAAGAGAACATCGCAATTCAATCGACAGGTCCGGTATGGCAACGGCGATAGAAAGAGAACGAAAGGACACACGCTCAGGCGAGACGCGTGAAATGCCGGTGGCAGCCGTACCGAGGCGCCGTCACATCGCCATGGGTGTCGGCGTGCTGGTGGCGATTATCGGGCTCATCTGGGGCGCGCAGAAATGGATTTACAGCCGGGCACACGAATCCACCGATGATGCGGCGGTGGACGGACACATCGTACCCGTCGTCGCCAAAGTGGGCAGCTATGTCTCGACGGTCGCAGTCGCCGAGAACGATCATGTGCATGAGGGTCAGCTCCTCGTGCAGCTCGATACGGCGGAGCTGGCAGTTCGACTTGCGCAGGCGGACGCCGAGCTCGCGGCAGCGCGTGCAACAGCGGGCGGACCCGGCGTGACCGGGCAGGCGGAGGCACAGGTTGAGACAGCGGCAGGCCAGCAAGGCGCTCTTGAGGCGCAGGTGACCGCGGCAAGAGTGAGCGTCGGTCGTGCTCAGGATGATCTGAAGCGAATGCAGGAGCTCGCGGCCAAGCAGATAATTTCCCAGCAGGCGCTCAATGCCGCGAAAGGCATGGCCGCGGCGGCGGATGCCCAGCTCACGGCAGCGCTTCGGCAGGCGGCGGCCGCCGGCGGGACTGTATCGGGAGCACGCGCCGGGACGCGCCTGGCAGCCGCGCGGCTCGAGGGGATGGAGGCCTCGCGCGCCAACGCCGCGTTGCAGCTCTCATACGCGCGCATCACGGCTCCCGCGAGCGGTACCGTCTCGCGGAAGACGGTGGAGGTAGGACAGCTCGTTCAGCCGGCGCAGCAGCTGATGTCGGTGGTCGCCGACACCGGTGCATGGGTGACCGCGAACTTCAAGGAGACGCAAGTCGCGAAGATGAAGGTCGGACAGCCGGTGGAGCTCGACATCGACGCATACTCCGGATGCAAGGCAGCGGGCCAGGTGCAAAGCATCAGCGGCGCGACGGGCTCGAAGTTCTCGCTGCTTCCCCCCGAGAATGCGACAGGCAACTTCACAAAGGTCGTCCAGCGCATTCCCGTGCGAATCGCCGTGACGCGCGGGTGCGGCACAAATCGTCCGCTCCGTCCAGGAATGTCGGTCGCCGCGCACGTAAAGACCGGGTAGCAGCCGGTCGTGGCGAACGGGGAAGGACTTCCGACCCACAAGTGGATCATCGCGGGGTCGGTGATGACGGGGACGATCATGGCGGTGCTCGATTCGAGCATCGTCAATGTCGCGCTGCCGAGCATGAGCGGCACAATGGGCGCGACCATCGAGCAGATCACGTGGGTCGTGACCGGCTACATTCTCGCCAACGTCTTGATCATGCCGCTGGTGGCTCTCCTCAGCGGGCGCTTCGGGCGGAAGAACTTCTACATGTTCAACGTCGTGCTGTTCACCGCGGCGTCAATGGCATGCGGTCTGGTGCGCACCCTCCCGATGATGGTCTTCTTCCGCGCCATTCAGGGAATCGGTGGCGGCGTGCTCCTCACTGTGTCGCAGGCAATCCTTCGCGAAACCTTTCCCACCGAGGAGCAGGGAACGGCGATGGGAATCTTCGGTCTCGGCGTCGTGCTGGCGCCTGCCTTCGGCCCGACACTGGGCGGGTGGCTCACCGATCAATACTCGTGGCCCTGGATCTTCTACATCAACGTCCCGATCGGAGTAATCAATCTCATTCTCGTCAGCCGGTTCGTCGAGGATCCGTCGTATCTCGTACGGCGGAAAGGTGACATCGACTGGATGGGGTTGGGACTGATGGTGATTGGACTGGGGTCACTGCAGCTGATGCTCGAGTCGGGAGAGCGCAACGACTGGTTTCAGTCCGGATTCGTGATCCGGCTCGTGATTATTGCCGTGGTGGGACTCACGGCATTCGTCTGGCGCGAACTCACGACGCCGCATCCTGCGGTGGATCTCCGGATCCTGAGGAACATCTCTTTCAGCTCGGCGACCGCGCTTGGCGGAGTTCTCGGGGTCGCTCTCATGGGCAGCCTCTTCCTCCTGCCGCTCTTCCTTCAGAATCTCCTCGGCTATACGGCGGTCAAATCGGGATTGGCGTTGATGCCGAGAAGTCTGGCGATGGCGGTGATCATGCCGATTGGCGGCCGGTTCTACAACAAGCTCGGGCCGCGCCTGCTCGTGGGGGCGGGACTGATCGTCACCGGTCTCTCCTTCTGGCAGCTCTCTCATCTCACGATCCAGGTGGGCTTCTGGGACATCTTCTGGCCGCAGGTGTGGCAGGGGGTCGGGTTCAGCCTCATTTTCGTTGCGCTGAGCACCGCCGCACTGGCGACAATCGCCAGGCCCGATGTCACCGCCGCGACAGGCTTGTACAATGTTTCGCGGCAGGTTTTTGGTAGTGTCGGGATCGCGATCTCGGCTACTCAGCTCACAGCGGGAGTGACGCGCTATCATGCGATGCTCGCCGAGCGCGCCGGCACGGCGAACGCTGTGGCTGTGGCCTGGCTGTCGTCGATGACAAACGCGTTGATGGCAAGGACGGGCGTGGACGCTGCGACGGCGCGACAGCAGGCGCTCCGGCTCATGGACATCATCGTCACGCGTCAGGCGACGGTGCTCTCCTACAATCGTGTATTCGTGCTCGTCTCGCTGCTGTTCGTCATCGCCCTGCCGCTCGTTTTTCTGTTGAAACGGGGGCATGCGATCGAGGGTGAGATTGTGGTTGAATAGATCCGGTACCCGGTACCCGGTACCCGGTACCCGGTACCCGGTACCCGGTACCCGGTACCCGGTACCCGGTACCCGCTACCCGCTACCCGAGCGGGAGGCAGCCCGACGCCTTTTGCTCAGGCATCAGAACCCCTTCGAGCTGGCTTTGCAATGTCTTACGCGCGGCTTCCAGCCGATCGAGCGCGGGCTTGATGCCGTCGAGAATGTGCTGCACGTCAGCTGCAGGCTTTCCAGCCGCCACGGCGTCCTTTATCTGCTTCAGTCCCGTCTTCACCGCTTCGAGGTCGGCGCTGTTTGCCTTCTCGAATGCTTCCTCGAAGGCCTTCATCTGCGTCTTCTGCGTGTCGGTGAGCGGGAGGAACTTGCTCAGCTTGCACTTCTTCGGGCCGTGCGACGCGAGCCACGCGAGCTGCTCGGCGGTGAGAATCTTGTCGATCTCTGTCTTCAGATTCGCTTCGGCTGCCGCGAGGCGTATGCGGATGGGAATTCCCTGGTCGAGAATCGCCTGGATTTCGGCCTTCGACTTCTTAGCCTTCTTTGCGTCTCTTGCCTGACGGAGGATCGCATCCAAAGCATCACGGTCGGCTTTGGTCGACTGTTTGTACGCGTCGACGAGAGCCTTGATTTTTGCTTCCTGATCGGACGTCAGCTTGAGGGCATCGGGCAGGCCATGAAAGAGACGCAGCTGGTAGAGATCCGCGTCGTATCCACCGATGGCGGTGAGGGCGGTACCAAACGCTCCAATCGAAAAGTCAGTGACCTCGTCGGTGCTGCTGGCGGGAGCTGTGGCTTCGTTCGAGCATGCGACAATGACAAGGGCGGCGAGCGAAACAAATGCGATCCTGCGCATCTATCCTCCTGAGGTTCTGGCGATGCGCCCGACAGGGGGTGCAATCGGCAGCAAAC
>JBGPLS010000085.1:0-12761 GCA_041486565.1 Gemmatimonadaceae bacterium
AAGGCTACCGGATGCACAGCTAGCGGCCGAATGCAGTAACTTTCGTGTCGTGAACAACGCCTCATTACAACCCGGAAACCGTAATGGATAAGCGCAAGCTCGCGGCACTGGCACGCAAGAACGCTGCGAAATCCGGAACCACTTCGCGCGTTCCCAGGGGATTCGGAAAGAAGTACGACGCGAATCTGGCCGATGACCCGGTGGATGAAGCCACGATCAAAGAGCGCGATCGCGCCGACCGATTCTTCGCGGAGATGCGAAAGCGGGAGTTCTGAGCTTCAAGGATCATTTCTCGGATCGCGCCGAGCTCTACGCCGCGTACAGGCCGGAGTATCCCGACGCGCTGTTCGAGTTCGTGTCGGGTCTCCCGCGATTCCATCGGCTCGCTTGGGACTGCGCGACGGGGAATGGCCAGGCGGCGCGGGGACTGGCGAAATACTTCGACAGCGTTGTAGCGACTGACGCCAGTCCCGAACAGCTCGCCCGCGCCGAACACCGGCCGGGGATTGAATTCCGCGTCGCCGCCGAGTCGAGCGGGCTCCCCGACAAATCAGTCGATCTCGTGACCGCTGCCCAGGCGCTGCACTGGCTCGACGCCGGCGTATTCTTCAATGAAGCGAAGCGGGTCATGGCCCCCGGCGGATCGATTGCAATCTGGGGCTACGGCGATTCCATCCTCGACACTCCTCAGCTCCAGGCAATCCTCCACGCCTACAATCGCGGAACAATCGAGCTGTACTGGCTTCCCGAACGTCAGCTGCTGCTCGATGGCTACCGCACGATTCCGTTTCCCTTCGCCGAAATCACGACGCCGGAATTCAGGCTCGTTCGCGAGTGCTCGCTTCCCGCGCTGATGGGATACGTGCGTAGCTGGTCGGCGACGGCGCGCTACACAGCGGAGCACGGAACGGCCGCGCTCGATCGCCTCGAGTCCGATCTCGCGAGTCAGTGGGGCGATCCGTTGCGTCCCCGGCGGGTGGATGCGCCCCTCTATCTTCGCGCGGGGCACGCAGTCCGCAGTTAGTTCGCAGTCCGCAGTTAGTCCGTAGTCCGTAGTGGCAGTTGGTCCGCAGTCCGCAATCAGCTCGGAAGCCGATATCGCTGAAGCCAGGGCTTCTAGCGCGAGCCCTGCTTCGCCTGTTTCTGGAATAGAGGCAGATATTTGCCGTATCCCTCAGCCGCCAGCCGGTTCACCGGAATGAACCGCATCGCCGCCGAGTTCATGCAGTAGCGGAGACCAGTCGGTGCCGGACCATCGTCGAACAGATGTCCGAGATGTGAGTTGGCGGCCTTCGACCGAACCTCTGTGCGGTCCATGAACAGCGAGCGATCGGTGCGGGTGATGACGTTGCGCGGCTCGAGCGGGCGCGTGAAACTCGGCCAGCCAGTGCCCGACTCGTATTTGTCCAGCGAACTGAACAGCGGCTCGCCCGAGACCACGTCGACGTATATCCCGGGCTCGTGATTGTCCCAGTACTCGTTGCGAAATGGAGTCTCTGTAGCGTCACGCTGCGTCACGCTGTACTGGAGCGGCGTGAGAAGCCGCTTCAGCTCAGGGTCGCCTTTCTTGAGTGGCCGGTGGGCTACCTGCGAAGCGACGTTCGACTGCGCCGTGGCAGTGGCCGGAAGCGCGGCTGCGACCAACACCAGCGCAGCGATGGCTGCCGCGGCGGACGATCTGTTGATCAATCGAGACATTGAAGGTCTAACGAGGCTTGACCCTTGCGACGCGGAGAAGAACCGGATCCGGCGCCTCGGTCGCAGGCCAGGTATCCGCCTTGTCCCACATGTGGGTTCCCCCACACGCCGAACAGCGCGACTTGTTCCCGCTGGCCGCAATTCCCGCGAATGACTTGCTCTCGCTCGTGTGTCCGGTTGAGACCGCTTTTCCCGTCTTCACGCACGTCATCATCATAAAAGGCATTTGGGACTCCGCGGGTGGAAACCGCAAGCTATCGCATTTGCATGCACGGCGCTGCTCCGCCAGCACAACGGCCCGGCGTCCGCTAAATTGGGAATCAGGAGGAAACGATGTCGAAGAACCGTTTACAGCTGCTGCACGAACAAGGTCAGTCAATCTGGCTCGACAACATCGACCGGACGATACTTCACAACGGCGACCTCGAGCGACGAATCCGCGAGGATGCCCTGACCGGGATGACATCGAATCCCACGATCTTCGACAAGGCGCTCGCAGAGGGCGCCGCGTACGACGAGCAGCTGCTCGCGGTCGACCCCGGAATGACGCCGGCCGAGCTCTTCGAGATCGTCGAGACCACCGATGTGCAGCGAGCCTGCGACCTTTTCGGCGGAGTTTATCAGGCGACTCGCGCCGGGGACGGCTACGTCTCGATCGAAGTCTCGCCCGGCGTCGCCAACGACTGCGGCAAGAGCGTCGAGGAAGCGATTCGCCTGTGGAAGACGGTCGATCGACCCAATGTGATGGTGAAGGTCCCGGGAACAGAGCAGGGGGCGCTCGCTGTGCGCGACCTCATCTCGCGCGGCGTGAACGTCAACATCACGCTTCTCTTCTCGCTCGACGCCCACGCCCGCGTGATCGATGCCTACATGACCGGTCTCGAGGATCGAGTCGCCCGCGGCGAACCGATCGACGGAATCTTTTCCGTCGCCAGCTTCTTCGTGAGTCGTGTCGACACCGAGGTGGACAAACGCATCGACGCGATGATCAAGACGGCAAAGGGCGGCGACGCCGATCGCTTCCGTCTGCTCAAGGGTCGCGCGGCTATCGCCAACGCCAGGATGGCCTATCGGTTGTTTACGCGGAGATTCTCCGAGCCGCGCTGGAAGGCGCTTGCCGGCAAGGGCGGTCGCGTTCAGCAGCCGCTGTGGGCGAGTTCCAGCGTGAAGAATCCGGAATATCGGGACGTCATGTACGCCGAGGAGCTTATTGGGCCCAACACGATCGACACAATGCCACCCAATCTGATCGAAGCCTTCCGCGACCACGGCGCCGTCGAGCGCACGGTCGACAAGCGGCTCGGCGCCGCTGCAGGCGTCATCCGCGAGATCGAAGCCGTGGGTATCCCGATGAAGGACGTCACCGACACTCTCCTCAGGGAAGGTCTGGCGAGCTTCCAGAAGTCGTTCGATTCCCTGACCGGAGGAATCGCGAAGAAAATGAGCGCGCTGGCGGCTTCGACGAAGTGACCTCCGCCTACATACCGCGGACGAAGATCGTCTGCACACTCGGGCCGGCGAGCTCGACTGAAGAATCGGTCCAGGGACTGATGGAGGCGGGCATGAACGTGGCCCGCCTCAACTTTTCGCACGGAACTCCGGAGCAGCATACCGAGACGATCGCGATGGTCAGGCGACTGGCCGATTCGATGAATCTCCCGCTAGCCATCATCGGCGATCTTCAGGGCCCGCGGATCCGCGTCGGTGACCTCGCCGAGCCGCGCACGGTGTTGCAGGGAGAGGATATCATCCTCGTCCCCGAGGGCCGGGAAGGGCAGGCGGAGATTCCGGTCACATACGATCAACTGGCGACGGACGTCCACGTCGGCGACCGTATTCTCATCGACGACGGCCTCATCGAGCTGATGGTCATCGAGGTAACGGCGCCGAAGGTTCTCGCCCGCGTACTGCATGCGGGCGAGATTAACCCGCACAAGGGACTCAACCTTCCCGGAGTGCAGGTGTCGGCGCCCTCCATCACCGAGAAAGATGCCGTCGACATCGAGTTCGCCATCGCCCAGCAGCTGGATTATCTGGCGCTCAGCTTCGTTCGTCGCGCGCGCGACATCGAAGAGCTCCAGGCGATAATTCCCAAGGGCATGCTGATAATCGCCAAGATCGAGAAGGACATTGCGCTGTCCAATATCGAGAGCATTCTCCACGCTTCCGACGGGGTGATGGTCGCTCGCGGAGATCTCGGCGTCGAGCTTCCGTACGAAGAGGTGCCCGGGGCGCAGAAGCGCATCATCAGTCTTGCCAATCGCCTGGGCCGGCCGGTCATCACGGCGACCCAGATGCTCGAGTCGATGATAGAGCACCCGAGGCCCACGCGGGCTGAAGCGAGTGACGTCGCCAACGCGATTCTCGACGGTACCGACGCCGTCATGCTGTCGGCGGAAACCGCCGCCGGCGCTTATCCCCGGCTGGCTGTCGAGGCGATGAGGCGGATCATCACCGAGGTCGAGCGTCATCCGCCACCAAAGGTGCGAGCCCGAGCCGAGTACAGTGCGGCGGTTACAGTCGTTCCGACGGAAGTCGCCATCGCCGCGGCCACGACCGCCGCTGTCGACATGCTCGGATCGCCGTTGGTGGTCGTGTTCACCAAGAGCGGCTTTTCGGCGCGCATCGTCGCGTCGCATCGTCCGGGTGTCTCGATCCTCGTCCTCACCGATCAGGCGCGCACCTACCGGCAGCTGGCCCTCGTGTGGGGAGTGATCCCGGTTCTCGTTCCACACTGCGACACCTACGACGAGATGATGCAGCACGCGAGGCATGCGGTTGTGGAGCGCGGGCTTGCCGCGCCCGGCGACCGCATCATTGTCACCGCCGGTGTTCCCTTCGACATGCCCGGCACCACCAATCTTCTCAAGGTTGAGACTATCTGATGAGTCGTCCGGCAGCGTGAGAGTGCGCACTTGAAGCTCACTTTCCTGGGAACGGGGACGAGCTTCGGCGTTCCGCAGATCGGATGCGGATGCGCGGTTTGCCACTCGCCCGATCCGCGCGACAAGCGGACGCGCGTGGGCGCAGTGGTTGAAACCGATCAGGGAGCGCGGCTGCTGATCGACACCCCGCCCGAGTTGCGGATGCAGCTCATCGCTGCCGGGATCGACCGTGTCGACGCGGTTCTCTTCACGCACGACCACGCCGATCATACGCACGGCCTCGACGACATTCGGTCCATATCGAACAGGCGTGACGCGCCGCTCGAGATGTACGGACCCGCTGACTCGCTGAAGCGACTCGCGAGCCGGTTTGCATACATCTTCGACGACAAGGTGCGGGCGCTTCCCGGCACGTCCAAACCCGAAGGCCGCGCGATTCCCCTCGTCGACGGTGAGCGCGTGACGATCGCCGACGCCGATGTTCTGCCGGTCGCCCTTCCACACGGACCGGTCTCCGTTTTCGCCTATCGCATCGGCCCGCTGGCCTACGTTACGGACGCAAAGGTGATCCCGCCTGACGCGCTGACTGCGCTAATGGGCGCCAGGGTGCTCGTAATCAACGCTCTCTTCCGCACCAGTCATCCAACGCACTTGAGCATTCCCGAAGCGGTGCGCGCGGCGGAGACGATCGGTGCCGAGCGGACATATCTGACTCACCTGACGCACGACAACTTCCACGCCGACCTCGAAGCTGAGCTCCCGCGTGGCATCATGCCTGCCTTCGATGGCCTAACCGTTCGCATCGACTGACCAATGAAGATCCGGATCGATTTCTCAAACATGATCGGCGAAGCAGCCGGGGGGATTCCCGAGGCCGAGTGGCGCGAAGCGACAGCCCTCTTCGCCGATGTGCACGCCGCCTTCGAGCGGCTTCGGCAGAGTGGCACCGCTGGGTTTGTCGACATCGTCACCGACGAAATACTCCGCGCCCAATCGCTCGATTTCGCAGCGGGGGCGAAGGGACGCTTCGACGATGTCGTGATTCTGGGGATCGGCGGATCGGCACTGGGTCCGATTGCACTGCGCACGGCGCTCAGACCAAGCGGCTGGAACATGCTCTCGAGTGAAGCGCGCGGCGGATTTCCGCGTCTTCAGGTGCTCGACAACGTGGATCCCGAGACCATCACCGCACTTCTCGAGCGGCTCGATCTCGCGCGAACGCTGTTCGTCGTCACGTCGAAATCAGGCGGCACGGCGGAGACGATGTCGCAGTACATGATCGTGAACGAGCGCGTCGAGAAGGCGGGCCTGCCAGTCGCCGAGCATTTCGTTTTCGTGACGGACCCGAAGCAGGGCGCGCTGCGTCCAATCGCGAAACAGCGGCGCATTCCCGCGCTCGATATCCCGCCCAGCGTCGGCGGACGCTTCAGCGTTCTCACGCCTGTAGGCACATTGCCAGCGGCGCTGATCGGAATCGACATATCGGAGCTGCTCGCCGGCGCATCGGAGATGGCGGATCGCTGCGTGAGCCCGGAGATCGCGCGGAATCCGGCCGGCACTTACGCGCTGGTCCAGTGGCTGGCGGACACGCGGCACGGAAAGGCGATCGACGTCCTGATGCCGTACTCGGATCCGCTGCGCGATTTCGCCGCGTGGTTCGTGCAGCTGTGGGCGGAGAGTCTTGGCAAGCACACCCTCGACGGCGGATCGGTGGGCGCGACGCCACTCGCGGCGCTCGGCGCGACCGACCAGCATAGCCAGGTCCAGCTTTTCATGGAAGGACCGAAGAACAAGACGGTGACGTTCGTCGCCGTAGACGAGCGAGCCACGAACCTCGCGATTCCACGGAGCTTCGCCGACGTCACGGAGCTCGGCTATCTCGGAGGCCACACCCTCGGTGAGCTGATCGACGTCGAGCAGAGGGCGACCGCCGGCGCGCTGGCCAGACGGGGCCGGCCCAACCTCACGATTCACATTGGGAAGGTGGATGCGCGACACGTCGGGGGACTGATGATGCTGTTCGAGATCGCAACGGCGTACGCCGGTCAGCTCTATGGCGTCGATGCGTTCAATCAGCCTGGGGTCGAGCTGGGGAAGCAGTTCGCGTACGCGCTGCTTGGACGGCCCGGCGCCGATGCGGCGAAAAAAGAATGGGAGTCCTTACCCAAACCGGACCCCCGCTGGAGCGTCTGAAGCCCTTGCAACCGCCTGCCGCGGCGGCGAGTTTCCGGCAACATGATTGAAAGCCTGATGCACGGAGCGGTGACTGCCGACGACGGCGAGGTCGCAATCGAAGATGAGTCCGCGATTGCCTCGCCGGCGATGGATACCCTCGTATATGCGGCCGTCTTTGGCGACCAGGATAGCCGGGACAACGCCCGCTGGCTGATCTGGGAGATCGGCCAGCACGTTGGCGTGATTCCCTCGTCGATACACGACCTCTATCTCGCTCGCGGACGCGGTGAGACGCGCGGGTTCACAGTTCCCGCGATCAACGTTCGCGGGATGACCTACCACACCGCCCGCTCGATCTTCCGCACCGCGATCAAGCTCAACGCGGGCGCCTTCATTTGCGAGATCGCGCGCTCCGAGATCGCCTACACCGACCAGCGGCCCTCGGAGTACGTCGCCGTGATCATGGCTGCAGCTCTGCGCGAAGGATTTCGCGGACCGGTGTTCATCCAGGGCGATCACTTCCAGGTGAGCGCCAAGAAGTTCGCGACCGATCCCGCAGGAGAGGTGGATGCGGTGAAGCAGCTCGCGCGGGAGGCTGTCGCGGCTGGGTTCTACAACATCGACATCGACACATCCACCCTGGTGGATCTCTCGAAGCCCACTCTCGACGAGCAGCAGCGGACGAACTACGAACAGGCCGCCGACATCGCGGTCTACGTCCGCCAGCTGCAGCCGGAGGGGATCAACATCTCCCTCGGCGGTGAGATCGGCGAGGTCGGGACGCAGAACAGCACCGTCGAGGAGCTGCACAGCTACATGGACGGCTTCACGCGGACGCTCGGACGCCTCGCCGCTGGAGCAGAAGGACTTTCCAAGATCAGCGTGCAGTCGGGAACGACCCATGGCGGCGTCGTTCTCCCCGACGGCACGATAGCCGACGTCAAGATCGATTTCGAGACACTGCGGCGGCTCTCGCTGGAAGCCCGCGAGCGCTACGGTCTCGCCGGAGCGGTTCAGCATGGGGCGTCGACACTTCCCGACACGGCATTTCACAATTTCCCGCAGACTGAGACGGCGGAAATTCATCTGGCGACGAATTTCCAGACGATGCTGTACGACCATCTCCCGTCTTCGCTGGGAGAAGAGGTCTATGCCTGGCTCCGCGAGAACGCGAAGGACGAGCGCAAGCCGGCCGACTCGGACGAGCAGTTCTTTTACAAGACGCGAAAGAAGGCGATCGGTCCCTTCAAGAAGCGCTTCTGGGATTTGCCCGCCGACGTCAAGCGCACTCTCGCTGAGGCGTATGACCGGAAGTTCGAGTTTCTCTTCACGCAACTCGCGGTTGCCGGCACGAAGGACGTCGTGTCGCGATTCGTCGAGCCGGTGACGCAGCACCGTCCTCAGCCGCACGAGGACCTCGCGGTCGTGCCGGCGGCGCCCGACGACGCCGATCTGAGTGACTGATTCGAGCCCGGCGGGAAGTGCCGACTGGCTCCCTGGCCTGCGCGACGTCGCTCGCCGCTCGGCGCATGAGACGCGGAACGCGCTGAACGGGCTCGTTGTAAATCTGGAAGTGGTGCGAAGCCGGCTGGCGCGCTCGGGGGGCGACGACACGATCCTCCCATTTGCGGAGCAGGCGGCGGCGCAGGCGGAGGAATCGGTAAGGATCAGCGAAGCAGTGGGCGCGCTTCTGTCGCTGATAACAGGCGCAATCGACGCCGATGGAAGACTCCGCTGCGCGCGCACTGTGGCGGCATCGCCGGAGCTCCGTTTCGAGGTCGATAACGGCACGGCGGAGAGGATTCTCCCCGGCCTTCAGACGCTGGGACGGGCGGTCGGCTTTGGCGCCGAAACACATGGCGGGGCGGTTATATTAAGCTTCCCCCAGGCAAGCAGCGCGGAATTCAGAAAACACGAATGAATCTCCCGAAAATCCTCATCGCCGACGACGAGCTTTCGATCACCAAAGGGCTGAGCGCCGTTCTCTCCGACGAGGGATACGACGTCGTTGTCGCGCAGGATGGGAAAAAGGCGCTCGACTTCCTCGGGGCGGACAGCTTCGGCCTGGTACTGGCCGACCTCATGATGCCGAAGCTCGATGGGCTCGCGCTTCTGAAGGAGCTCCAGCGTCTGGGCATTCCGACCGAATGCATTATCGTCACGGGTCAGGGGACTGTCGATTCAGCGGTTCAGGCGATGCGCGAGGGCGCCTACGACTATATCGAGAAGCCGCTCAACGCCGAGAAGCTCAATCGCCTCAAGGCGCTGATTCCCAAGGCGCTCGACAAGTACAACGTCCAGCAGAGGAACCGCGAGCTTTCATCGAAGCTCGAGGGATTCACGCACTACTGCGAGCTGACCGGCCAGTCGGAAGAGATGCGCGGCGTATATCAGATCATCGATGCCGTCGCGCCTTCGTCGGCGAACGTTCTCATCCTTGGTGAATCCGGTACTGGGAAGGAGCTCGTCGCGCGCGCGCTGCACACGAAGAGCGACCGGGCCAAGGGCCCGTTCTTCCCTCTGAATTGCGCGGCACTCCCGAAGGACATCCTCGAGAACGAGCTGTTCGGCCACGAGAAGGGTGCCTTCACGGGCTCGACGAACGAGAAGGCCGGCGCCTTCGAGATGGCGGACGGCGGCACGATCTTTCTCGACGAAATCGCGGAGATGCCGCCAGACATCCAGGTCAAGCTGCTGCGTGCGATCGAAACCAGAATAATCCGCCGGCTGGGAGGCAAGAAGGAGATCGCGGTCGATATCCGGATCGTCGCCGCCACCAATCGGGACCTTCAGACGGCGCTCGCCGAAAACGAGCTGCGCGAAGACCTCTACTATCGTCTCGCGGTGGTCGAGGTCTTTTTGCCGCCACTCCGCGACCGCGCGGGCGACATCAAGTTGCTGGCGAACGAGTTTCTCACGCGCTTCTCCCAGCAGAACGGAAAGAAGGTCACCGGCTTTGACGATCGGGCGTGGGAATGGATTCTCTCTCACAACTGGCCGGGCAATGTCCGCGAGCTCAAGAACGCGGTCGAGCGAGCGGTGATCATGACGCGCTCGGACAAGATCCAGGCGGTGGACATTATGCCGCGACACCTGCGGCTGGCGGGCGAAACAGCTTCGCCGATGACGGTGCCCGAAGGGGCGTCGCTAGCGGATACGAAGAAGCAGCTCGTGCTGCGAACGTTCGCTTCGACGAGCGGTGACGCCGGACGCACTGCGAAGATCGTCGGCATCTCGCCTGACGATGTGAGGGCCGAGATTGCGTCACTCCTCCGGACGAACGGTGGCGCGCTCTCTGCGGAGACGATTGCACCCGCGCCGGCGGGAGCCATGGCTGGGGGCGCGCGTCCGCGCAGTGCTCCCGCCAAGAGCAAGGTCAAGAAGCGCTAAGCGAGGGAGGCAGGGAATGTCGGATTACGATTGGGATGATGACGAGCCGTACATCGTCATCGAGCAGAAACAGCCTGGCATCGGGTCATTCCTGCTTGGCCTTGCCGTCGGTGCCGGCGTGGCGCTGCTGTTCGCGCCGCGAAGCGGCGAGGAGACACGACGTGAGTTACAGCGTCGCGCCCGCGAAGTCGGCGATCAGGCGCAGGATCTTGTCTCGGAGCTCACGGAGTCTGTCGGCAACACTCTCCAGCAGGCGAAGGGCAAGGTCGAGCATCGCATCGACGCTGCCCGCGACGCTGTCGACCTCAAGCGCCGGCAGGTGACGAATGCCGTCGATGCCGGGCGTGCGGCGGCGCAGCAGGCGCGAGCCGAGCTGGAGCAGCGCATCGCCGAAACGAAGGCCGCATATAAAGAAAGCTAGTGGCGCAGCGGCCGCTCCTGTCGCGGATCGGCTGGACGCTGCGCGACTACGTTCAGCGCGTCTGGGACAATAGCGGCGAAGACAACATTTTTTTTCTGGCGGGGGGCATCGCCTTCAACCTGCTCCTCGCCGCCGTGCCATTCTTTCTTCTGCTGGCGACCGGGCTCGCGTACCTCCTCAACCAGTCGGCCGACGTCTCCTCGGCCGAGATCAACGCGATAATCGATCGCTTTCTTCCGCCCCATCCGGTGAGTCAGCCTTCGCCGATCGGCGGCATTCTGGTTCCGATAATCAAATCGCGGCAGGCGATCGGGATTTACGGCGTCGTCGGCTTCATCTGGTTTTCGACCCGACTCTTCGGATCTCTCCGCACCGTGCTGGGGGCAATCTTCGACATCGATTCCGACCGCGGAATCGTCGCCGGAAAGATCTTCGACATTCAGATCACGGTCGTGTCCACACTTCTCCTCATTCTGTACACCGGACTCAGCGCCTATCTCGCGCTGGCGACGACGCGCGGTCTGCTGATACTCGGCGAGCTCGGGCTGAGACAGGATGTGATGGGCGGCCTCGAGTACAACATCGGCCAGGCGATCGCATTCAGCTTCATCACGCTCATGTTCTTCTCGCTTTACAAGTTCCTTCCCAACCGGCGCATCCGCTGGCAAACCGCACTTATTGCGTCGCTCTTCACGAGCTTCATGTTCGAGCTCGCGAAAAGGATATTCGGGGCATACGTCCAGTCGTTCAATCCGGGATCGTTGTACAAGGGGACGGTAGCGGCCGTGGTCATCGTCGTCATCTGGGTCTACTACGCGGCAATGATCTTCATCCTCGGAGGGGAGGTGGCCCAGGTGTACGAGCTGAGGAGGGTACGGAGGCGTCAACGCGAAGCCTTCGAGGATTAAGCCTGCGTTAAGACTCCTGCTGCCCGCGAAAAGTGGAACGAAGGTTGCCATACAGGCCATCGCGCAGCACACACATCATGCCTGGGAGGCTTCTCGTGGGTAAGCTACTGGTAGTGGCGGCCATCCTGGCCGTTTCAGTCACTGCATGCAAGAAGACGGCAAGCGGCGATCTCGAAGTCGAGAAGCCCGTGGTCGGAACAGTTACCGATACTCTCAATGTTCCGTCGGTCGAGGTCGGCACGGACACGACACGGGTGACGGTTCCGAAAGTCGAGGTGAAGAAGGACACCGTTTCCATCCAGACTCCGACGGTCAAGGTGAAGCGTTAATCGACGCGGACCTGCAGCTTTGGCCCGCCGTCAGAAGTTCTGCCGGCGGGCTTTTGCGTGGGGGCAGGTCTCGGATAACTGCAAGAGCACTGCGGACTACGGACTAACTGCGGACTGCGGACTAACTGCGGACTGCGAACTAACTGCGGACTGCGTACTGTGAGATGGGCCTGACGGCGTTCAGGAACGCGATGGCCGGATGAGTCGGTCTCTTTCGCGCGGGATTGCAGCAAGGAGTAGTCGGCGGATCTCCTCCAGCTTGTCGAGCCTTTCTCGAACGATCCGGGAGCAGAGCACAGGAGCGGCAGCACCGTACCATGTTGTTGCTTCTCGAGCAGAGCCGAGGGCGTACTCGAAGATGCGGGCACGGTCCCGGCCGGAGGTGCGCGAATATCCTTCACCAAGGTTTGCGGAAATAGAGCCCACGGCGGCGTACAACTGCCCGGCGACTTTTTCGGTCACGAGATTATGACGCAACTTCTCCGCGTCCGTCCAGGCGTCTTCCATCAGCTCACATGCGAGTCGATACGCTCGCATGCGAGAGAGGGGATCGTGGCTGCCGTTCTCAGGTGTTTGCCGGCGAGAATGGGACATGTCGCACGATAGGCCGGAGTTCTTCCCAGGACCGAACCGAAAAACAACACTGCGAAGCAACCCTTTGCAATTAGTTCGCAGTCCGCAATTAGTTCGCAGTCCGCAGTCAGTTCATTCCTGGTCATGACTCTCGTGCCCCAGGTATTCCCAAGCTGGCCCACCACCACCTCTTGCATTCTCTCCCTCGGACCGTCGCCGGGCATTATATTTCGTTTTGCCCCAGGTCCCGGAGGGCGAAAGCCCGCTAACTCCGTCAGGACCCCGAAGGTAGCAGCGGCATGCGGTGTCTTGCGTTGCTCCGTCAGGCCTGGGGTATCTTCCCTCCTCAATGTCGCTCGCACTCGCCCGTAAATATCGACCC
>JBGPLS010000086.1:0-12513 GCA_041486565.1 Gemmatimonadaceae bacterium
GAGCGCGACGGATACGATCTGCTCGGCGCATTCATCGGATCTGAAGGATGCTTCGGCGTAGCGCTCGACGTGACGGTGAAGCTCACGCGCAAGCCGCCGGCTGTGCGAACGATGCTGGCGGACTTCATGTCTGTGGACGAAGCAGCCCGCGTGACTTCGGCGATCGTTGCATCGGGCATCGTACCCGCGGCGCTGGAGTTCATGGATGGCGCGACGATTCGCGTCGTGGAGTCGAGCATTTATGCTGCCGGCTATCCCGCCGACGCGCAGGCGGTGCTACTCATCGAGCTCGACGGACTGGCCGCGGGTGTCGAGGCCGACGTAAACGTGGTACGCGACCTTTGCATGAAGGGCGGCGCTCGTGAGGTGCGGGTCGCCGGCAACGATGCTGAGCGGCTTCGCCTCTGGCAGGGCCGCAAGAAAGCGTTTGGGGCGATGGGACGTCTTGCACCGCACCTCGTGGTACAGGATGCGGTGATTCCGCGCACCCGGCTGGCCGAGATCCTCGCGACGATCAGCCGGATCGCAGCTGCGCACGACGTACATGTGTGCAACGTCTTTCATGCCGGAGATGGAAATCTTCATCCGAACATTCCATACAACGCCGACGATCCCGGAGAAAGTCAGCGCGTTCACCAGGCGATGAGCGAGATCATGCGTGCCTGCGTCGACGCCGGCGGCAGCATCACGGGAGAACACGGCGTCGGTCTCGACAAGCTCAACTACATCGAGCTCATCTTCTCGCCGGACTCGCTCGACGCGATGTGCCGTCTGCGCGACGCCTTCGATCCGAGCCATCGCGCCAACCCGGGCAAGGTCGTGCCAGTTCATTCGTGCCAGGAATGGAAGGCGACGCCGGCCGCGACGCGACACGCCGGAGCGGCGTCGTGACTCGGGCGATTCAGGAGCACGTTCGCGAAGCCCACGCGTCACACACCCCGCTCAGGATCGCGGGCCGCTCGAGCTGGCTTCGCGCAGGCAGACCAGTCGCTGCGACGGAAACGCTCTCGATGGCGAACCATGGCGGCGTTGTGGACTACGTACCGGGCGATCTCACAATCACCGTTCGCGGCGGGACAACTCTGGCCGAGCTTGGACGCGTAACCCGGGAACAGGGACAATGGTTTCCGATCGATCCATACGGCACCGACGAGGGGACGATCGGCGCAACCGTCGCCACGGGATCCTCCGGACCTCTCGCCCACGGCTTCGGTACGATCCGCGACCTTGTGCTCGGCGTCGAGATCGTGACCGGCGAAGCGAAGATCGTGCGCGGCGGCGGACGTGTCGTAAAGAATGTCGCCGGATTCGACCTCGTGCGACTGATGACAGGAGCATGGGGGACCCTCGGAGTCATCACCGAGCTGTCGCTCCGACTTTACTCGCTGCCGGCACGCCCGGTGACAATGGTTATGGACGCGCCAACCGATACGCGACGGCTGGCGGAGCGGCTCGCGGCCCTGCGCGCTGCGCCCATCGTGCCATTTGCCCTCGAGCTGGTGAGTGACGGGCTCGCTCGACGGATCGGGCTTCCGTCGCGTCCGATGATCCTCGTCGAGCTCGGCGGCAACGCCGCCGCTGTCGCGGCGCAGCGGGATGCACTCGGCAAACTCGGCGAGGTTACCGAGGTCTCTACCGATACGTGGAATGCGATGCGAGCTGCCGAGGGCTCGAATGGGACGATCTTCAGAATCTCTGGGCTCGTGGCGGCGCTCGCCGAGCGATGGGAGAGAGCGCGACAGATCATTGCCACGGCTGAGGACGGAATGATGAGCGCTTCGATCGGCCGAGGAACGGTGCGATGCATTCTTCCTCGCGACGTGACGACCGCCACCATCGAGCGGCTCGAGGCACGCGACATGAGCGAGACCGTGATTTTCGAGAGCCTGCCGGCGAATCTATGGGCGACGCTTTCCTCCAGCGCGATAGCGGATCGGGTATCGCAGCGCATAAGGAAAGCATTCGATCCACTCGGCGTCCTCAATCCCGGTATTCTCGGACCGGCTTCCTGACCTTGCTTCCATTAGACCAGGTGCACGGGATGTCAGAGTCGGATCCGGTGCCCGCCAACGCGACACCGGCGTGCGCGCTGCCCGGCTCTCCGCTCGCGGGTGAGCTGGCCGGAATCAATGCCTGCGTTCACTGCGGCTTCTGCCTCCAGGCGTGTCCGACCTATCTCGCGCTAGAGGACGAGAACGACAGCCCGCGCGGCAGAATCTTTCTCATGCGGTCGCTGCTCGAGGGAACGGTCGCGCCGGACGACGCATCAGTGCAGACGCATATCAGCAGATGCCTTGGCTGCAGAGCGTGCGAGACGGCGTGTCCCTCGGGCGTGCCGTACGGTCACCTTCTCGAAGCAACCAGGGCGACGCTGGCTGAGAGCCGCCGCGTTCCCTTCGTCGCGCGACTCATACTCGCCGTCTTCGCGAATCGCTTTCTGCTCTCAATGACGATGTTTGCCTTACGCCTCTTCGCCGCGACACCGTTGCCGACGCTGCTGTCGCGTATCGGCGGACGGATGGGATTCGCGATGGCGATGCTCGCGTCCACGGGCAGTCCGCTCGAGCGGGATCCGTACACCACGCGTGCGGGAGGCGAGCGCGGAAAGGCGGCGCTGCTCGAGGGTTGCGTGATGGAGGGATTGTTCACCGACACCAATCGCGCCAGCGAACGGGTGCTCAGGGTGAACGGCTACGCGACAGTGCCCGCGAAGGGCCAGCGCTGCTGCGGCGCGCTTCACGCTCACGCTGGAGATCTCGAGAACGCCCGTGTGCTGGCGCGCGGAAACATCGAGGCGTTCGAGCGTTCTGGCGCCGACGTCATCGCCGTGAACTCCGCAGGGTGCGGCGCGATGATGAAGGACTACGCGCATCTGCTCAAGGACGACGCAAAGTGGAGCGCACGTGCTGCCGCGGTCTCGGCCCGGGTGCGCGATGTCAGTGAGCTGCTGGCCGATGTTGGTCCGGTTCCGGGTACGCCGCTTCCGCTTCGTGTCTGCTACGACGCCCCATGTCATCTGCTACACGGCCAGAGGGTCTCGATGCCACCGCTCGCAGTCCTCGCCGCCATCCCGCAGCTGGAGCTCGTTCCGCTGCGCGATTCCGATCAATGCTGCGGCAGCGCCGGAATCTTCAATCTCATCGAACCCGAGACCTCTGACCTCGTGCTGGCCGTGAAGCTCGCCAACATTGGGGAGACAGGGGCGCAGCTCGTGGCGACAGGGAATCCGGGGTGTCTGATGCAGATCGGAGCCGGTCTACTTCGCAGCGGATCGCGCACCAGGGCCATCCATCCGGTGGATTTGCTCGATGCGTCGTACGCCATGGCAAAGCAGTAGCATTCCCCGGGGGCCCCGGTTTAATTCAGAATATGTCCGAGGCGAGCGAATATGCGGCAATGCGCTCGGGCGCGTTGCTCATCGATCGCGGAGACCGCGTCCGCATCCGGTTTGGCGGCGCTCGTGCAGCTGAGCTGGTCACCGGCCTCGTCACGAACGACGTCTCCTCGCTCACGCCGGGACAGGGCCAGTACGCCGCGGCGCTGACGCCCAAGGGCAAGATCGCCGCCGACGTTCGCATCTTCGCCGACGCCGAAGGCCTGCTCACCGATGCTTCCCCGCGCGCAGCGGCCAACTGGCGCGATATCGTGAAGAAGTATGTGAACCCGCGCGTCGCGCCGTACCGGGACGTCACTGCGGAGCTGGACGATCTCGCGGTTTTCGGTCCCAGGGCACGGCGCGTCGTCGCCGCTGCGACCGGCGCCGATGAAGCAGCGCTCGCGGCACTCGAGCCCTACGGCCACCTTCAGGTGATGCACGATGACGCGCGGATCATGGTCGCGCGGAACGCCGAGCTCGATGTCGAGGGCTACGAGATCTTCGCTCCTTCGACGCTGGATCTCGTGATGCGTGACCGGCTTCTCGCCGGCGGGGCGATCACCGGGAGTCCTCGCGCGTGGGACATCGCGCGAATTGAAGCGGGGCGGCCGGAGTGGGGAATCGACATGAACGATTCTACGATCCCGCAGGAAGCGAATTTCGACGAGCTCGGTGCAATCTCCTACACCAAGGGGTGCTACGTCGGACAGGAGACCGTTGCCCGCGTCCACTTCCGCGGCCATGTGAATCGATTCCTCCGCCGGCTGCATTTCGTGAGTGCCGCCATTCCGCCGACCAATGCCGAGCTGGTGGATGATGCGGGAAACATCGTCGGAGATGTCAGGAGCGTGGCGATCTCACCCCGCCATGGGGGCGTCGCGCTGGCGATGGTGCGTAGGGAAGTCGCACCGGGCACGACACTGCACGCGCGATGGGACGGCGGCGAGTGCACGATGCAGATCACCGGACAAGAAAAAGGCGCGACCGGTTAGTCGCGCCCTTCCTCACTAGCGGAGAAGAAGTACTACTTCTTCATCCCGGCTTTCGCGATGCTGTCCTTCATCATCGAGTCCTTCATCGCGGTCGAATCCACCATCATCATGCCGGTGTCCATGGCGGCGGGAGCTGGTGCCATCGCGGCGCTGGTGTCAACTGGCGTTTCGTCCTTCTTCGTGCATGCGGCAAGTGCGAGGACAGCGGCGACGAGAGCAATGCGCTTCATTGAAAAATCTCCTTGGAGGGGGCCAACGTGGTCAGACGCCGGTCCGTGCACGCAGTCGCGATGCCGTGAGTTGGCGCGGGCAAAAAGTTACCGCGTCGTATCTAGCTGTCAAGGGCAACCGGCTGGGTGCCGACGACCAGATTCGGGCGGTGAGTAAAGGTAACGGAACCGGTGGCTCCTGGCTAGCTAGAACCCCCATCTGCACACAACTAGATTAACCGTCTCCTCTGTCCCGCTCGGAGATACGCCCCTTGTCGTCGGTCTACCCACAAACATTTGGAGCCCTGAAGAAAACTCCCTTCGGGGAACCGGCGCGGGCGCTCCGCTCCGTCAAGGACGAGCTTCGCGCAAACCTCCTCGTCAGGCTCGGACGTGGAGGGCCACTGTTCGAGGGCGTCGTGGGTTATGAAGACACGGTCATGCCCCAGATCGTCAATGCCCTTCTCTCCCGGCACAACCTCATACTTCTCGGTCTTCGCGGGCAGGCCAAGTCACGCATTCTTCGCGCGCTGACGACGCTCCTCGACGACGTGATTCCGATCGTCGCCGGCAGCGAGGTGAACGACAATCCCTTCGCACCGATCTCCAAGTATTCGCGGGGCATTCTCGAGGAATGCGGCGACGCGACTCCGATCGCCTGGGTAGGCCGGGACAGTCGGTTCATCGAGAAGCTGGCGACGCCGGACGTCACTGTTGCCGACATCATCGGCGACGTGGACCCCATCCGCGCTGCGCGCGGCGGTCACGTTCTCTCCGACGAGCTGACGATTCACTACGGGATGCTGCCGCGCGCGAACCGCGGCATTTTCGCCCTCAACGAGCTGCCTGACCTGGCGGGCAAGGTCCAGGTCAGTCTCTTCAACATCATGCAGGAAGGCGACGTCCAGATCAAAGGCTATCCCGTCCGGCTCGCGCTCGATGTCCTCCTCTGCTTCACCGCGAATCCCGAGGACTACACCGCGCGCGGGAAGATCATCACCCCGCTAAAGGACCGCATCGGAAGCGAGATCATGACCCACTATCCCGAGACCGTCGAGTTGGGGATGGCGATCACCGAACAGGAAGCGTGGACCGACCGTGGACGGCGTCCGGTGCGCGTTCCCGATTTCATCGCCGAGGTGGTGGAGCGGATCGCCTTCGAGGCGCGCGACGACAAGCGCATCGACAAGCGCTCCGGCGTTTCGCAGCGAATGCCGATCAGCGTGATGGAGAACATCGTCTCGAATGCCGAGCGGCGTGCGCTCATAACCGGGGAGGACTAGATCGTCCCCCGGATCGGCGACATCTACGCCGCGCTCCCTGCCATTACCGGGAAGATCGAGCTCGAGTACGAAGGTGAGCTGGTGGGTGGCCACATCATCGCCCGCGAGCTGATCCGCCGCGCTGCCGACGCTACCTTCCAAGATCGCGCGGGCGGCGTCAACACCGACGAGATCATTATGTGGTTCGACGCGGGAGGAGCGCTCCAGGTCGCCGACGACGTAGAGGCGGCGGCTGTTGTGAGCGGCTTCGACACCGTTCCAGGGCTGATCGGCGCGGTCGAGCTCACGGCTCTGGCCGAGAGTGGAGACACACCCGTCATTGCCGCCGCCTGCGAGCTGCTCCTCGAGTCGCTCGTTGCGCGCAAGAAGATCTCGCGCACCGATGCCGGATTGTACGGACGCTCGCACGAGGAAAAACGGCGGAGACCGTACCAGGACTAAATGTCCGTCATCACCATCTCGAGACTCTACGGCTCCGGGGGCTCGGAAGTCGCCGCCCGCGTCGCGCGGGAGCTCGCTTGGTCACTGCTCGACAACCGTGTCGTGGATCAGGTGGCGGCGCGTCTCGGCATCACGGCCGCGCAAGTGGCGGCTCGCGAAGAGCGTGTGCCGTCTCTCGTCGAACGTCTCACCGATGCGCTGACGATGAGCTCGCAGGAGTGGATCACTCCGATGACCGCGGCGCGCCGCCCGCCGACCGATGAGCAGCTCATCGAAGTCACCCGCCACGTCGTCGATGAGGCAATTGCGGCGGGCCCGCTGGTGATTGTGGGACGTGGTGCTCAGGCGATGCTTGCCGAGCGAACCGATGCCATCCACGTCTTCTGTTACGCTCCGCGCGGCGCACTGATCGCCCGCGCGATGGAGCGCGACGGTGTCGGAGCCGAAGAGGCGGCGCGGATCGTGGACGACACCAACGCGCGCCGTGAGGCGTGGGTGCGGCGTTACTGGGATCGGACGTGGAAAGCCGCCGAGCACTATCACCTCTCGCTGAACACCGGGTGGCTCGGGATCGGGGGCTCAGCGGACATCATCGTGTTCGCGGCGAGGGCGAGGTTCGGTCTCTGACTTCCGCCTCGTTCCGCCCGCGTCAGGATCCGTGTTCGGACGGTTCTGCGAGCAGCCGGTGAGGCGGTGAGCCGGTGAGGAAAAGCGGGGGATCATGTCGCCGCTCGAAGACTGTCCCGGAGGACGGTCGTTTTTTTTGGGTTGACTGCAACTACAACTGCAACTGCGCCACGCCCTTAAGGCAACGAGTGCAGTTCCCAAAAATTAGTTGCAGTTCTCACCGCCTCACCGCCTCACCGGCTGGCCCACAGATCGTTGTTTGCAGACGCCCTGTTTCACGTCCGTCGATTTCCTCAGTCCTTGGGATTAGTCGCCCAGACGCTAGCCTCCACGATCATCCCTCTATCCTCCAGCTCGAGCATGCCAACGATCGTATGCGCGATGTCCTCTGATTGCAGTTTGCTCTCGTTCTCAGGCCGCGCCGGCCGCCCCGAGGTCACAAAGAAATTCGTCTGAACCTCGGATGGATTCACCTGCATCACCCGGATGTTGTTCTTTCGAAGCTCTGCCCTCCAGCACTCGGTCATTCCCGACACCGCGAACTTGGTCGACACATAGGTCGTTCCTCCGGGACCGCCCCGAAGGCCCGAGGTCGACGCGATGTTCACGATGTTCCCGGTGTTCTTCGTCACGAAGTACCGCGCCGACTCGCGCGCGACGAGCATCGCGCCGAGGACATTCGTCTCCCACACCCGGCGAAAGTCGGCGACCGTCGTATCGACGAGCGGCGCCCAGTGGCCCCACCCGGCATTGTTGATCAGAACGTTGTAGTCACCGAGCTCGGCGATCACCCGCTCGACCATTCGCTTTACTTCCTCTTCGCGCGAAACGTCGGCGACGATCGCCAGCGCGCCGAGCTCCGATGCCGCCACGTCCAGTGCGTCGGCGCGCCGTCCGCAGATCGCCACTTCGGCCCCTCGATCGCGGAGCAGCTGCGCCGTCGCGTAGCCAATCCCCGAGCTGCCACCGGTTACCAGTGCTTTCGCCTTTTTCAGATCCATCGTCGTCTCCTGTTGCTTTGCCGTTGGGCCGGCGGACGGGTCAGCCCGCAATCACCTTGCGCGCATGGCGCACGAAGCTGGCCACATCTTCTTCCGTCGTGTCGAAAGACGTCACGAATCGCGCCTCGGTCGTCGCCTCGACCCAGACCTGAAAGAAACATTCTTCCTGAAGACGGGCGACATGCTCGCGCGGAAGAATCGCGAATACCTCGTTCGCTTCGACTCGCTGTGTCAGGCGGACTCCCGGAATGCTCGCCAGCCCTGCGCCGAGCGCCGCCGCCATCCCGTTCGCCTGAGAAGCGCTTCTCAGCCAGAGATCGTCGGTGAGGAGCGCGTCGAACTGTGCCGCGATGAAGCGCATCTTCGACGAGAGCTGCATTCCCTGCATCCGCCGGAAGTCGAACGCCTTCGCCGGCTTGCGATCGAAGAATACGACGGCTTCGGCGGCGAGCGCGCCATTCTTCGTCCCGCCAAAAGACAGCACGTCAACGCCGACCGACCTGGCCATCTCGCGGAGGGGCTCGCCAAGATAGGCGGCCGCGTTTGCGAGCCGTGCTCCGTCCATGTGCAGACCGAGATCGTGCGCGTGCGCGAATTCCGCGATCACACGTACCTCGTCCCGCGAATAAACCGTCCCGTACTCCGTCGCCTGCGAGATCGACACTGCGCTCGGCTGCACATGATGCTCGTTGCCGAGGTCGTGGAGATGCCGCGCGATCTCCTCGGGAGTGATCTTGCCGTCGGCGGTTGGAATCGGGAGAAGCTTGCACCCGATGTGTTTTTCGGCGGCGCCGCATTCGGACGTATGGACATGCGACGTGCTGGCACAGATGACGGCGTTGTAGGGCAACGCGAGAGCCTCAAGTCCGAGGACGTTCGCGCCGGTCCCGGTGAATACCAGAAAGACTTCCTCGGCGCCAAGCGCGTTGCGGAGCTTCGCGATTACCGATCTCGTGTAGGTATCCTCGCCGTACGATGGCGAATGTCCCGAATTTACTGCGGCGATGGCGGCGATCACTTCAGGGTGGACGCCTGCCCAGTTGTCGGAGGAGAATGCGCGGATCGGAATGTCGAAGGGCATCGCGAACTCTAGCCAGACCGGAAGTTCGCGGCAAGAAATCAATCTGTACGCTGCTTCACTGCGGCAGCCGACGCGCGGAGAACGTTCCCGACGCCGCTACTCCCTGATCCGAAGGCCTCAGCCACGTCCCGCTCAGCATGTCTCCTGCGAGCTGCCCTACATGACGACGTGGCATCTGCTCCAGCGACACGTCGAAGTCGATCGCACTGGCGGTGGCGGCCGACCCCGACAGCGTACCCGCGACACTTCGGGTCTCGCCGGTTTCCGCGCTCGTCGACGTGGCGGAGAGCGATCCTTGAAAGCTCGCGCCCGATTGAGAGATCACCATCGTCCCCTCCAGAGTCTCCCCAAGGGGGCCGGTTTGCACCGCCGAGTACCGCCAGCGGCCGGCAACTGATACCGACGAGACTCCGGTGTCCGTCGGCTGAAGGCATCCGGCGAGTACCGCGATCCCCAGCGCGAGAAGAAGCCCGCGGCGGCTACTCATCGCCGCGCCGCCGAGCCGGGCGGCACGCTACCGGAGACGCCACCGGAGCCCGCCGGTGCCGTGATCTCGCGGGGAGCTGACTGGCCGGCTACGGGCTCTGCCCTCCAGATCCGCAATGGACGAGGATCGAGTATCACTGTTACGAAACTTGGCTCGAACGGTGTCACCCGCAGCAGCGGCAGGGGCACTCGCGGAATGAGAGGCTCCGCCACTCCCGTCAGATCGAGCTCGAGCGTGTAGGATCCGGGTGGAAGGCCATCGAAAACCGCAACCGTGGGAGCTGTCATACGGCCGACCCACTCGCGGCCCGATGCGTCCCGGGCAATCGCTCGTAGCTCACTCAAGTCCACTTCGACCGCGTCGATCGCCGACCGAGGGGCCACGAAGAAACGGATTTCGGCGCTGAGGCTGGACCCTACTGCGATATCCGGCGATCCTGTCGTCTCTCGAACTAGACCCAGCGGCAGCGAGGCTTCGTCCAGCACGATCGGCAATCGAGTGTTGCCTGCCAGACGATACCTGCCATTGGCGTCTGTGACCGCGGTCCCGGATCCGCGCCCGACGACTGCACCGTCTACACCGGGTTCGCCATCGTCGCGCTTCTGATTTCCGTTGAGGTCGCGATACACATATCCCGAGGTTCCGGGCGCCCGCACCATCGGAACTCGCGTCGAGTGCTCTATCCGAAGCGCGTATGTCCAGGGTGACTGACCAGCCGAGCTGGTGAAGAGAGGATTGCGCTCGGCGTAGAGTTTCACCGCCATCGCTGTCGTCACCGGAAGAGTAACGCCGGCGCGGACGACTGTGGTCGGACGGGCCGTGTATCCCCGAATTTGTTGCACCTCCCAGTCGGCGCTGGCGGCCCGACCGGTCGAAGAGGGTAGCGACTGACTTCCGCGGAGCGAAAGTTGACTCTGTCGTTTGACGGCGCCTGCAAGGTCGCGCATTTCCTCCATTCTGCCCTGGAGCTCGACAACTGAATTCGATCCCCGCCACGATGCCATCGAGTTCCACCAGAGCCTTGGGCTTCCGCGCTTCGAGGAAGTGGCCGCGTTCTTCCCGACCGTACGACTGACGGATCCGCCGGCGACCGAGCCACTCACGTAGAGCTGACGCACATTCGCGTTCACGCTCACGCCGATCTGCCGCTCTGCACCGCCATAATCGCCGGCGCTTCCGAATTGCCCGGCCGTTGTCGAGGCGGACAGCTCGGTCGAGTGCGCCTCGAGTGCGATCGTCGTGGAGGAATGAATCCTGTATTCGGGACGAATCGCCCACCCGCTCGATACCAGCCGGGCGAATGCGGCGGTCGCGTCCGAGGAACGCCAGGTGCTTCCGCTGAAATTCAGGCGCCGCGAAAGGGTCTGGGTGACGTTCGCGACGACTTCGCTCACCGCGCGCGCGAACGCCTCGCTTCCTCCCGGCGCGCGTGTGACGCGGACGCTCGCACGGTTTCTCGAATCGCCACGAGCGATTTCGCCGGACCAGCCCGTGCCGCTACCGCCTGCAAAACGACGGCGGGCCACCTCACCCTGAAGTGTTGTCGAAAGACCTGCATCCACTGTGGCACCGAAACCAGCCGCGTCGAGCTGCCTTCCAGACTGATCGCCGCCACGGAGGTGGGATAGTGATGACATGAGCCGAATCGGTCCCACATCCACGTCGCCACGCAGGCCAAGCAGCGGCTGCGACTTTCCTGAGCTCGGCGACGCGTTCGACATCGCACCGAGGCCGATCAAATGCCACCCTTGGCGGTGTAGGTCGATCGCGGCGCCGCGACCAAACGCGTACAGTCCCGTGAGATCCGTGAACGAACGTCCTGCGGCGCCCAATGCCAGTCGTCCAGCGGGAGCAGAAAGCACCAGCGTCGGCGTCATCCGGTATGCGCCCAGCCTCGACAGCGCCTGGCTGTGTTGCGCGAGGTCGGTCGCTCCACTTGAAAAACGAGCGTCGATCCGCACCGAGTCGAACAGCGGACCTCTGACGCTCGTGGTAGTGATAGTGTTCCCGCGCCCCGAAGCATCAATCGCCCGGGCAACCGCGATCGTGATTTCGGGACCGGCGGAGGCTTGTCGCGAGAGACCGTCAACTACCTCCACCGCAACAGGAATACTGCTCCGCACAACTCCAGCGCTCAGCACATCAAGACGGAGGAAGAAAGATCCCGTCCCGGCGTCGCGCGGAACTGTCACGACCACCTGCCTTCCGACCGATTCGCCTGGTTCGACCACTACGCTTGCGCCAGAGCGCTGCGTCGTTTTCCACCCTCGCGGCGACGTGACCGATGTCTCGGGTGACTCGGTTGCGTTGCCGGAGTTTACAAGCTCATAGGAGAAAGTCAGCCGACCTCCGGCGCGCGCCCTGAGTGGAGCTGAATGCAACCGGACAGCGAGCTCGCGGAGGAGGCTGATATCGATTTCGATGGAGAGACTCACAGTCGGCGCTCCGGCCACGTAAAATCGGACGTCCGCGGCCGTCATCAGTCCAGCGTGGGCATTCGCCGGAATCCCGACAATCGCGATCACTTTGTTCTTGCCCGCCAGCGCCGCAAGCGACCACTTGCGCGTGCCGAGAATCGTGAAGCCGTCGCGCGCAACAATCTCGACGCGGCCTTCGCCGCGTCGCGGAAGCTGGTCGGGAATCGCAATGGAGATCACCTGGTAGGTGCTCGGCGCACCGGTCGCGAGTATCCGGCCCGCGAGCTCGCCAGCTCTCGCCGGATTATCGAACCACCTGCGCGAGACCTGGACGACCCCTGAAGCTCGATCGGCAGCCGCGGCGGTGCGTCCCGTCTGGGCGGCTGCTGCCGGCGGATTCGCCTCGCATAGAAATACGATCGCTGACGCGAGCGTGAAGCCGAGGGAAATCCTCACGGCTGTGTCGTTGAAACGGTGAAGACGAGGTTCCCCGTATAAGTCGCCGGCGGATCGCTCGTCCAGTGAAGCGCAATCCGGAAGTAAATCGTGTTCTCCCACGTGTGGCCTTGCGGGATGCCCTCGGCCACACGGCTCTCGAC
>JBGPLS010000087.1:0-12502 GCA_041486565.1 Gemmatimonadaceae bacterium
ACCGGCAGGTGAAGGAAGAATTCGTCGCGCTGTTCGACCGTCTCGAGCGGGACCTCAACGTGAGGGCGGCCGTGCTGCTGAGCGGAAAGAAGGACACGTGGATCGCAGGCGCCGACATCGAAGAGTTTCTCGAGCTGAAGACCGCGGCCGATGCCGAGCGCATGAGTCACGACGGCCAGCTGCTGCTCGACACAATCGAGCGGATGCGCACGCCGCTCGTGTGCGCGATCCACGGCGCGTGCCTCGGCGGCGCGCTCGAGGTGGCGCTCGCCGCGGCGTACCGCATCGCGACCGATCATCCGAAGACGGTCCTCGCGCTGCCCGAAGTTCAGCTCGGCCTGATACCGGGGGCCGGGGGAACGCAGCGTCTGCCGCGACTCATCGGCGTGCGTGCCGCGCTGGACATGATACTCACCGGCAAGAATGTCCGCGCGAAGAAGGCGTTCCAGACCGGACTGGTGGACGAGCTCGTGCATCCGGCAATCCTGCGCGACATCGCAGTGCAGCGGGCGCGCGACATCGCCGACGGAACGCGGAAGCATCAACACCATCGCAACGGCATTACGGGACTGCTGCTCGAGGGGAATCCCGCAGGACGCAGGATCGTTCTGAGGAAGGCGCGCGAGGAAACGCTCAAGAAGACCGGCGGCAATTATCCGGCTCCGCTTGCGGCAATTGACGTGGTAGCCGCCGGCTACAGCGGCGGGCCGAGCAAGGGATACCGCGAGGAGTCGCGGCTGTTCGGCGAGATGGCGGCCACCGACGTCTCGAAGCAGCTCATCTATCTATTCTTCGCGACTACCGCGCTGAAGAAGGATCCGGGCGTTGCGGTCGGGCCGGGTGAGCCGCCGCCGGTGATCACGCCGGTTCGGAAGCTGGGAATTCTCGGGGCAGGCTTCATGGGGGCGGGGATAGCGTCGGTCGCCGTGCAGCAGGGCACCCTCGTTCGGATGCGCGACGCCGACCATGGACACGTCGCCAAGGGGTTAGCGGCGGCGCGCGACATCCTCAAGGAGCGGCTGACCCGCAGGCAGATCACGCGCGTCGAATTCTCCGACATGATGGCGCTGCTCGGAGGGACGATCGACTACTCGGGATTCGCCAACGTCGACCTCGTGATCGAGGCGGTATTCGAGGACATCAACGTCAAGCACGAAGTGCTGCGCGAGGTCGAAATGGTGCTCGACCCGAGCGCGATCTTCGCCTCGAATACGAGCACCATCCCGATCGCGCAGATAGCGACGGCTTCGACGAGACCATCCCACGTTCTCGGCATGCACTTCTTCTCGCCGGTACACAAGATGCCGCTGCTCGAGGTGATCACCACCGATCAGACGGATCGCGACGTCACGGCGTCGGCGGTCGCGTACGGGAAGAAGCTCGGCAAGACGGTAATAGTCGTGAACGATGGACCGGGCTTCTACGTCAATCGCATCCTCACTCCGTACATCAACGAGGCTGGACGGCTGCTCGACCAGGGCGCGTCAATCGACGCGATCGACAGGGCGCTGGTGGATTTCGGATTTCCCGTCGGACCGGTCACACTGGTGGATGAAGTGGGACTCGATGTCGCGTCCAAGGCCGGCAAGATCATGCACGACGCTTTCGGCGAGCGATTCGCACCCGCGCAGTCGGTGCAGGCGGTGGTCGGGGCCGGGCGATATGGGCGAAAGTCGAAGAAAGGCTTCTACCTCTACGACGAAGAGGGAAAGAAGGGAGAAGTGGACCAATCGGTGTATCCGCTGCTGACGCCCGCGGCGCGCGAGATTCCACCCTCGAGAGGAGCGCCGCCTCAGCCTCGCGCCGTGTACCAGGCGTCCGAGATCCAGCAGCGCACGGTGCTCCCGATGCTGAACGAAGCGGCGCAATGTCTCGCCGAGGGCGTGATCCGTTCGGCGCGCGACGGCGACGTCGGCGCTGTTTTCGGATTCGGCTTTCCTCCATTCCGCGGTGGTCCATTCCGATACATGGACTCGCTCGGAATTGCCGAAGTCGTGCGCCAGCTCGAGGAGCTCAACGATCGATTCCCGGGCCGGTATGCGCCGGCCGAGTCACTCGTCGCCATGGCCCGCCGCAACGAACGATTCCATCCCGCTGCGTGAAGCTGCTTTCGCTTTTTCTGGTACTGATGGTGGCCGGCGGCTGCACGACCACTCGGGGAGCGAGCATCGCGGTGACTGTTCCGACCGCCGCGACTGCCGGACCACGCACCCGCGCCGAGCGGACGAGCTACCTCGAGACCTCGCACTATGCGGACGTCGTCGCGTTTCTCAACTCGCTTCACGGCAGGAGCGAGCTGGCGTTCGGTTCGATCGGAACGACGAATAAAGGGCGCGCGATTCCATACGTCGTCGCCTCGCGGCCGCGGGTTTCGACACCTGCCGAAGCACGCCGGCTGGCACGGCCGATTGTCTACGTGCAGGGGAACATCCACGCTGGTGAAGTAGACGGAAAGGAAGCGCTGCTCGCGCTCCTCCGCGATCTCACGAGCTCGCCTGGGCCAAACGTCCTCGACTCGGTGGTTCTCATCGCCGTGCCGATCTACAACGCCGACGGCAACGAGCGGTTCGCCGCGCAGGAAGCAAATCGCGGATCGCAGAACGGCCCCGAGCTCGTGGGGGAGGGCGCGAATGCACAGGGGCTCAACCTGAATCGCGACTACGTCAAGGCGGAGGCGCCGGAGACGCGAGCTTCGCTTGCGATGTTCAACGCCTGGGATCCTGACGTGTTCGTGGACCTGCACACCACTGACGGCAGCTACCACGGCTACGCGCTCACCTACGCGCCGCCCCTCAATCCGGCAGCGCCGCTCGGAGCATTCACCCGCGACTTCGTGATGCCGACTCTTCGCGCCCGGATGCAGCAGGACCACAATTTCGCGACGTTCGACTACGGCAACTTCGTTTCCGACGATACACTGTCGAAGGGATGGGCGACCTTCGACTCGCGTCCGCGCTTCGGAACGAACTACTACGGGCTGAGGGGAAGGATCGCGATACTGAGCGAGGCATTTTCTCACGATCCTTTCCAGCGGCGCGTCGCTTCGACGTACGCATTCACGCGTGAGATACTTTCCGTCATCGCAATGAACGCGAAGACGATTCGCGGACTCACCGCTGCTGCAAGCCGGCAGCCAGAGGATTGGAACAAGACCGGTGAAGGGCCCGGATCGGTTGCGATTCGGTCGGAGATGGCCACCGCTCCCGATTCGGTTGCCGTGGTTGCCGAGGAGCTCGAGCGAACAGGCGACTCGACGCGGACTCAGCCCGGAGTGCCGCGAGGGGAGCGCCGGACAGGCCGCTTCAACGCCGTGAAGATGCCGGTGTTCGACCGCTTCCGGCCGACGCTTTTCACGCCCCCGCCGGTGGCGTACGCAGTCGCGCCATCCGATACGCAGGTGGTTCGACTTCTCCGGCAGCACGGGGTCGTGGTTGATTCACTGCCGGAGGCACGCGCGGCGCGGGTGGAAACTTTCATCGTTGATTCGGCAGTCGCTTCACCGCGTCCCTTCCAGGGACATCATGAGATGCGACTCGTTGGCCGCTGGGTGAGCGAGCGGCGCGAGCTTCGCGCCGGATCCCGGATCGTGTACACCAGCCAGCCTCTCGGCTTGATTGCTATCTACCTGCTCGAGCCCGAGAGCGACGATGGGCTGGTGACCTGGAATTTCTTCGATGACGCGCTCAGAGCGGGCACTGCCTATCCGGTTCTCAGAGTCATGACCGACCCCAAGCCCGTCATCCCGCCGGCCCTGCCGTAATCGATGCTTCGTAACGCGCTTCTGTACCTGTCGAGCCAGCCCGCGGTATTCAGCTTCGTCCGCAACAACAGAATGGCCAAGGGGTTCGCCAGCCGCTTCGTGGCCGGCGAGACCCTCGGCTCCGCTCTCGAGGCCGTAAAGAGACTCAACCACCGCGGAATCACCGCGTCACTCGATCTCCTCGGCGAAAGCGTTCGCAACGAAACCGAAGCGCGGGAGTCGGCGCGGCACTACATCGAGATCCTCGACCGCATCAAGCAGAGCCGACTGGATGCCAACGTTTCGCTCAAGCTGACCGCGCTGGGGCTCGACGTCGGCGAGGAAGTGTGCATCGCCAACGTTCAGGACATTCTCGAGCGCGCGCGAGAGCACGGGAGCTTCGTGCGAATCGACATGGAAGGGAGCGACTACACGCAGCGGACGCTCGACATTTTCTATCATCGCCTCTTTCCGTCGTATCGCGGGAATGTCGGGATGGTTCTCCAGAGCTACATGTACCGTTGCTTCTCCGACGTGCAGGAAGCCAACGTTGCCAGCGCGCGGGTCAGGCTGTGCAAGGGCGCGTACAAGGAGCCGGCATCCGTCGCCTATCCCGACAAAAAAGACGTCGACGACTCCTATCTGCGGTGCATGCGCGAGCTGCTTCTGAACGGACATTATCCCGGCATCGCCACGCATGACGAGCGAATCGTCCGCGAGACGAAACGGTTTGCGCGAGAGAGCCAGATCGCATCGAACAGGTTCGAGTTTCAGATGCTGTACGGCGTACGCCGTGATCTGCAGGACAGGCTTGTGCGCGAGGGATACCGGCTGCGCGTGTACGTTCCATTCGGGACGCAATGGTATCCGTATCTCATGCGGCGGCTCGCCGAGCGTCCGGCCAACGTGGCGTTCATCACCGGCAATGTGTTGAAGGAGATCGTGGGGCGGCGGGGTTAGCGTGGGGCAGTTCCTTCCTGCGGACCATTCACGTGGCGATGCCAACACGATCGGCGGCTACATGGCCGTGCACAGCCGGCCGGCCGCGTTCGAGGGAAAAGACGGCTCATCGTACTCGGTCGAGATTGTCGCCGATGAGACGGGCGATCCGGGCCGTCGGTTCGCGGCGTACCTGCTCTTCGTCAGGTGGCGCGCGGGAGATCCAGTCGCCGCCGGACATCTCGAGACCGACTACCTGGAATACGGCGAATCCGAGGCGGAGGCGCTGGCGAAAGTCGGTGCGATGCAACTGAGCGAGGTGCGGTCGGCGCTGGATTTACTGATCGCCGGGCATTCAGCGAGCGGGCGGCCGTGGTGGGAAGCGATGCGAGACGAGAGAGGGGAAAAACAGTGACGGACTCTCCGCTCCGCGCCGACCCTCCCGCTCACGGTTCAGGGAGGACGCGGGACAAGGGGGTCGTGATCAACGGCACGGGCGGCATCTGGCGTGTGCGAACTGAGGGCGGTCAGACGCTCGACGTGTCACTGCGCGGCCGGCTGAAGAGAGAGCGGCACGACATTCTCAAACTGGCCGTCGGCGACGACGTGATCATCGAGCGAGAGTCCACTGGTGAGGACGCGACCGGAGGTTGGGCGATCGCCGAAATTCTTCCGCGGCGGTCGCAGCTCGCGCGGCGCATGCCGGGCGCGGGGCGAGGTGAGCGCATCGTCGCCGCCAACGTCGACCAGGTGGTCATCGTTTTTGCCGCGGCGAACCCGGAGCCGCACGTGCGAATGCTCGACCGCTTCCTGGTGATCGCCGAAGGCAACGGCCTCGACGCGCGGGTGGTGATCAACAAGATCGAGCTCACGGACAGACGGGAGACCGAGAAGCGATTCAACGATTATGTCCGTGCCGGTTATCCGGTTCATTTCACGAGCGTGAAGCAGCGCGTGGGACTCGACGAGCTGCATTCGGCGCTCGCCGGTCGGACGTCGGTCTTGAGCGGACCGTCGGGTGTCGGGAAGTCGTCGCTGATGAATGCGATGTACCCGGGACTGAACCTCCGAGTGGGAGAGATCAGCGAGTCGGTGAACAAGGGGCGGCACATAACAGTCGGCGCGGTTGCGCATCCACTGCCCGATGCGGGATACGTCGTGGACACGCCGGGACTGCGCGAGGTGGGGATGTGGGGGATGCCGTCGAAACACCTCGACGCCTGCTTCCCCGAGCTCCGGCCCTATCTGGAGGGATGCCGCTTCAACGATTGCACGCATTCGATCGAGCCGGGCTGCGCGGTGCGGGAGGCGGTCGAGCGCGGCGAGGTATCGCGGGAACGGTACGAGAGCTTCGAGAAGCTTCGGTCGGAGATGGAGGAATCGGAGAAGAAGTGGGCGGATTACAATCCGGCGGCCGCGGCGAAGAAAAGGCGATAGGAAGCTGATTGGCGGATCAGCGGTGATTGGAAGCACGGAGAACGCGGAGAGCTATTTCATCACGGCAGCCAGAAACCTCTCGATTGCGTACGTGCTCAGCTGACCGCATGGCCCGTTGAAGTTGTAATCGCAGCCGTGAGTCGCCCACGGCAGTCGAAGGAAGAAATGCGGACGGTGTGCCGCTGCAAGCTTCGCATCGAGTCGCGCGCTCTGTCGCGCGAAGACCAGTTCATCCTTTGCGCCGTGGATCAGGAGCGTCGGAACCGTCGATGGCCCGACGAAGTTGATCGGGGACGCGGATGCGTACGCTTCCGGCGCCGTCTTCGGATTCCCGGCGAGAAATCCCTCGAGAACCTCCGTGCTGTTGAGCACCCGCGGATTGGTGGGATTGTCGTAGCCCCAGACCTGGTCGGAAGGCGGGTACAACCCGACTGCTCCCCTGATCGACGGATCGTTGGCGGTGTAGGCGGCGAGCAGCGCGAGCTGACCGCCGGCCGAGCGTCCAACGAGAGCGATTCTCGAGGAATCGAGCCCGAGTCTGGATGAATTCGCTTTCAGAAATCGGATCGCCGACTGCACGTCCCGACTGGCCGACGGATGCGGATGCCGCGGTGCGAAGCGATAGCTGATCGCGGCAACCGCGTAGCCGCGCGCCGCGAGGTAGCGGTTCAATGGCGCCAGATCCTTGCGGGTGCCGCCGCGCCACGATCCTCCGTGAATCATGACCACGATTGGCAGCGCCCCGCGCGGCACGCGCAGCGGACGATAGAGATCGAGCTCGAGAGGCCGCTCGTCGCGCAAGACATATGGAACTGTTGCGACCTGCACCGGCGGCGTCCCTACCCGGGCGACGATGTCACCGAAAGCGAGTGGGCTCGATCGGGGCGGCGCATTGGGCATCGCCCTCGGGGGAACGGCTCCGAACGCCGATTGCAGATCGTTCGGAAGAGACCGGGCGATCGGAATCGCGCGGGCGAGCGACGAAAGCGCCAGCACCATCGCAACAGCGGCGAGGAGCGCAGAGACTTTTCCGGTTGTGGAGCTCCTCCAGCCAGGCAGCAGGACGAGCAGCGCGATCAGGGCCAGGACGTGACCCCACTCGGTGACAAGGATCGACAGCTCCCACGCGAGATATGTCGGTGCCGGAAAAACTACGAGCAACGAAAGCAGGAAGACGACGAAAGCGAGAATCAGCCGCAGAACGTCGGGGAGACTCGACTCGCGAGGTTCCCTCACCCCTTCTCTGATTCCAGCTCGACTATCCACTCGACAGGCACGTCGGGCCGCAGCGAATCGCGAACCGAGCAGTACTTGTTCACCGCCAGATCCACCGCACGCTCGGCGTGTATGCGCTCGATTCCCGGGCCGCCGATGCGAAAGTTGAGAGTCACGTGCTCGAGCCTTCGTGGAATCGTGTTCACTCTCCGGCCGACCACTTCAACGTCGAGTGACTCAACGGGCGTGCGCCGCTTGGCCAGGATGTCCACCACGTCGACGCCGGCGCATGCCGCCAGTGCGCCGAGCAATCCATCCATCGGGCTCGGACCGGTGACACCATCGCTGTCGAGTCGCACCGCCGGCCGGCCCTCAAGTCCAGCGTCGAACTTGTGATCACCGGTCCACTTCACATACATGCGTGACGGCTCGCTCATTTAGGCGCGCCTTTCTCGATTGGCGCGCGAACGGCGTTGCCCCACTCGGTCCAGCTCCCGTCGTAGTTTCGCACTTTCTCGTATCCGAGCAGGTTCGTCAGGACGAACCACGTGTGCGACGAGCGCTCGCCGATTCGGCAGTATGCAATCACGTCGTCATCCGGCTTGAGCCCCTGCTCCTTCTGGTAGATCGCGCGGAGCTCGTCGGCGGACTTGAATGTCCCGTCAGCGTTGGCCGCCCGCGCCCAGGGAATGCTGCGAGCGCCCCGAATGTGGCCGCCGCGAAGCGTCCCCTCCTGCGGGTAGTCGGGCATGTGGATCTTCGCGCCGCTGTACTCCTCAGGCGATCTGACGTCCACCAGCGGCTTCCCCTTGTCGGCGTGGTCGCGAACCTCGCGGAAGAAGGCGCGGATCTTCTCGTCCGACCGCTCCGGCGCCTTGTAGCTGGTCGCGGGATACTTCGGGACGTCGGTCGTCATCTCGCGCCCTTCCTGCTCCCACTTGATGCGGCCCCCGTCGAGGAGCTTCGCGTTGGTGAAGCCGAAGAGCTGGAACACCCAGTACGCGTACGCGGCCCACCAGTTGTTCTTGTCGCCGTAGAAGATGACGGTGGTATTCTCGTCGATCCCCTTCGACCGCAGCAGCGCCTGGAATTGACCTGCCGACACGTAATCGCGCAAAACCGGATCGTTCAGGTCCTCGTGCCAGTCCACCTTCTGAGCGCTGGGAATGTGGCCGGTGTCGTAGAGGAGAACGTCCTCGTCGCTCTCGATGACGCGGATGTTCGGATCGGCGAGGTTCTCGGCCAGCCAATCGGTGCTGACAAGTACTTCCGGGTGGGCATAACCCTTCCGCGCGATCGACTGATCGATGCCTATCGCGCTCGCGACGTTCGTCATGATTCGCTCCTGGATTTCGGCGTCATCTCAAACAATGTGCGCCCTTCGCGACTGTCAACTGGAGCTTCGGCCAGGGTGCTGGGTCAGTTTGAAGCGAGGCCGCGACAGGTGGTGCTCGAAGAAAAGCTCACCGAGAAATACACAGCGGCGAGCGGATAGCTTTGTCAGCCGCCGGCCGCTAGCGAAATAACATGGAGCCTACCGCGATGGAATGATCCAGCTTTGAGCAACCCTTTTCAGCATGCTGACCGCTGGCTCGAGTCGCGAGACGAATTCTCCGATTGAGACGCCTGATTAGGGCCACCCGGAGTTCTCCGCTCGCGGCCGATCGCTATGCTTCTCTGTCAGCTGGCCGCTGTGTCTCTCTCGTTTTGCTTGTCTCAAAGCCTGGAACCGTGAGACTCCCGCAGGCTCGCGCTTCAAATTGACCCACCACCCCCCGGCCGGTCATCTTTGGTCATGGGGCAATACCGTCACCACGTCTTCGTCTGCACCAGCGGCAAAACCTGTCCGCTCGCCGGATCGGTGGGGGTTCACGCGACGCTCAAGAAGGCGGTGGCAGCCGCCGGGCTTCGCGACACGGTGCGCGTAAACCACGCCGGGTGCATGAATCAGTGCGGGCACGGACCGATGGTGGTCGTGTACCCCGAGGATATATGGTATGGGGCGGTGGATGAGGCCGGCGCGAAGCGGATAGTCGCCGAGCATCTCGTCGGCGGCCGGGTCGTCACCGAGTACCTCTACGTCGCGCCGCCGGGCGACAACAAGATCGACAGCGCGGAGCCGGACACCTAGAATGAAAACGTGTGGTCTCTCGCCCGCTTCCTTTGGGGGTGACCTCCACTTACTCTCAACGCAAATGCCCGGTCCGATCGATCCGCGCCGCTTCGCCTTCGGCGCGGCAAGGAAGCTTCTCTTCGACAATCGCGATCCCCAAGCTCTCCTCGAGCGGATCGCCGGCATTGACCGCTACGGTAACATCCTGCCCACCCACCCAGATTCCCTCGAGAACACAATGTCCCGATCCCGCGACCGCATCCTGGCGAACCTCGACGACATGTACACTGAAGCGTTCGAGCGCGCGAAAGCGGCGGGCGATCAATCACAGATGGCGTCGCTCGACTTCGCATACCGCAGGGAGCAACTCTACTTCGAGATCCTTCTCGACGTGCGCGACGCGGTGGAGCGCCGCTGACCTCTTCGCCGGGCTGCGCCGGTAGGGAGAGCGGGGCAACGCTCGCATGAGCAGAATGTCCCTTCTCATCGCCTTCAACGTGGGGGTCCTGGCCGTCCTCGCCATAGACCTCGGCGTCTTTAACAAGAAAGCCCACAAGATCACCGTCAAGGAGGCGGCGATCTGGACCAGCGTCTGGATCACGCTGTCGCTGGGCTTTGCCGGCGTCATTTACCAGCTTCAAGGCCGCCAGGCCGCGCTCGAGTTCGTCACCGGCTACCTGATCGAGTACTCGCTCTCGGTCGACAACATCTTCGTCATCGTTCTGATCTTCTCGTATTTCAGAATTGCCGAGAAGTACCAGCATCGAGTGCTGTTCTGGGGAATCATCGGCGCCCTCTTGATGCGAGGCTCGATGATCGCGGCGGGCGCGTTTCTCATCGAGCAATTCCACTGGATCATCTACGTCTTCGGAGCCTTCCTCATCTTCACCGGCATCCGGATGGCGATGCAGGACGAGGCCGACATCGAGCCTGAATCGAACCCCGTTCTTCGCCTCGTCAGGCGGCTTGTACCGGTGACCCAGGATTTCCGCGACCAGAGCTTCTTCGTCCGCGAGCCGGCCAAGCGCGGTGAAAGCCGCCGCGTGCTTGCAACTCCGCTTTTCATCGTGCTGGTCCTCGTCGAGACGACGGACCTGATCTTCGCCGTAGACTCGATTCCCGCGATCTTCGCCGTCACACGTGATCCGCTGCTCGTCTACACATCCAACGTTTGTGCCATCCTGGGTCTCAGATCGCTCTTCTTCATGCTGGCCGGAGTGATCCACAAATTCCATTACCTGAAGCTCGGCCTGGCGGTCGTCCTCACCTTCGTGGGCGTCAAGATGCTCCTCGGCAGCGTCTACGAGATCCCCATTCTGGTCTCTCTTCTGGTGATCGCAGTGATACTTGCGGTCTCGGTGGTGGCATCGGTGGTCTTCCCGCCAAAGAAACTGGCCTAATCTGGAACAGGGACTTATGTTTGCGGGCGGGAATTTGATTCCGTCGCAAGCATAAAAACCCCTCGTCCCATGCCGCGGAACCCGCGGCCGCATGCTGGAAAAGGAGCTTTCTGATGATCAGTGTCTTTTCGCGTCCTTCGCGCCTTGCCGTCATGGCCGCGCTTCCCATTCTGCTCGCCGCCAGGCCGCTTTCGGCTCCCATGTCAGGCGGCACTACGTACGACTTCATAGTCCGGTCAGACGCTGGCGGCAAGGAATCGGTGACGATGCGCGGAAGGGGCGCCTTCGCCGGCAATGAAGCGCGAATCGACATTCTCGAGACGGCAGTCCAGGGCGACGTGTTCGGCGGCAAGGGCTCTTACTTCCTCGTCAAGGAAGGCGGCAAGAAGATGCTCCTCGTCGATCCTTCCAACAAGCAGTACATGGAATGGAACATCGCCAGCATGCTCGCGGGCATGAGCAAGATGGTGAACGCCGTCGGCGGCATGATCAAGATGGAGATGACCGACGTCAAGATCGACGCCCAGAAGCTCGGCGCCGGCGAGACCATCCAGGGGTATCCGACAGTTCACTATCGGCTGGTCGAGAATTACACGGTCACGGCGAAGGTCTTCGGCCGCAGCTCCAAGTCCCGCAGCGAGACGACCACCGACTACTACTTCGCCCCGTCGCTCAAAGGTCTGTCCAATCCCTTCATGGCGAGCGGCAAGGCGATGGCGCAGTCGTTCGACATGTTCAACAATCCCGACTACAAGAGCCAGATGGCCACGGCCCAGGCGAAGATCGACTACGGGGTGCCCCTCAAATCAGTGGTGAAGACCGTCAGCACCGATGACAAGGGGAAGGAGAGGGTGAGCACCGTCACGAGCGAGATGCTCAACTTCAAGAACACCGACGTGCCGAAATCTCTCTTCGCAATTCCGGCCGACTACAAGCAGGTCGAGATGCCGAAGATCGACGCCAACATTGCTGCCGGCGACGGAAAGGACGCAAAAGCTGCGGGGCCCGACGTGAACGTCGACTCGGTCACCGCAGCGGCCAAGGCGGACGCTGCCGAAGGTGTCAAGGAAGGGGTCAAGTCCGGCGTGAAGGATGCCACCGCGAAGAAGCTCAAGGGCATCTTCAAGCGCTAGCACGATCAGGCGTGAAACGCGGTAGCCGCCGGCTGCCGCGTTTTTTGCGTAAGGGATCATGACTGACGTTACTGCCGCGAACCGCGCCGCCCGCATTCGCAATCTCGCTCGTGTCCTCGACTCCGCAGTCACGATCCCGGGAACGCAGGTCCGCATCGGAGCGGATTCGGTTCTCGGTCTCGTCCCCGTCGTCGGCGACCTCGCGGGCGCAGCGCTGTCAGGCTACATCATCCTCGCGTCGGCACGGCTTGGTGCGCCTCCTTCCGTGCTCGTCAGGATGCTCCTCAATGTCGGCGTCGATACCGTCGTCGGAAGCGTTCCCGTGCTCGGCGACATGTTCGACGTCGGCTGGCGCGCCAACATGCGAAACGCCGATCTTCTCGAGGGTCACCTCGGCGGGTCAGTGCGGCAGCGGCGCGCGAATCGCTGGGTGGTCGCGGGAGTCGTCGGCGGACTTCTCGTCCTTGCGGTGGGGGCCGTGACGCTCGGGATACTGGCGATCCAGCTGCTCGCCCGGCTCGCAACC
>JBGPLS010000088.1:0-12383 GCA_041486565.1 Gemmatimonadaceae bacterium
GCGCTCATCGTGCGCCAGCCCTTCGATCGTGACGACGCGCGTGCCGCCAACAGCACTCATCGGCGTAACGCAGGCGCGGACCGCTTTATTGTCGATCAGCACTGTGCACGCGCCGCAGACGGCTTCGCCGCAGCCGAACTTCGTACCGGTGAGGCCGAGGTCGTCGCGCAACACCCAGAGCAGCATGCGAGTGTCGTCGACGGTCAGGTTGCGCTGGACTCCGTTGAGCAAGAAGGAAATGGGTTTCATGCGCGATCCCTCCGGCGCAGAAGATTGGCCTAATTCACTGGATGACTGTTTGACGCCGCGCGGCGCGGGAATTCGCGCGGCGATGTCACGCGGATGTGTCTGGAGGATGGAGCATCGCGCGTGCCGGAACAAGAGGCGGTGTACGACGTTTCAATCGGGACAAGTTTACTTCAAATGGAAAGTGGGCATACGCGCGGCAGTCGGAGTCGAACCGCGAAGCTGCGATCGGGGCGCGATGGTCACCACGGGCGGTGCTGCTCCGCCGTGCCCCCGGCCTACGTCGCGCTGCCAATCCACACCGCGGGCTTTCTGAGTCCCAGTCGGAACAGGATACGTCTCCACCACGACCCAGGCTCCGAGCTCCAGGAGCCCCGCATGCTTTTCTCCCAGGCCGCAAGCATCGACTGATCGAGGGCCACTATGCCATCCTCAGTCACTCCAGCAGGTGGTTTTGCAAGGACCGCAAGGCGCGAGTAGATCTCTTGACGCTGTGCCGCGTCGGCGCGACTGAGCGAGTGCCACAACGTCAAAGTTTCTTTGCGGCTGGCGAGCTGGACGATCCTTTGTGTCGCTTCTCCGTCATAGCCGGCAGAATCGGCGGCCGCGACAGCAGCGCGGAACGCAACGGAGCTACTGATGGGATAAGGAAGACCCGGCCCTTTGCCAGCAATCAGTGCGACCGTATTGCCAGCAGGTACGAGGACGCCAACGTCGCCGCCAGCGATCTCCACTTCGCCTTCACTTACGCTCAGGCGTCCATTTCCAGCGCTATCTACGCTCATCGTATAGATGCAGCCAAGGTCGGTTGCTGTCCCCGACGGCGTCTGTACCACGAAAAAACGAGGCCGAGCCCATATTCGAGCGTAGATCGTCCCCCGCATGAGCTCGAGTCGATGCTGGCCGGAGTCCGCCCGAAGGAGTTGGACCTTCGATGACGGCCCAATATCCGCGATGCCGATGCCTCCGACTGCGATCCTCGCGGCGGACCGTGAATCCGTCTCGATCGTCCCTCCAGCGACAAGTCTGCTCTCGGAATTCACCGGCTTTCCTGAAAGTCGTGCAATCCCCTCGATGTTTTCGATGCTCCATGGTGCCGGCTGGGTCATCTTCCAGTAGAGAAGACCGCTTGCGACAGCGACGAACACTGCGGCGGCGGCTGCACCGGAAATGAAGCGCGACCGGCGGGTGCGCCATCCGACTGGAAAGGGCACGTCTGCCGGCGCGAATCGCAGAGGTCGAAGTACCCGTTCGAGCGCGGCGATTTCCGCGTCGGGACTGGCTGACGGATCCCACAGATAATCGTCGTTCACTCGGTACCTCCCAGCCTGGTGCGCAGAATCTCCATGCCGCGGTGAAGGTTTACGCGCACTGAACCGGGCGTGAGACCGGTTCGCTCCGCTATCTCAGCGCCACTCATGCCTTCCACAAGTCGAAGCACCAGCGTCTCCCGATATGACTCCGGCAGTGAACGAAGTGCGCTTAACACCTTCTCCGCGTCGAGTCCCGCGTCAGGACTCGCGTGCTCCGACGCAATCGATTCATCGAGTGAAACGAGCCTGAGTCGTGATCGTGATTTCATTCTTGCCATGTTGCGCGCGATCTGCGAAATCCACGCTCCGAACGCCGTGGGATCTCGTATCGTCCCGATGCGCGCCATTGCATGTAGAAAGACATCCTGCACGAGATCGGCGACGTCGTCCCGGCTCGCGTGCGCGAGCAGCACACCGTGAACGAGCGCACCGTAGCGGCTGTACAGGACACCAAACGCTTCCCTGTCCCCAGTCTGAGCCGATGTGACGAGATGCACCGTCTCTGTCCGGCCGCTGCCCGTTGGGCTCTTCTCCGTCGCATCGCTCGCCGACGGCATCTAGTTAATGAGTGTCATCTGCTTGTGGGGGTAGGCCACGCGCATCGTTACGCGACCCGACGCTCGCAAGGAATGCCTTTCGATCGAATATGACTCCGCCCTTCACCACAAACTCAACAGTTCGCGTGTTTCGTATGTCGACCGAAGGATCCGCCGTGAGAACCATAAGGTCGGCCACCTTTCCCACCGAGACCGTGCCGGTCGTCTTCTCGATTCCGATGGCGCGCGCACCGTTCGAAGTTGCGGCGGCGATTGCCTCGACCGGCTTGAAACCCACGCGCGTCACGAGGAGCTCGAGCTCGCGATGAATGTTAGGGAGCTCGACAGGCCCTCCCGGGGACATTCCGTCGGTGCCCGCTGCAACAGTAATACCGAGCTCCTTCGCTCGGGCTGTCACGTCGAACATCCATCTCACGGCGCGAGCGGGATCGACCATGCCCGCCGTTCCAGCGGGAGCAGACTCCAGGCGGCTGGAAATGAACAGCGTTGCGTCCAGGATGGTGTTGTGCGCCTTCATGTCACGCAGCAACGCGTCCATCACGCCTGACTTCACGTTCAGCGAGTCATACGCCGTGCTGGGAGCCCTTTGGTGATACCGTGTGGGCACCACGGCAACGCCTTCCCAGTAGAGGAGCAGCGCGTGAGATATGACATCCACGCCAGCCCTGACAGCGTCCGTCGGGCGCGAAGGATAAATAGTCGCATGCGCCCACACCTTCATTCCCTGGGCGTGGGCCTCCGCCGCGAGACGTGTGACAAGAGCAGGAGGAATGTCTGCATATAGCTTTATCCCGGTCGCGCCTGTGGCTTTGGCGGACTCCACCGCCTTGACAATGTCAGTCTCGATAGTCACCGCCCGCATCCACGCTACCTCTCCGGGCTTTCCTCCGTGTGCGGCAGCTGTGGTGCGGGGATCCTCGAAGAAAGTTGGTCCAGCCATGAGAGCCGAGTAGTAGATGCGCGGCGAGGCAAAGGCAGGATCCCGGGCCGCACTGGAGAGCGTGCGAAGCACTACCGCATCACCGGCCATGTCGCGAACCGAGGTAACGCCTCCGTTCAACGCACTCCGAAGACGCTCTGGCGAATTCGCATCACGGCCGGCTGGGTCGGTGGCGACATGCACATGCGCATCGATCAGGCCCGGGATCATGTACTTCCCACGGAGGTCGAATACCCGTGCGCCCGTCGGGAGCGCCTTCTGTCCAGAGGTGAAGAGATCCACGATGAGCCCGTCGGAGACGACGACGGTCATGTTTGGCCTTGGCTGGGCGCCGGTTCCATCTATCAACGTCACGTGATCGAATGCGGTCAGGACCGTCTTCTGGGCGTTCGCGTGCGCCGGGGTTTGCATCAACCAGATCGCCAGCATTGCCCAGCTGAGGATCGGTGCGCGACTGGGTCGCCTGTGTTCGATCTGGGGGCTGGTGTTGTTCTTGTATGTCAACACGGCTTCATCCTCTCCAGGAGTTGCGGGACAAAGGGGCAAGCCTTCGGTTCATGGGTAGAGGATGCACAGACCGGAGGAAATGTTAACGAGCGCCGACCGAGCGGACGCAACCAGTCGGAGAATCCCGCTCCGCTGACCGCAGACGTCAACACAGATCGTTCTATGCGCCGTCCGTTACAACAATGCGCGAACCGGCGGTGGCGATAGCGGCGCCTCAGTGTACATTGATCCGCAAGACAATACTCGGGCAGCTGCAGGAATCCACTTTGCCGGTACCAGCGGCGGATCGTGCAATCGCCAGCCTGCCGGATCCGGCCAAGAGCTTTTGTTTTGCGCCCCCAAACACCATGCGATCGCCACGCAAACATGAGATCTCACCATGTCTGCGTGCCGAGGCTGGAGCTATCGGCCGCAGTGGCAACGCTCACGACGGCGCATTCCCTGCAACATTTGCCTCAAATTGTTTCGCTTGCCGTCTGTCTCTGGCCAACTCCGAAATGTCCGAAGAAGCGTCGATCGAGATACGTCCGATCTCACACACAAGCACGAACGATCGCGTGCTCGATCTCGTCGTGCCGTTCATCAAACCGGGCGTCGTCATCGCCGACATTGGCGCGGGAGAAGGGTACTTCTCGCAGCTTGTTGGGGAGTACGCAAGGTCGAAGCTTGGCTTATCGCCTTCAGAGATCGTCGCTCCATGCGACCTCTTTCCCGAGTTCTTCCGATATCCGTCAGTCACCTGCGCACCGATCGGGGCGGCCGGCCGTCTCCCCTACGATGATTCCTCGGTCGATGTCGCGTGCAGTCTTGAAGTCGTTGAGCACCTCGAGGACCAGTTTGCGTTTGCGAGAGAACTATTCCGCATACTGCGGCCCGGCGGTACCGCGATCCTCAGCACCCCAAACATTCTGAATTTGAATTCGCGGTGGCGGAATCTTCACTCCGGGTTCGCCGTCCTATTCGATCCATTGCTCCTGTCGAGTAACGATCCGAGACACACATCAGGACACATCAATCCTGTCTCTTACTACTACCTCGCGTATCAGCTCCGCAGGGCTGGTTTCGCCAGCACGAGCGTGACTTATGACAGGTTCAAGAGGTCGGCCCGTTTCCTGATGCTGCTTCTCGCTCCCATTGTTTATACTGGCAATCTCCTGTTGCGTGGACGGCTCGAGGCGAGGAAGTCCGACGTAATGGCTGAAAACCGGGCGATATTGGCCGACCTCTGGTCGGCCCGGATGATGACGTCGCGAAGCATCATCACGCTCGCAACAAGATAGCATGAGACGATGGTAGTCCGGCTGCGGCGAAGAGGCGCCATCTTTCACGACGCCATGTGCCCGACGCCTGAATTGTTGCCCGGATGAAGCATCTCTTCATAACACAGGACTTCCCTCCCGACTCCGGCGGGATGGCGCGGCGCCACGTCGAGCTATGTCGAAGATTTGGAAGCGAGTCGGGAACAAAGATGGAAGTCTCGACGGTTGCCGCCGACGGTGCGCAAGAGTTCGATCGTGGAGAGAGTTATCCAATTCATCGCCAGCCATTTCCGTTCGCCGAGGCAAAGCGCTTCACGCGACAGTTACAGTGGAGCCGGTGGCTGACGCGGCATTCGCGGGGCAACGTTGATGCGCTCCATTGCGGTAACATCCGGCCTGTCGGGTATGCGGTGACGATGTCGCATCTGCGTCTCGGAATACCCTACTTTCTTTACGTGAACGGTGGCGATCTCCTGAAGGAGCTGCAGGGAATCCGTACAAGCTATCGGAAGCGAGCTGGCGCACGCAGGATAATCGGGCGCGCGAGTGGTATCGTGGCCACGTCGCAATGGGTTGCCGACCTGGCAGGTGAGCTCGTGCAACAGCTCCGCGTCCACAGCCCTCCTTCAGTCAAAGCACTCGGCCTTGGAACAGATCCTGGTTTCTTTCACCCGCACCGGGACCGTGGAGTTTTTCGGAACAAATGGAAGATCGGCAATGCCCCGCTGATCATCACGGTTGCGCGGCTCGTTCCTCACAAGGGGCAGGACATCGTATTACAAGCGCTTCCTGCGCTCCTCGCTGAATTCCCGACGCTTCGATACGCAATCATCGGTACAGGCGTGGATGAGAAGCGGCTGCGCGAGCTCGCCGCAAAGCTGAGGGTAACAGATAGCGTCATCTTCGCCGGATCCCTGTCGGACAGCGAGTTGGCGGACGCGTATGCTACGTCCGCCTTGTACGTGGGTCTGTCACGCGTGGAGAACAGCATTGATGCCGAAGGATTCGGGATTTCCTTTCTTGAGGCTGCAGCTTCCGGAGTGCCTAGTGTTGCGGGAGACTCCGGAGGCATTCCTTCAGCAGTACGCCATGGAGAGAGTGGGATGCTCGTCGATCCAACGGACGTTCGCGCGGCTGCGAACTGCATTCGCAGCCTTTTGCTCGACAGTAGCAGACGCACTGCGCTTGGGCGACAAGCACGCTGGCTCGTTGAGACGTACTACAACTGGGATCGGGTGGCAGCCGATACTCGGAACTTCACATCGCAAGTGGTCGATTCAACACGCGCCAATCGTTGATCGCGGCCTCTCCGTCGCGCAGCTGATGGGGTGAAACGCCATAGCGCCGGCGTAGATCGCGACACATGTGAGCGTGATCCGCATAACCCGCATCTGCCGCAAGGCGAGAGAGATTGATTGGGGTGCTCTCTATCTGCGCGCGCGTCCATGCGGCGCGGTACTGCCGTCCCAGCTCCACAGGGGAGGTACCGAAAGCAGCGCGAAAAAGCCGAGACAGATATGTAGGGTGTAGACCTGAGCGGCTCGCGAGCTCGGAGAGTGTCGGCACCCGGGGACTCTCACGTTGTATGAACTCGCGAAGGTCAGCGCACCGCTGCGATGGGCGAACTGAAGCCTCACGCTGTCGCGCGTGCCCCTTGAGCATCTCTACAGCCAGAACCTCGAGGGCAATCGGAGTCCAGCGATCATTCGTACGAAGTTCGTTCCTTACCCGGTGGAGTATATGAGCATCAGTCCACGAGTCTGGTCTGACGATCGAGCTGGTGAAAAGCGCATTCAGTCGTCCCGCAGGGAGAGGAGCAAAGTTGATGCACTCCACGACCGCCGCGCCGAAGTGGTTCGCGTGGATATCGCAGCCGGGGTGCGCGATAACATCACCCGAAGACACGGAAAGATTTTGGTGCGGACCGCGCTCATCGAAGTCGCCCGATGACACCAGGCATAGATACGGGCCCTCGTGAGAATGCGGCTTTGTGCGCGAGTGGCCGCGATGGCGCGTTATCGTGACAATTATCTCAGGCGTGTCGAAGCGGCGCACCGCTAGCGCAGTGTATTCGGCCCGAGACAGGGTGGAAATTTCTGAAGCCATTTGACCCTCGTCATGACTGGTAAATCCGAGCGTGCCACGAAAGATCGAATCCTTCAAGGCAGTCTGATCCGTTCAAGCGCCGGGAGATGTTGTCCCGCATGATTGGAGGTACACAAACAATTCTGGAGTCTTAGTGCGCAGAACAAACGTCCAGCTCAGATCCTCCTCGTTCAAGCGCATCGCTTCTGCCGCCGTCGGAATCGCTTCCATCTCTACGTTGGCCTATACGCAACAGTTACAGGCTCAGCCAACGCAGAGACCTTCATCAGCGAGTCCGATCGTGCGCCTTCCGATGGATCTATACGGCGGACGAATCCCGTTCATCACGATTGGGGTGAACGGCGGACGAATCCTTCACGTGATACTCGATACCGGGGCAAACGACGATATACTGAACGCTCGCGCGGTATCCGAGCTTCATCTGCATATCCTCAACCCGGAACGCGTCGAGCAGCCTGGTGGTGCGATCGAAATGGGAAGGGTCGATCCAATCGAGATTCGGCTTGGCACCCACGTCGTGGACAACATTCAGTTCGTCTCCGCCCCGCTCGATGGTCTGCAGCCGTTCCTCGGCCGATCGATCGACGGCATTCTTGGCTACGGCTTCCTATCACGTTTCGTCGTCGAGCTTGACTACGACAGACGAGAGGTGTCCTTCTTTGATCCGGCTACCTATGTAGCTCCTCGCGACGCAGCGGTGGTGCCTCTCACGTTTCGCGGAAAGAGTCCGCTTGTGAGCGTTGAGCTTGCGCGACCGGACGGAACTCTTGTGACAACGTGGCTCGAGCTGGACACGGGCAGCTTCGAAGCACTTGGGCTCGACGGCGCATGGGTGAAGCGCGAGGGACTTCTGTCTGGACATGACTTGACGCGTCCGATCTTTGGACTGGCGATTGGAGGTGAGACGAAGGGAGTCCGGTTCCGGATACCCACGGCGCAGTTCGGGCCCTATCCGATTGCGCGGCCAGTCGCGAGCGCCACCACAAGTGACAATGCGGGAAGTGGATTTTCCGACGTCGCCGGCGTGCTCGGAGGCGAAATTCTCAATCGGTTCCGCGTGATATTGGACTACAGAGATTCGTCCATCTTCCTCGTGCCGGCGTCACGTCTCGCGAAGCGTTCCGATTGGATTGACATGCTGGGCGCGCAGGTGGTCGCGGAGGGATCTGCCTTCGACACGCTTCAGGTGAGAGCAATCATGCCGCGAACACCCGCCAGTGAGGCGAAGCTACGCGTGGGAGATGTGATTCGCACGGTCGACGGTCTCTCGGGAATGGAATTGACGCTCGAACGGTTCGGTACTCTCATGGGAGAACCTGGCCGCCGCCGCACCTTACGCATTCAACGCGGCGCTCGCGTTCTCACCATCGTCGTGAGAACCAGGCGGTTGATTTGAATTGAGATTTGCGGAAGTGTGGACGTGCGAGCTATCTGAACTCCTCTTCTGCAGCGGGCCCCTATTTCAAACCTTCGTTACGTCGCAATTATCCAATTCGCTTAAGGTGATCCAACTTCGTTATTGCACAGGCACTTCATAAGGAGCACCATCATGCATGACCGGCTCGAAAGGATCGAGAGGCAGGTAGGGCTGCTCAGGCTCTACGCGTCGTTCACGAGTCTCGTAATCCTGGTCGGGGCGACCGCCGCTTTTCGCCTCCATGTCTCTGATGACCAGATCCTGCGCGCTCGCGGTATCGTGATCGTTGATAGTGATGGTCGGGAGCGCATCCTTATCGGCGCACCGATTCCGGACGCCAAGAACCGACTCAGAACCAACCTCGCCCGCGTTGACAGCGCATGGTCCGGTCGCTTTCCGCGAGGCGCGTACATGAAATACTACCCCACCTATCGCAACGCCGTCTCGGGAATACTCGTGCTGGACGAGCATGGAGTCGACCGTGTCGTCGTTGGTGATTCACTCCCTGATCCAAACATCGGCCGCCGGATTGGATCGAACGTCGGAATGCTCATCAATGACGCGCAAGGGTTCGAGCGGAGCGGCTACGGGCTTCTGACGGTGAAAGGGCGTGACCGTGTCGTACTTGGGCTCGACACGGATCGAGGCACCGAAGGGGTCGTCTTGGCCGTGATCGACAGCGGTCTCGTAGGAATGCACGTCGCTGGCCGCGGTTTCTTCGGGTTTCTCGGCTCCTCCCCCGCAGCGGATAGCCTGGACGGTGTGGGCCAGCCGTTCGCTGGCCTGTTGATCAAGCAGGGAGAGAGAGCAAAGAGATTCACCCCGTAAAACATCGCTCGGCCGACGTCGAGCGGATCAACATTGTCGAGAAGAACGGTCAGCTGCGGCTAGTCATCTCGAACAAAGCGCGCTCGCCCGGACCGATGGAGCGTGGCGTGGCTGTCGCCGCTTGCGCTGAACCGGGCGCCGCCGACGCGTGCTCAGTCCGCTGCGCGCGCTGAGCGATTCGCAAAATTGCGCGACAGCATCCTTGCCGTTGCGCGCGGCAGGCTTGGAACAGTAGACTTCGTCATACGAAATCGTGATCGATCGAGGTCGATATGTCCACTGTTACCGTTTCTCCCAAATTCCAGGTCGTAATACCCCGGGCGGCCCGGGAATCACTGCACATCCGGCCGGGGCAGAAACTCCAGGTCCTCGTTTATAACGGCCAGCTCCGATTCATTCCGGTGCGATCCCTGCGGGAGCTTCGGGGCGCTTATCGAGGTGTAGGGTCTGAAGTCGACAGAGACGCGGACAGGGTCTGATGCCGCGCCCTGAGGCGAAGCCACGCCAATCGCGGAGGCCGACCGAAAGTCTCACGGCCAATGTCGTCGATTCTTCAGGCTGGCTCGAGTTCGTCGATGGCGGACCTAACGCGCGGGCGTTCGAGCGTGCCATTCTCGCTGTCGAGCGGCTGGTGGTTCCGTCCACCTGTCTTCTCGAGGTTTTCAAACGAATGCTGCGCGAGAAGGGAGAGGATGCCGCCCTCGACGTGGTCGGTCAAATGCGACAGGGTTTCGTAGTCGATCTCGACGCCGATCTAGCCCTCGAAGCGGCCCGGCTGGGCCTCGAGCTCAAACTCCCTCTGGCGGACAGCGCAATCCTGGCGACAGCGCGGTTGCACGAAGCGACTGTCTGGACGCAGGACGAGCATTTCGAGGGCATGGACGGAGTCCGTTACATCCCGAAGAACAATCGCGCACGGCGTGGACCTTAGGCTCGCCCTACCAAGAAGTATCCGTTGTTCACACCTGGCCCGGGCCGCGAGACAAAGGTCCGGTGGTTTTCCGTAGAAGGATCTCGGAATGTCCCTCCACGACATAGTCGCGAAGCTCGCCGATGACCTCATAGCCGAGCCGCCCGTACAATCGCTTCGCCCCTTCGTTGAATGAAGAGACGCAGAGAAACACGTTCGGCACCACTGCCAGAATTCGTTCTTCGGCAAAGGACAGCATCCTGGACCCGATCCCTCGATTCCTATGGGCCCTGGCCACGCATATGCTCTGGATGTATCCGACGAACGCGCCTTCCATGCATAGAATCAGAAAGCCGACGACGTCGCCATCTATGAGTCCGACATACGTCTCACGCGATGCCGATGTAATGGCGGCATACGCGCCGTCCCGATCGCGACGCAGCGTCAACCACGGTTCGGAAGTCGCCATCAGATCAGCGCAGCGCCATGCGTCAGTTTCGTTCTCCAAACGGACTATCGATAGCAACTCAATCATCGACTGTTTCCAGATCACGTGTGGCGGCCGCCTTGGTCAACGCGCTGACTCTCCTGAAGGCGCGCGCGGGGTTGGCTTTGAGGGTGACCGGACTCGTTTTCGCTACCCACGCCGTGTCAACGAAGCGCCCGGCAACGAGGACCGCACGAATCTTCTCAGAGTTGTGTATGTCCGCTAGCGGATCAGCGTCGAGCACAACAAGGTCCGCGATCTTCCCCTGCTCAATGGTTCCGAGTGAGTCGAGCATTCCCAGAAACACGGCCGGGTTCCTGGTTGCCGATTGCAGTGCCTGAAGTGGTGTGAGCCCGGCTTGGACTAACAGGGCGAGCTCGTCGTGCAGCCGCGGATGATCCAACGGTAAATCGGTTCCAGCCATCAACTTCACTCCGGCTCGGCTCATCATGCCTACGACATCGAGCTGCTGCTGCACGAGCATTCTTCCGTAACGAATGTCGTCCGAAGTCAGGTCTTTGCGACCGCCATTGACTGCGTCTCTAATGGGCTGTCCGATGAGAGTCGGCACCTGCCACGTTCCGTTTGATTTGAATGTTCTAAGGAGCGCACGAGCTTTTCCCGGGTCGAAGCTCGCAACAAGCGGTTTGGTAAAAGAGGATCGAAAGATTTCGCTATCATCGGGCTCTTTGTGCGCGTAAAGCGATTCGAGTACTCTCGCGACGGTGCTACGCATTCTGTCAGTCAACTCGGCCTCGCGGCTTGAACAAGACAGCAGTACTCCGTAGAAGCGTCCGCCCAGGTGCTCGATGCTACGCTGTCCCACCTTACTCGCCTCCAGAGCGCCCACCGATGGCGGGACATGGCCAGCGAACGGAATTCGCTGTCGCTTCGATTCGCTGGCGACCGCGGAGTACAGATTCGCCGGCAGCGCGTCGTGAACCTTGATGAAGTCGACACCTCGAGTCTTGAGGAATCGTACCGCCGCCTTTGCTTCTGAGTCCGTTGCCACAGACATGATGAGCGGGCTCTTGAAAGGCAGAGGCCCCTGCAGCAGCGGTCCTGCGATCACCATCCGCGGGCCGGCTAATCGTCCTTCGTTGACAGCCGCTCTTAATCGGAGGATTTCGTCGAGCGGTGAGCCCATGTCCCGGACGCCCGTGATGCCGAGCGCCAACAGCTTGGGAAGATTCTGCTTCCCAGCCTCGTACCCTCCGGAGTGAACGTGCATATCCCAAAGTCCCGGAATCAGGAACTTGCCATGTGCGTCAACAACTCGCGCTCCACGCGGAATCTCCACGAGTGCAGTTTTTCCTATCCGTGCGATACGCCGGCCGCTGATGACAACTGACATATCGGATTTCGGGAGCGAGCCTGCCGCATCGATCACAGTTATGTGCGTGAAGACAAGCGAAGCGGTGTCGTTCCGGGCCGCCAACTGTGCGCCGTTGCCAGTCGAGCAAAGCAGGAATAGTAGTGAGAATGTCCTCATAATATTTCCTCCCTGCTTTCGGCGTGGGCCGAATTCAGATGCTGTCCGAACCCAGCGTTCGCACAGGTGCGATGGTGATGCTCTCTTAGTGTTCACGTACGACTACTTCGCATCAATCGGAATATGAGAATCGCGAGACGGTCGACGTCAGCCCACTATCGCCGGTTCGGAGTGTGCAGGCCACGCTGACCCCCATCAGCGAAGCGCTCCGCGTAGCGACTCCTGTTCAGGAAGTCTTCCGGATCGCTCATCCGCAGAATATCGCGGATGGCACGCCGCTTATCGGTGGCATGTTCGTAGTAGCTCTGTGCAATGCGGTAC
>JBGPLS010000089.1:0-12359 GCA_041486565.1 Gemmatimonadaceae bacterium
CTACATGGTAGCGCTCGTCGCCACGGAGTGAAACGTGGTGATTCGTACCTTTTGTCAGCGTCTCGTGGCCGCGGGCAAGCCGAAGAAGCTCGCTCTGGTGGCGTGCATGCGGAAACTGCTCACGATCCTCAACACGATGGTCCGCACGAACGAGCTGGAATGCCGACGCAGCAAGCGGAATGCTCACGACCACTTGACTTTCAAGACAGTTGCTAACGTGTGGCGGATAACCTGTGAGCGAAGCGAGTCAGGCTAATCCGCTGGTTAGGGGAAAAGACCCACAAACCCTCAGCGGACATCATCTCGCCAATGAACCTGCCGTAGCTAGATTCCACGCTCGATGTTACTCATTCTCAATAGAAGCATCAATACTTTCGAGCCTCTTCATGGCGCGGATGAGCATTTCATTAACCGTCCAAGCCGCAATACCAAGCAATAATCCAACTTCGTCGAAAGAGTGCGGATGACCTCCTTCGAAACCATAAACGAGGCGAATTATTTTCGCCTCGTTCGAGTTTAAGATATTCAATGCGTGTTGGAGCTCGGTAGCGTTTTCTACTTCCTCTCCCGAAATAGATTGGATGGCTGCACGGAGGACCACGTAGCGACCATTTAGAAGCTCAGGAGTGGGACGAAAACAGCCGATCGTCACACCGGCGTCGCGAAGGATTTTGAGTTTTCTCGCGTTCGATCTGATGAACCAGGGTTCGAGCCCGAAATCGCTGCGAATGATGAACGAGTTGCCCATCGCTGCGAGCACAGTTTCCTGAAACCGGCTCATCTGCCCCTGGCGTACCCCCCAATTCAGGCGACTTATGCGATCCAGATCGTAGGGGGCGATGCATTCCTCAATTTGCTGAAAGTGTTGGAAACCCAACCTCCGAAGATTATCTCCGAGGTAAGAGTATGAATCTTCCGTCATTCGTCCATCGACGCCGAAGCGGGAGTCGAGGTATGCTTTTAGCGCATCGGCGGTGATTTCAACCTGGGATAACCTTCCCTCGTATACGGATTGGCGCGCAACGGCTCTTAATCGCTCGTCTTCATCCTGCACCGCTTGGAATTCACGATCTGCGATTTCGAGCATCCCAGCCAACGACATGAACCTCCGTCGGATCGACTGCGGAATCGTGGCGACGGACTTGTACTGGATATCATGCTCAATCTCAGCCCAAGCGTGCTGCATAATGGTACGTACTTGAATCTCGATGGTTCGAGTCGGAATGCGGGCGTACTCATTAGGCACTCGACGTTTGTCGGCTAATTTCACCAAAAAGTGAACGCTCTGGTAACCGAAGCGTTCTTCCTGTAGAAGTATCGCAGCCTTGTCCGCTCGTTCAACGACCTCGAACTCTGCGGCTATTATTTGCTCCGCCTCCTCCACGCTTCTTGGAAAAAACGTGATGATTCGCACAGCTGCGAGATCCGTGATCTCGTCGAGAGGATTTTGATATTTGGGCCTTTCCGGATCAGTCGAGAGGGGCGTCATGGCTTTTCGGGCAAAACTCTCGACGGATTTTGCCCTGGCGTCCACTGAATGAACGGCTACCCCACCAGATCTGAGGCACTTCTCAAGAATATCGCGCGCGACTTTCGCGCACTCGTCGAATTCTGGGCGGAGCCTCTGGTATTCAGCAGCCGCTATTTGCCCATGTCGCTCGAAGTCAAAAGTAACTTGTTCGGAGGGAGGAGCGCCTCTCATTTGTCCGCGCAGTCGAAGACTCCGACGGGCATCGCTACGCCCATTTCACAAACCGGCTGGCACGCGAAGCTTCATCATCGCTCCCGAATTGTTCGGTGCGATTCTGATGGGCAGACCTGACAAAATCCGTTTACGTCTTCAGACCAGTAACCAACTCCGGGGATAAGCGCGAGAGCATCAATTTGAACGGAATCACCGAAAGCTTCCATTTCTGCAGCATCGCTTGTTGCTATGACGCAAAAAGCTCGAATATACGCTGGTTCAAACAGACGAAGTCGAGCGATTGTTTCAGTAAGGGATGTGCCTTTTCCAATTATGTCGTCGACTATAAGGACCCGGGCGTTTGAATCAAGATCGATGGCCAATTCATAGTCAGTCGGTCCGGAATGCAAGCCGGGTTCGGCTGCTGCAGGAGCTGAACCGAATGTGTAGGCGAAGCGCGCGCCAAGAGTGAGCGCCAATCTCGAAGCTAACTGGGCCCCTGCGGTGCCGATTCCGATCACACACGCGAAGTTTTCACTCCTATATACGCTCGACAACCCTTGTGTTACCAAGTCGAGAAAAGGTCCATCCCCTAGAAGGCGTGAGAATTGGTAGTAACGTGAGCAGTGCCATCCGGAACGCAGAGCTACGTGACCGGCCGAATATAAAGTACCCGCGGCTTCAGCCTTTTCCATTTCCTTGCAAGCCTTTTTGAGACTCTCGTCCGCGGCTCCTATTACATTTGTGCGACGCGCGGGCTCGGGTGTGGCTAGCTCCGTTACAGATTCAGCTGTCCGCATACTGCGAATTAATTCACGCACACGTTTGGGTGGTGCGCCAACTGCCCGTCTCCTAGCCTGAACTCGCCGAGGTTCGGCGAGAGGCGGAGAGGTTTTTGAAGTTCGAAGAAACGGCACTACGCGAGCGCACTCTTCGTGAATTCTTCTCATTCGAAAAGTATCGATGAGGTAAATAATCTCGTCATCGAGATCGGGCGGGCCGTCCAGTGGCAGTCGAGGAAAAATCTCGATAATCAGGCCAGTGGCCGCATTCGCGATGCGAACATCTTCGATATAGTAACATGCGTCCCAATGAGCCAACGTTGCAGCCTCGAGCGCATCTCCTTCGAGCCGGCTTGGATCAAGAATTCGCGTAAAGGCGTTATCGATCTCGTCCGCCAACCGGAAAGCTGCGGCCAAGAGTTTGAACCTTAACGGCTGTCCGCTAATCCCCCAGTCATCCTCCTGCAGTTCTGTCAACTGTTTCCAAACGGCCGGCCCTGAGTGTGCCATTCCTATTCTTGCCGCGCTCCCGAAGAACGAATGGTAAGCCGTAAGATGTGCGATGCTCGGAATAGACTTAGATTCTGGGGCCATTGCTAACTCGATCATCGTGTGCGAGTTGGCAACATGATTGTGCCGCGATTTATCCACGCCCTGGCGTTCCTTTTTAGTAACGTATTTATCCCATTGCATCCCCGTATCATGGACCAGCGCTGCGACTGTAAGAATTGCTCGCTCTAGGTCCGACAATTCCTCGCCGTCATATTTTCGGAGGACTTGGTCAAGTATTAGACGTGCCTTCCGAAGAGCGTGGTAGGAGTGCTCGAGTCCGTGATCGACGTAATCGAGGTGCACGGGATTTTGCCAAATCGCTTCCGCGTAAGTGAATGCGCCCGCAATGAATTCTCTAAAATCAACTGAGCCGATGAATCGCGGATCGACCAGTGCAGTTTGGCGAAGAAAATCCTCAACCTCACGCATGGCTCGTATCCTCGCCATTCTCATCGGACGAAACGGCCGGACGGCGGAGGTAGTTTAGGCTCTTCGCCGGACGCGCAAGCGCCTGCACGATCTTTCGCGGAACCAATAACGGTTCGGCGATATCAAGATGATAGACGGTATATACGGCCTTTATCTCTCGCCCCGAGACGAGTGCCAGCAAGGCGATTAGATCCACTTCCCGACCCGTGGAAATAACATCTTCAATTATTATTGCATTGTCATTCATCGGAGCGATTGCGTCTAATCGGGCCTTGGCCAGATAAGCGAAAGGCCCCAAACGGTCGAACACCGACACCGAAACTGTCGGTCCCAAAACAAGTCGTACATGGGTCGCGAGAACTGACGCGGTATTGTTGCCTACTACTAAGGTTGTGTTCTCACATCTCCTCGAAAAGTCGTGTGAGATCTCACGAGCAATGTGGTACCCAATTTCAAATCCAATCTCAGTGTGGCCGACAACCTGCTTTACGTCTAGCCAGTAGTTTGCCCGAGTGCCGTCTCCAAGCAGATGATATCGCTTGCCCGGCGGCGGAGCTCGGAGAGATGCTTTCACGAGATCGGTCAACCAAACCTCTCTTGACCGTATGTATAGGTCGCGGTAGGGCGCGTCTACTAAAAAGCCGGCGCTACCAAGAAGCGCTTCGAAATCCTTCCCTCCCGAAGGGCATCTAACCTCTTCCATTATACCTTTACCGTCGTCTTCCGACCCGATAATAATTGTTGCGAAGGGTCCGGGTTCGAAAAGTCGATTATACTTTGCTGCCAGAGCGCGTCTTACCACCACGGCAGTGGCTCTTTGATCGGCGAGCTGTCTTAGTGGCGCGAATTTCAACGCATCGCCCAGACTCTGAACACAGGTCAAGTCCAACACTGCCAAATCTGAACCCTTGGAGCGGTCTTTCAGGTGCTCGGTAAGAGCGTAAATCTCGCGGGCTTGGCCGAACGTCATTCGCGCGTGAGCAAGGACCTCGGGGTGACCCTCTTTGTGAGCCCCGAGGATCGATGCTGGCAGTGGGTCGAAAATGTTAAATGAAGTGCTCACCAGCTAACGTCTCCGCGCAAAGCTTCGCGGTATGAGGAAATCAACGCGAATTTGGAAGCCGGGTAAGAAGGCCACGCCCGATGTCTTCTCTTGGATTACACGGTTCATCAACACTGAGGGGTCGGGGCCGCCACGTGCTAATTTGAGATTGAACTGGGAATACCCGGATCGAATAAAGAACTCGCCTCCCCAGCGACTTACGGTTTGTAAGACAGTAAAGAGTCCCGGCTTCTCATCGTGATAGTACCGGAATAGAAGCGCGAACTTGAGCGCCTCCAATCCCAACGTGGGTGACCGCTGCCTTCGCAAGGAGTGCTCGACTCCCACCCCGGAGTCGGCTACAACCAAGCGAACGAGCGTTCCTGGAAAGGATTCCATCGCGATGAAGCCACTGTCGACCCCACTCCACTCGAGAATGTTTCGCAGGATCTCATTGACTGCACGAGCCAGCGACGGAGCCCACTCCCAACCATCCTCGGACGTCGGGTCGATTCCGAGGATCCGCAACAGCGAGGGGGAGATGAGAAACCGATCTAGCCTCTCTTGGATGGAAGACAGTTGGGCAGCGTCCGTAAAGCGGCTAATATAGGGACGGCCCAAAATGAATTTCGGCTCATCTGCGATATCCCAGTCGGAGAAACGGGGACCTTGTAGTCGAGATACATTCCTTGCCGATCGAATAAAGCCATTCCCGGCTAAGCTCTCCTGTTGGTCGCTTCGAGCGGGCATTACGAGAATTGGCGGAAGTCCGCTCCGGCTCAGTGCCTCCGAAAGGCAAAGTACCTGAACAAGACCATCGAGATTGAGGTGATCGAAACCATCGATGCTGAACCCAATATCACGCGTGGCTGGAGCGTGAATCCGCGTTCCCCCTTGGGGATGGCCGAGCAATTCCTGCACATGCCGATCTTGAGCCACCCTATTCACTAGGTGCCAGTCTAACCGCCGCACCTCAGTCCGGGTTGAGGTATGTCTAACCAATGATAAAATGGTCTCCATTGTTCCTCAGCTCAGCGTTGGAGTTGCCCCGTTTCGGTGGACAGTTGTTGGCTTGGGAATCAAGGCGCTTCCTGCATGAGCCACTCGTAGTTCAGGGGTGACCTGTGATCGGTTGAGTCCCGACGGGAACGTTAAGGGTGAGATCCTCTCCATAGAGGTCGCCGTTTGTGCGGTTCAAGGTCGTGGTCAGGCGGTTCGACACGCCGAGAATCTCGTAGCCGGCGAACTGATCGCCGGGTCTGCTTCCTTGCGGAGTTTCTAATTTGCCGGACTCGGTGGCGCATCCACTCATGCTCACAGCGATGACTCCCACGGCAGCCAACGCCTGGCGGAATGAGAATCGAATGCGACTTGGAGTGATCGGCATCGCCTTGAGCCTCCTGAAAGTAGTAGAGCTACATGAACGTCTCGGGCTTCGAGCCTAGGGTAAAAGCGAAACTACCCCTTCATTCGCTTTTTTTTCTTCCGATTCGTCGAGCTGAGGCGCATCCGGTTTCGGAGGCTTAGTCTCTTCCGGTTTCTTAGGCTCCTGGCCTTGCGGTTCCTCGGCTTGAGAGCCTTCCGGCTTCTCGGTGTCAGGAACTCGCGGCTTCTTGAGTTCAGTGCCATCGGGGGGCCCCGCTCGGCTACCCACCCCTTCAAACGCGCTCTTGATTCGTTCTAGTCCCCACTCCCACTTGAAACCTACGAAGAAGCAAATCGCAAGCTCACCAACAGTAGCGCGTGATACGTCAACACTCGTACCCTGAGCCGCGATTACAAGCAAACCCGCCTTAATGACAAGGTAGGTTAACATGCCTAGAAGAACACCAGTGAATGGCGCGGCAAGCTGGGACAGGAGAAACCGCCTGTGATATATCCGTGTCGACGTCTGCTGCCAGAGAAACCAGATCGCACGAAGCTCAGCGCCAAGGCCACCGGCAAAGACGGCTACCGTCGGAACAGTATCGCCGAGCACCGCACGGGGAACGACTGCGAACCTGCTGCAGTCCGTGCATGTGATACCGGCGACGATCAATGCAAAGAATAAAGTGACGTGATAGGCAAAGAGTGGTAGCTGATGAACATTCACTATCCGCCAATAGACACCCCGCTGGTCGATCAGGCATTCCAGGGCGCTTTGACCTCTCAGAAGGGCATCGCGGGCATCTGCGGGGCGGTTGCCGTCGATTGCAACGTGCGCTTGGTGAAGCTGCTCAATCGCGTAGCGCGCACCGTCGTCGCTTTGCATGCCGCCTAGTGCAATTAGCCCTATGAGCCCTTGCTCGAGATCGTCAGCTCCCGACTTCAGATCTGCTAACTCCTCTTTATCGATCATCGAGAGTCCAATCGGCGAGCAGTTTGGCTTTGAGGTTGTCTAGCTTAGTCACTGCGTCCTTGCGCCCGAGATCATGCAGGATGTTACGCGCCGCTCCGGAGCAGAGGTCCCATGCATCCGTAGGCCTGCAGATCCTATAAATGGTGCGCAACACCGATGGACTGTCGAGGACATTTTCCTCCTTCAGCGCTTCCTCTCCGATTTTCTCGAGAACAGTCGACATCTCCTCCTCGTCGAGCTGCTCGACAATCTTGTGACGGGCGTAGTTCCCCAGTTCGATTACGAAAGCGTCGTCTACTTTAATGTCCTGCGCCTTAGCACGGCGCTTGAGAGCCATGCCAAGTTCGCGCAGCTTTTCATCTTTGAGCGCCACGGCGTTCTCCAGCGTTAGGAGTGATATCAGCTGCAGGAAGGGGGCTGCGCCAACTCAGGCGCTGCGCGAGCTCGACTTCGAGGTGCCAGCGGATCGAGTGATTTCTGGGTAATTGCGGATCGCAACAAGGCGGACGATGCGATGAGAGGCAGGACGATGGCCCCGAGCAATTGCGCTGCGCGACGGCGAGCATCCTTTGCTTGGGGCATGAGCACTCCTATGACCGTGATTTGCCTCGCGAAGTTGCATGAGCAACAATCCGAGGTTGGGTCAACTTATGGAGGCTTCACCAAGCGGTAATGCCGGTTTTATATCACCTCAGTGTAGTTTTTATATCATGTAGCCGGCGCTTCATTCATGTCACGGCCCCATGTAGCCGATCGCTGCACCGAGAGCAGCGGACAAGTAGTGAAACTCCGGCGATGCCAACGCGAGCGCGTCCGCAGCCATGCGCCCCACCACGGCCACTTCCTCGTGAAGAAAGTCACGACAGGCGGCACCTTCCGCTTCCACCACAAGCTGCTCTATATCGCGAACTCGCTGCTTGATGACCGGAGGAGACCGACGACGGGATCTGGTCCATCTACTTCAACACCGGGCTCATTGCCACCCTGGACGAGCGCGATTACATCATTCGTGGGTAACCCCCAAAGTGTTACCCATGCTGCTGGACACTTGTGTTACCTATGTCACCGGCTGCTCAGCGGCAAGAACCTGAACTTCTTCGAGCTTCAGCTCAGCGGAACCAATGCCAGCGGTCTCGAGCAGCGGGCGGCGCGAGGCCCACCACAAGTCAAACCTCTCCCCGGCGAGCTCGCGAAGATCAGCCTGAAGAACCCATGTCGTGCCTCGCAGCGCAGCAACGGCCGCCGAGGTATAGTGCTTGGCGGCGGGCAGTCGTCCTTTCGTGCGAGCGAGCCGAGCGATGAAGAACTCGGCTTCCTCGAGCTTGTCGTAAGCACGCATGGTCTCAGAGTAGCCGGTGTCGCCGTATGACGCCTGAGCTAAGCCGCGAGCGGATCAAATAGAACGCGGCGGCCTAGCCGCCGCTACCGAAGCGCGAGGGCTAGGTGACATCGATTTCAAGACGTGCTAGGACTCCTTTGTGGTACTCGCGCACCCAGAGTATTAAATCCATCACGGTCTCTAGAATCGTAGTAAAATGATTCTCGAGGGCAAGAAACATTGGACTCGACTGCCAGCGCTCAAACGTTGCGGTGTGCTCGTGGTGCGAGTGGGCCAGTCCACCCCACATGAACACATCGAGGACGTGTCGCTCAGTTACCGGTCTTTCATGGATTTTTAAGGACGACTCGCCGTCGAGATAACCGTTCAAGACAGTTCGAACCTTCGCGATCCTGAGACGCTCCTCAGCATTGGCGCCCACGGCCTCGTAAACGGCGGGCAGATTGCCGAACGACACTGGTTCGTTATTCTGAATGAAGAACCGGAAGGTGAGCACGAATGCGTCGATGGCCTCTGGCCCAGGCCCCGCCCTCTCCAATGGTCGATTGGGCTGATACGGCCACATCACAACGCCCCGTTTGCCCTCTCTTGTAAGCTTGACGAATTCGAGGGATTCCAGTTTGTCGGCCTTGGCGATGAATAGGCGTATTGCCCGGATTGCATCTTCGCGCGTCACAGTGCCCCACCTTCGTGATGAGCCTAGAGTTGACACCTAGAAAGTATGACTGGGCTGGCCTCCGACTTTCGCGTGGGTTAATTCCTCGCGCGTTGAGACGGAGTCACCAGAGCCACCTGCGACGATCCGACTGTCGCATTTCACGGAGACCAACCCATGTCATCGTCAACTGCTTTTGCACCGGTGCCTGCAGCTCGCTCTATCATCTATCTTGACATGGATGTGCACAAGGAGTCCATCACCATCGCGGTGCTCCCGGACGGGGCGAAGGCGCCGACACGGCTCGAGCGGATGCCCAACGATCTCCCGAAGCTGAAGAAGTGGATCGAGCGCGCGGCGCGCGCCGGTGAGGTGCGCGCGTGCTACGAGGCGAGCGGCGCCGGGTATGTGCTGCACCGCGCGCTCCAGGAATGGGGCTACGCGTGCGAGGCGATGCATCCGGTTTCTCGATGGGTTGGGGACGTCGGCTCCCGATGGGAGCACGATTCTCATTCTTGCGACGACCAGCGGTGGGTAGCGTTTCGTAAGGTCTGCGCATGCGTATCCGATACGCTCAGACAGCTATGAAACCTGTCCTACGAACTCAGTCTCTCCTCCAGCCGTTTCCGAAGCCAGTCCTCCAAGCGTCCCCGGGCAATCTCCGACAAGCCCTTGGTCTTCTCCGCGTTTGCAAATGCGGGCAGCCGATCCATGTTCCTCCCGACTTCGTACCACCCTGCCTCAACGCCAACCATCAGGTCCGCATGGTCCCGAGGATCAGCGGCCGGATCGAAAATGTATCGGAACGACAGACCGTCGAACGTCGCTAGTTCCTTGGGATCTCGTTCAGCGCGGAAGAAGGCGGAGGGGATGAGATGATCCGTGTGGAAATAGCCCTGATAGTGATCCGGCGAGTAGCCCGTGAACGGAGACGTGTCGCGAAGAGGTGATGCCTCTCCGTCCTTGATCTTTACGAGCGATGTGGCAGGACAGTGAGTAAGACCTCGGGGCTTTCGCGCTGCTAGCCCCGGATATGCATTGCTGATGGTGCGCATTGCATTCTCTAGAGCCTGGGTCTTGTCCTTCTCTCCGAGCACATCAAGCCCGGACCGGGTGTAGGTGAAATGCCCGAGTGCATTCGACGTTATCATCACGCCGCCGGGAGTCCTGTGGTCATGCCACCACCGTCCGTCTGCCTGTGCGCAAAAGACGTTCGGAAGCGTGGAGAATTTCAGAACCCGCGATTCGCGACGTAGAAACACGTACTCGCGCTGCGGCAAGATAGTGTCGTCCGGAATTGGTTCCACTTCCATATACAGCTCGAGCAAACGACGACTGATCTCTTTCAGCTGGTCGCCGGGCTCCTTGCCGACGAGGCTCTTCGATACGAGGAGAACGACGAATGATGAGCTGAGCCCGTCGAGCGCGTACCGCTTCCACACCTGCCGATGATCCTGAATGGTGTCTCGTAGATCCTCATCACCTCGCCGCATCCTGAGGATCTCGTCCTCTTCCAACAGGCACACGAAGACATACTTGTTCTTCGCCGCGACTCGGCCAAACACACAGGGCTGGCTCGATTCCAGCCAGCGCATGTACGCAGCTCTCTTCTTTCGCTTGTTGTAACGCGAGCTGAAGAGGATAGCGTGAAGACTCTCGATGTCTTCGGAGAACGGATGCGTTTTCCGGAATCGGTCTGGCGCTCCGCGATACCTCAGATCGAGGATCAGCTCCGCAAGCTGTTTGCGCATTCTCATCCCATGGCCTGGGTCGGTGCCCCACAACTGCACCAAGATGCATCAGTGCGCCAACGGCAGGAATGACTATGGCCGGTTGGAGCGATGCTGAGGGAGTGGATCTGCCCCAGCCGGATGCCCCACCGGCAAAGCGCACCTTTTTCGGTTCATAATTTGGTCTAAAGACGGAGAAGTGCCGCAGCATAAGTAATGTCCTGAGAGCAGGCCGAGAATCTAGGTGCGTACGCAGTCGACCTCACGGTCGCTTCAGAATCGTCTCGCGTTGCGACGAGGTTCGCCCAGGACACGGCGCCCTAAGAGGTGACACCGTTCTTACCCTTGTGGGGGTATCACTTTGCTCATCCCAACATAAGCGCGGATGGAGGCACATTCGCGGCTCGGCTTGAGGACAAGCGGACCTTCATGAACGTAGGGGCGCCGCGATTCCTTGTGGAACCGAACCGCGACGTGAAGTTGATGACGTTCGTGCGAGTGGGGGAAGGTTCGCGAAAGACGGAAACGTGTTGAATATGGTGGGGAAGGGGTTAAGGAGCTGGATGTGAGGAAGTTAGACCAACGGATGCGGGGTTTTGGGTGATACAAGAACGACACTCCGATGATAGAAAACCGACATTGCTTTAGCGGTTACTCGCTCGCAGGTTAGCGCTAATGATCCGCAAATCAAGCGCCGCCAAAGGTCTAGATGAATTGGCAATATTCTAAGGACGGTCCGGAGATATGAGCGCGCTCACCATCTTTCGAATTCGACAAGGAATAACGGACCCCGACGCCATCATTGTCGACCGCGCCAAGCTAAATCACTCCAACGTAAAAGTTGAAGGAAAGCGAATCGGAGACCTTTACCTCAAGAGAATCGAGCGCGGGAAGCCGGAGTGGCTAAAGTTTTTTGGCGACGGGATTGACCTCACCGGAGTTGTGGTTAAGACGGCGTCGTTGGCCGCGGTGTGCCTGATAAAGCAGGATGAGACCCTTTTTGCACTGGTGTTTGGCTATGGACGCTCGCTGCTGGCTGAAGGAGTTGTCGAAAGTAGGTTTGGACTTAAGGCGACCCTGAACGCCGTCGAACCATCACAGTTGCGATCGATTGACCACAAACGACTCGACGCCGTATCGCGGCACACTAGGGAGCAACTCAGTAAAGCCGGGCGCCTCGATCAGTTTGGCTTGGACACCGACCGCGACCTACTTCGCGCGGTTACAGGAAACCCACTAGATAAAAAGCATGGTAGGAGACTCAGCGGCGCGGATCAACTCACAGTTCTTGCAGACATTCCTCTCAAGGCACTCGACCAGAGCCTTGCCATGTTTTCGGATTTGGCCGACCAACGGACCTATGTCAGCAGCTTTCCGTGGGTCGACAATGTCAGGGATGTTCGGGATCCGCTCATCGAGACTGCTCTAGACAAGCAACTTCTGAAAGATATGGCAACTGGCAAGGGTGAATGTTGGCTCGCGCCACCGGAAATCATCGACTGGGCCACCACAACCGGTTTTGCTTACCATCCTAGAAAGTCGGCAATCACATACTCTGATCTGGATCTCGACACCTATTTTGCCGAGTACGGCGGCCCAAAGGACCTAACGCCAACTCGCCTTCTGCAGGATCGCGTTTATCACCTTAGGACCGAAGGCGACGTCGGCAGACATTCATGGTCAGTTCTGAATTGCTTGGTAGCAGAATGCGGGTACCATGGTCACAGGTATGTATTAAACGAAGGGACGTGGTACGAGATTGACGAGAACTTTCTTCAGACAATTGAGGGTTTTGTCAATAACCTTCC
>JBGPLS010000090.1:0-12307 GCA_041486565.1 Gemmatimonadaceae bacterium
AAACGGTTCCGCAGAAGGGAAGCTCCAGATGCACGTGGACGTCGAGAACACCGGGAATCACATGGTGGCCGGCAGCTTCGATCACACGCGTTCTCGTTGTGGGCGAGAGATAAGGCGCGATCGCAGCGATCTTCTCGCCGACAATACCAATGTCAGTTATCGAGGTTCCAGTCGGAGTGACGACGTTTCCGCCGCGGATGATCGTATCGAATAGCATAGCCATTACCCGTTACCCGGTACCCGGTACCTGATGATTAAGCTGACTCCACAGCCTGAAGCGCACGATGAATCACCTCGAGCGCATAATCCGCGTCCTCGGCAGTGATGCACATCGGCGGCTTGATTCTCAGCACGTTTCCGTCAATCCCGCCCTTGCCGATCAGCACTCCCATCGCGCGCGCCTCCTCCAGAACCTGGAGCGTCTCGGCCTTCGCCGGCTCCTTCGTCGCGCGGTCGCGCACGAGCTCGACGCCGAGCATGAGTCCCATACCGCGAACGTCACCGATGAGCTCGTGTTCCGACATCAATCGCGTCAGTCCCGATTTCAACCGCTTGCCGAGGACGCGTGAGTTCTCCTGAAGTCCGTCCTCGTCGATCACGTCGAGCACGGCGAGTCCCGCGGCCATGCAAACCGGATTTCCACCGAACGTATTGAAGTGCACCCGTTGCGTGAGCGCTTGCGCGATCTCCATCCGCGTCGTGACCGCGGCGAGCGGAACACCGTTACCAATGCCCTTCGCCATCACGACGATATCGGGGACAACGTCCCAGTTCTGGAATCCCCAGTAATGATCGCCCGTGCGGCCGAAGCCGGTCTGAACCTCGTCGGCGATGCAGAGGCCGCCGTGCTCGCGGACGATCGCGTAAACCTCCCTCAGATAATTGGGCGCGCCGTACGTCGTCCCGCCAACTCCCTGAATCGGCTCGGAGATGAACGCCGCTATCGAGCCCGACGTTCCAAAGCGAATCAGATCCTTCAGATCGGCCGCACTTTTCGTGGCGATCTCCTCTGGCGTGCCAATGAACGGGCTCCGATACGGATCGGGGCAGACGGTGTGATGCACGCCAGTCGCGACATTGACCGGATACTTCCACGTGCTGTGGGACGTCAGCGTGTTGCTCGCCGGCGATGCGCCGTGATATGAGTTCCGGACGGCGATGACGTCGGCGTTTCCGGTGTAGAGACGAGCCATCTGGATGGCGAGGTCGTTCGCCTCGCTTCCACTGTTGACGAAGTAGGTGACGTCGAGACCAGCCGGCATCTTCGACGACAGCTTCTTCGCCAGCTGGGGCATGTTGGGGTGCAGGTAGATCGTCGTCGCATGCTGCAGCGTGTCCACCTGCTCCTTGATCTTCGCCGTCACCTTCGGATGGCAGTGCCCACAGGAAACCGTGACGATTCCGGCCAGCATGTCGAGATACCGCCGGCCCGTCTCGTCGTAGAGATACTGCATGTATCCCTCGACGATCATCAGCGGATCCTTGTAATACGCGAAGATCGCCGGGTTGCAGTACTCCTTTCGCATCGCCAGCACCTCGGCGCGCGTCGGGCCGTGATACGGGCGTGGACGATGATCGGTGTGCGGCAGCACAAGACCCGCTGCCCGCTGCCCGGTACCCGGTACCCGTTGCCCGGTACCCGGTACCCGTTGCCCGCTACCCGGTACCCGCTCTTCAGTGACAATCATGCCGTCGCCTCCGTAGTCTCGGGGGAGGCGTAGCCTTCCACCACATCGTAGCCGCCCGCATAGTCCGACGGATTCGGACGGCGGATGTCCGACTGGAGAACGACGCGGTCGCGGCGACTCCCGCGGAAATCCTCGAGCGAATGCCAGCCGTCGCTCGCCTCGTGCTTCTCGAGAAACTCACGATACTGCTGGTTGAGCCGCTTGATGACGTTGGGTCCGATCGCGTGGTCGAGCATCGCCGCGGTGCACACCTGCACTGTTCCGCAGCCGAGCATGAAGTAGCTGATCGCCTGCGACATGTCGGAGATGCCGCCGATTCCGGAAAAACTCTTGTCGGGGAACGCCTTGGTGAGCGCCGCCATCTTGGCGAGGGCGAGGGGAAGAATTGCCGGCCCGCCCAGGCCGCCGCTCGACACGAAGCCGTCGACGTTGATCTCGAACTCCAGCGTCTCGAGGTCAATGATGGGGAGAGCAGGGAACGTGTTCGACGACACGATAGCGTCAGCGCCGCCGCGGAAGCACGCGCCCGCCTCGACGACGATGTCAGCGGTAGCCGGAGTGAGCTTGCACCAGACGGGCACCTTCGCGACTTCCTTCACCGATTCGGTGACTGTCGAGCAGAGGACGCTGTCCTTCCCGATGTTCGACCCCATGTCCTTTCTGTCCATGTGCGGACAGGAGAAGTTGAGCTCGAGCCCGTCGGCGCCCGCCTCCTGACACGCCTGCGCAAGAAGCTGCCAGTTGTGGTGCTCCTTGTCGTTGCCCGAGCCGGCCATGATCGACGCAATGAGAACGCGGTTCGGATACGCTTCCTTGATCCGGCGGATGCGCGGCTCCCACCAGTCGATCGCCTTGTCGGAGATGAGCTCCCAGTTCCACGACGAATGGAGCGCTGCGTTCGACGCCTTTTTCATCGAGACCGCCGCCGTCTCGGGCGATGTCCGCATGAATTTGGCTTTCGCGCCGTAAACGTTCACGACCGGATGAAGGCCGATGGTCTTTGTGACAACTCCTCCCCATCCGGCTTCGAAGGCCCGCAGGATGTTGCTCTCGGATTCGGTAGGCGGCGCCGACGAGAGCATGAAGGGATTGTCGAAGTGAATCCCGGTGAAATTCACGGAGGTGTCAACAGCCATTGATCGCTCCTGTCGTTATGCCATCCAGTTGGTGCCGTGCTCGCGATTCCATTTCGTCGTCATCTTCTTCGACTTGGTCCAGAACTCGATCGACCCGCGGCCGGTGATGTCACCAACTCCAAAGCGCGACTCGTTCCACCCGCCGAAAGAGAACGGCTCACGGGGAACCGGAACTCCAACGTTCACGCCGATCATTCCAGCGCTTGCGTTTTCCATCACGTAGCGCGCGGTCGCACCGCTCTCGGTAAACACCGATGCCGCGTTCCCGTACGGTGACGCGTTCTCCACCGCGAGCGCTTCATCGAGGTCGCGCGTGCGGATGATCACCAGCACCGGACCGAACACTTCCTCCTGCGCGATCCGCATGTCGGGAGTGACGTAGTCGATGATCGTCGGCCCGACGTAATAACCATTTTCCTTGCCTTCGACGGCGGCTCCACGTCCATCCACCAGCACGACCGCGCCGGCCTTCTCAGCCTCGGTGATGTACATCTCGATCCGATCGCGCGCCTCGGCGGAGATCACGGGGCCGAGGTTCTCGCCGGGGACGATGTTTCGCGCGTAGTGGATCATCCGCTGAATGATGTGATCGGTGTCCGAGACGGCGACCATCACCGACGCGGCCATGCACCGCTGCCCCGCGCACCCCGACATCGACGCGACGACGTTCGACGACGTCATCTCGAGGTCGGCATCGGGCATCACGATGAGATGATTCTTTGCACCACCCAGCGCGAGAACGCGCTTGAGGTTGGCCGTGCCTCGGCGGTAAACCAGCTTGGCGACCTTGGTCGAGCCGACGAAGCTAATCGCCTCAATGCCGGAATGATCGCAGATCGCTTCGACGACGTCCCTTCCGCCGTGCACCACCTGGAACACGCCTTCTGGCAGTCCCGCCTCACGCAGCAGCTCGGCGATGCGGTTGCTGCTCAGCGGTACGAGCTCGGACGGCTTCAGGATCATGCAGTTGCCGAGGGCGATCGCGTTCGGGATCGTCCAGTTCGGCACCATGTTCGGGAAGTTGAATGGCGTAATGGAGGCGACGACGCCGAGTGGGAAGCGCTCGATCCTGCATTCCACGCCACGGCTCACTTCGAGCACTTCGCCCGACGCGATCTGGGGAAGCGAGCACGCGAACTCGGTCAACTCCATGGACTTGAGGATCTCGGCTTTGGCCTCGCCGTAGACCTTGCCGTTCTCCTCGGTCACCAGCGCCGTGAGCTCCTCGATGTCGCGCTCGAGGAGTGAGCGGTAGCGGTAGAAGACCTGCACCCGCTCCTTGATTGGCGTGGCCGACCACTCCGGGAAGGCCGCGCGCGCGGAGGCGACCGCCGTGTCGACGTCGTCCCGAGAGGAGAGCGGAACCCGCGAAATGACAGACCCGTCACCGGGATTATAGACGTCGATGAACGTATGGTCGCCGGCAACGAATCTGCCGCCGACGTAGTTCCGCACTTCGGGGTATTTCATGCTCTCCCTACAGAGGGTGGAACCATCTGCAAACTGCTATCGAAACCACTGCCGGGCAAGGGATTAGCGCCCGTCCGGGGGGCGTCTCGCGGCTCGAGGCTTTGAGACAAGCAAAAAGAGAGAGACACAGCGGCCAGCTGACAGAGAGGCACAGCGATCGGCCGCTAGCGAAGAACTGCCGGTGGCCTTACGCCGGCGTCTTGATCGGAGAATTCGTCTTGCCTTTCGAGCCAGCGGCCAGCTTGCTCGTAGCTCGCTCGGTTCGTCCCGGTAAGCTCCTGTCGTTTCGCTAGCGGCTGGCGCGCTGAAGAGCTATCAGCCCGTCGCTGTGTCTTTCTCGGTGTTCAGACTGACCCGGCACGGCGACCTCCTGGTCCAGTGGCGAGTGCCCCTCCGCGACTCTATCTTGCAAATGATGAGGGTACTCAGCCGCAAAGCCCCGCGCGCACGCGCGACAGTCGAGGAAAGCATCACGGTGGTGCTTGCCGAGGTCGGCCCGCTGCTTCGCATCGAGCACTGCCGGCTCGAGATCGTCGAGTACTTCGAGGCGACGGGGCGGGTGATGCTTCGGATCGACGGAAGCTGCGCCGATTGCGAGGTGTCGCCGGTGACGTTCATGCCGGCGATCGAGGCGCATCTCAAGCTGCGCGTCCCCGAGGTGCGTGAAGTCGGCGTAATCGACCAGTGACGCCGAATCTCCAGGAGCGCGTCAACGCCGCGCTGTCGACCGTCCGCAACAATCGGCTCGGCATCAACGTCCTCGAGGCGGAGATGGTGCGCGACGTTGCGACGACTCTCGACGGAAAGGTGCGGATGACATTGCTCCTGGCGCCGAGCGACGATGCGGCGATAGTGCGTGACGTGCGCCAGGTGGTGCAGCAGGTGGAAGGCGTTAGCGACGTTCGCGTGGACGTGAAGGATGTATCACAGGCGGGCGTGGTCCAGCCGTCTGCTCCGGTGTCGCCGAAGCCAAAGCCGCGGGCGCTTCCCGTGATGGGACAGGAGCCTTCGTCGAAGCGCGCCGCCGTTCCGGCGCCGACGCCGGTCACGTATCCGAATCTCGGAAACATCATCGCCATCTCGAGCGGCAAGGGCGGGGTCGGGAAGTCCACCGTCTCCTGCAACATCGCGATCGCGCTGGCCCGGCAGGGCGCGCGGGTGGGATTGATGGATGCCGACATCTACGGACCGAACATTCCGCGGATGATGGGCGTGAACGCGCCGCCGCCGGTGGAGAATGAGAAGATCATCCCTCTCGAGGCGCACGGCGTGAAGGTGATGAGTCTGGGATTTCTGATCGAGCGCGATCAGCCGGCGATCTGGCGCGGCCCGATCATCATGAAGATCATCACGCAGTTCGTGCGCGACGTTGCGTGGGGCGAGCTGGATTTCTTTCTGGTCGACATGCCGCCGGGGACAGGCGATGCGCAGCTTTCGCTGGTGCAGGCAACTCGTGTGGCCGGTGCGCTGATCGTGACGACGCCGCAGGAGGTCGCGATAGGCGATGCATTGCGCGGCGCGAAGATGTTTCAGCGAGTTGACGTGCCGGTGCTCGGTGTGATCGAGAACATGAGCTGGCTCGAGTGCGCGAAATGCGGCGATCGGACGGCAATTTTCGGCAGTGGCGGCGGTGCGAAACTGGCGGCCGAGCTTGGTGTTCCGCTGCTCGGACAGATACCGCTTTATCCGCCGGTGCTGGTTGGTGGAGATGCAGGGATGCCCATCGTGGTTGGCGAGCCTGAGTCAGCGGCCGCGGTGGCGTTGACGCGGACGGCGGAGCGCGTGGCGGCGATGTACGCTGCGCAAGCGGTCTGATCATTCCTGGCGGTCACGCCTCGCGCGTAGATCTCTCTGCGGTGCGGTCACAACCAGCCCGGTGAAATCATGTCCGCCCTCTACTACGCCAGCGTCACGCTTCATTTGCTCGCGGCCATGGCATGGCTGGGAGGAATGTTCTTCCTCGCCCTCGTTGGCGCGCCAGTGATGCGGACCCTCGAGCCGCCGCTGCGGCAGCGTCTGTTCCAGGAGCTCGGCCTTCGGTTCCGCTGGATCGGATGGTGGGCGATCGGCGTCCTCGTAATCACCGGCGTCGTCAACCTGTACTATCGCGGTTGGCTTCACGGCGAAGGCGTGCTCGCATCTCGCGAGTTCTGGCGGACGGGCGTGGGTCACGCGCTCGCGGCGAAGTTGTTGGCGGTCGCCATCATTATCTCGATCAGCGCGGTGCACGATTTCATCGAGGGCCCACGAGCGAGCCGGGCGGTTCCAGGCTCGCCCGCGGCGCTCGCACTCCGCCGCCGCGCCCTGCTCCTCGGTCGCATCAACGCAATAGTCGGCATTCTCCTCGTGGTCGCCGCGGTACGTCTGGCGCGCGGCGGCTGATGCTACCGCGCGTCTCGCAGCAACTGTCGCACCTGGCGCCAGTCGCCGTCGAGGCGCCAGGCGATCCGACCGTGCTCGTTCAGGATCATCACGGTTCCGACATGTTCGATGTCGCCGGTGGTCTCATTGCGTCGGCGTCCGATTCCGAGCGCATCCAGCGCCCCACCAACTTCGGCGACGCTGCCCGAGAGCACTCGGTCGAGTGGCGAGAGGCCCCACGATGCCGCGATGGATGGCAAGCGGTCGGGGCTGTCGCGCCACGGATCCAATGTGATGACTACGAGCGGTACATCGGGCCGGTTGGCCGCGCGTCGCGCGGCGCGAAGGTCGTGCAGAACCGTCGGGCATACTGTCAGGCAATGGCCGAAAGCAAACGTAAGTAATACGGTCTGTCCGCGAAAATCAGCGAGCGACGTCCGACGGCCGCGCTGATCAATGAGAACGACCGCCGGCGCTTTGACGTCGAACCGCATTGGTGCAACGGGCGTCGCAGCGTCGGCTAACCGGCCGAACGCGGACGCGCGCGCCACACGAACTCCCAGCAACGCGATTCCGACGAGGAAGAGCGCAGCGCCGGCTGCCGTTGCCAGCCGCCACCTTGGCCGCGTCAGGACCAACCGCAGGTCCCTCCTCACGGAACGTCCCCACACGGCGAACAGTACTCCAAGCATTCCGAGGGGTTCACCGATGAGCAGAATCCATCCACCGGCATCCGGAAAACCGCCACGCATCGATCCGAAACAGGCGGCGCGTGTCCGTGTGAGCCACTCCGGCTCGGCCTCTCCCACCGGCCAAAGCGCGAGCGCCCACCACGCGGCGGTGATCGCGAGGATCGCCACCAGCGCGACGAGCGCCGCGCCGGGCCGGCCGGTGCGCGGCCCGGCTACCCGATCTTCCACAGGAAACTGAGGAGCTTCCAGTTGGTGAAGTAGTACAGAATGAAGGCGAGGAAGAACACGCCGACGAGAACCACCGTGCCCGGCGTCGGACCCAGGCGCCCGCTACCTGGGGCGTGGAGCTGCTCGTTCAGCTCATCGGCGTTCGCGGCGTGCACCGGAGGGTTCGTGAGGCCCTGCGGAATACCCGCCACGATCACTCCGCGGGGGAACTCCGTCAACGACTCGCCGAAGAACACCGACTTGACGGCGATGAGAATGAACGAGTACGCGCCTGTAACCGCGATGATGCCGCCGATCCCGATCATTGCGAGGAAAAGGTCGACCGCGGGGTTGAACGGGACGTCGAAGGGCGCCTGCGAGAACGAGATGTCCCAGTGCCGCCGCGGCACGCCGAAGCTGCCGGCGAACGTCATCCCGAATTCCACCAACAGCATGCCGACCGCGAACAGATAGGGTTGCACCCTGGCGAGCTTCCAGAAGGCAACCTTGCGCTGGAAGATGAGCGGCAGCAGGTAATAAGTTGCCCCCATGAACGCCATCGCCGTGCCACTCACCACTGTCGCATGAAAGTGGCCGGGAATGCGCAGCGTGTTGTGCGCGATGATGTTGATCTGCTCGGTGCCGATCGTCACGCCGGTGATGCCGCCGAAGAAGCCGAACACCACCACCGAGAGAATGAGCGAGGAGAAGCCGGGATCGCCCCACGGTGCCTTGCGGAGCCATCCGAAGAAGCCGTCGCTGAAGCCTCGTAACCGCATGCCGAGCTCCATGCCCGCCGGCACAGTGAAGCCATGCACCATCGACGCGAGCACCGCCATGTACATGAAGTACGATGTGTTCATGATCTTCCACGCCGGCCCGAACCCGGGATCGACGAGCAGATGGTGCGCCGACGCCAGCGAGATGAACAGGATATAGAGCACGAACGCCGAGCGGCTCACCTTCTCGTTCAGCACCACCGCACCCACCGTGAGCGCGCCGAGCATGTACCAGATTGCGACCATCGCGGCGACATTGACCTGCTGCGCCGAGTGGCCGAGTGCCCACCAGAGCAGACGGTAGATCTGTGGGTTGACGCCGTCGATGAGTCCCACCGACCAGAGAAAGGTAGGGATGTAGACCATCGCGCCGTGCAGCAGAGTGATCACGGCGATGATCGCCGCCGTCATCGCGCCGTACACCACGAGCGGCATCGACCCGGTGTATGTCTTCTCGCGCTTCGCGATGGTCAGCGTGGCGAAGAATTGTCCGACGACGCCTAACGCGCCGACCGCAAAGAGGATGATCCCGAGATAGAACAGCGGGTGTGCCTTGAGCGGCGGATAGGACGTGTAGAGCACATCCGCCCGGCCGCTCCACTGCATCGCCTCCACCATCAACGAGCCGACGAGCATCAACGCGAAGTTGAACCATCCATACTTCGGCGCCGCGGGCCGTGCGTCGAGCAGCACCGTGCCGGCGAACCAGAGCACCGCCATCTCGAAGAATATGATGAAGAAGATCAGCATGTTCATGCCGTGCACACCGAGGATGCGGTAGTACCACACCGCCGGGAGCAGGTGCACGGCCTGCCAGCGCGTGAGCGCGAGCAGGAGCGCCGCGGTCGCGCCGACGAGCAGCGCGACCACCGCGACAACGGCGTTGACCTTGATCAGACTTTGAGCCTGGAGATTGATCGTGCGGCCGGTAACGGGACAGGTGCGATGGGCCGCGATCGACGGCGCGGAGTAGCCGGTTGCGGGCTGGGCGTCTGCAGTCACTTGGCACCTCCATGGCCGATACGGGCGCCGGCATTGTCCGCGACCGAGCGCCCGGCGGAGTCGACGACGATGATTCGGCCGACCATCGTGTGGTGGCCGATGCCGCAGAACTCGTTGCAGATGATGCGGAAGTCGCCGGCCGCCGTTGGGGTCACGCGCAACGCGTAGTCGAAGCTCGGCACGACGGCGAAGTTGACGTTGAGCGGGTAGAGCGAGAACCCATGATTCACGTCGAGCGACGACAGGTGAAGCATGTACTCCTTGCCCTGCTCGAGCTTGAGGATCGGGAACCACTGAAAGGTGAGCCCGACGAGGTAGACGTCGGCTCCGGGCGGCGGCTGAACGATGGGCAAGCCGCGATCGTCGCCGACCTTGTACTGGGTGGCGAATGCGACGGTGCGCGCGAAATACGCTTTTGGGTCGACGCGGGTGCGGACGCCGGAAGGGTTCTGGCCGCCTTTCCAATGCCACAACGGCATCATCGCGAACAGCACCATGCACCAGGCGAAGGCGATCGCCACCCAGACTTTCTCAGTCCTGTGCGCGGGCTTCCACCAGATGCCCGGCACCGCATCAAGCCCCGTATGAACTCTGGTGAGCATCAGAGGATCTCCTAGGGAAGGGTGCCTTTCGGCATCGAAAGAATCTCCCACATGCCCCATGCGGTGAAGATGCCGAGCATGATGAGCACGCCGAGAGCGAGGAGCAGGTACATGTTGTCGAAGAGCCGTTGCCCCAATGGGGGCTTCTCGGTGACTTCGCTGGATTCACCGTTTGACGGATCCATGCGGCTTCCTCCGGTTAGAGAGACGGGCGGAGCGGATCATTTCGCGCGAGGCCCTGGTGGCTCGCGGGTTGTCGCTGAGCAGCGTGGCGATCGTCGTCTTGTTGAGAAACTTTTCGACGTTCGCGGCGACGGTGCTCCAGCGGCGGTGGGCGGCGCAGGGATGCGCGTCGCCACATGTGGCTCGGCCGACGAGGCACCGGCGTTCGCTGACAGGCTCGAAGGGAGCGATGACGCGGGCGAGCGTGAGGCGCTCGGGCTTTTCGGCGAGTTGGAAACCGCCCGTCGGACCCCGCGTTGATAGAAGGACGCCCGCGCGTACGAGGGTGTGGAGGGTCTTGGAGAGGTAGTTGCGGGGGCGGCCGAGTACGGCGGCGATCTCGTCGACTCGTACCGGTCCGTCGTCGGCGCTGCCGGCGATGCAGAGGACGGCGTGCAGGGAGTTTTGCGCGGTACTGGACAGCCACATCGGGGCGCCTTTCAGGAAGTTCTAGCGAACATCATGTTAAACTGATAAACTTTCCGCAAGTCCAAATTTTCATGAGACTCCTGGAACGCGGCGCCAGCCGCACTCTGACCGCGATCGACGCGGTGGCAACCCGGCTCTACGGATGGCGATCGAACCCGATCCACCAAACCGGGACCGTGGCGGTGGCCATGCTGCTCGTGCTCATCGCTACCGGGCTTCCCCTGCTGCTGTATTACCGTCTCGGGTCGCCCTCGGCTTCGGTTGCCCGTATCGCCGCGGACCCATGGCTCGGCGGCTGGCTCCGAAGTCTGCACCGCTACGCGACCGACGTCTTCGTCATCGCCGCAGCGCTGCACCTCGTGCGGATGTTCGCGCAGGCCCGAAGCTGGGGACCGCGGACGCTGGCCTGGGTGTCGGGGCTGGTGCTGTTCGGCTCGGGCCTCGTCTGCGCCTGGACAGGCTTTGTCATGGCCTGGGACAGCTTTGGCGAGCGGCTCGCGCGCGAGGGCGGCCGAGTGCTCGATGTCCTGCCGATTTTTTCGGAGCCGTTAAGCCGGATATTCGCAGGTGACGGGCCGGTGCCGAGCGCATTCTTCTTCGTGAATCTCTTCATCCACATCGCCCTGCCGTTGGCGATGGGCGCCGTGCTCTGGCTGCACGTCTCACGACTCGCGCGCCCTGCGCTGCTGCCGCCAAAGCCCGTGACATGGGGCATCATTGGTGCGCTGACTGTGGCGTCTGTGTTGTGGCCGGCTGTTCTGGGCGAGCCGGCGAATCCGTTCAGGCTCGCGGCGGAGACGCCCACCGATCTCGTCGTTGCGTGGTGGCTGCCACTGTCGGAGCGACTAACACCCGGGGCCGCGTTAGGCGTGGGGCTCGCCCTGTCGTTGGGTGTGTTGGGCGTACCGCGGTGGGCGCGGCGGCCTCGTCGAGAGAGCTGGGCTCCCAGCGTCGTCGACACGCGGCTATGCACGGGGTGCAACCAGTGTCCACAGGACTGCCCGTGGGAGGCGATCACAATGGTGGCGCGTGACGATGATCGCCCCACGCTGGTGGCCCGCGTCGATCCGGGACGGTGTGTGAGCTGCGGGATCTGCGCCGGATCGTGCGCGCCGATGGGCGTCGGTCCGCCGGGGCGGACGGGCCGCGATCAGCTCGTCGCCCTGCGCGAGCGCGTGCTGCCCGGGCTGGCCGAGGCCGACAACGTGCCGGTGGTCGCGGTGTGCTGCGCGCGGGCACCGGCTCCCCACCATGCCGCACTCCGCGCGCGCGGCGCGCACGTGCATGTCGTCTCGTGCGTGGGGAATCTGCATTCGTCGGTGATCGAACGCTTCCTGAGGGCGGGTGCACCCGGCGTGATCGTTTGCGGCTGCCCGCCACGCGATTGCGCGAGTCGTGAGGGTCCAAAGTGGCTGCATGAGCGCGTCTTCAACGATAGAGAGGCGGAGCTGCAGCCCCGCGTGGATCGCCAACGCGTCAGGCTGGCGACGATCGCCGCGGGCGATCTGCGCGGAACGCTCGCTGCCTTCGACGCGTTCGCGCGCGACGTTGCGCTGCTCGAGCGGCCGCTTCGCGAATCAGATGGAGACCTCGAAGTGGAGTGCGAGCCTGTGCCGTTTGCCGAGGTGGCAACTTGAGGGCGTCCGCGTCGCCGATGCGGTGGCTGATGGCGGGTGTCGCCACGGCGGGCGCGCTGCTGCTGATCGTGCGCGCGTCGGC
>JBGPLS010000091.1:0-12188 GCA_041486565.1 Gemmatimonadaceae bacterium
GGCGGTGATCTCTATGGTCTGTTTCGAGTCGACCAGATGGGCGCGCTGAGTCTTCGTGCCGATGTCGGCGGACCTCAATACGGCAGCGAGACATTGCCGGCCGCGTCGGTGTTCGGCGGTCGGGTTGGCTTCGAGGTTCAAACCACCAATTCGATCTACTGGGGGGCGATCGGACCGCAGATCATGATCCCGGTCGGTCCCATTCGCCCGTACGGCAACGCAGCCGTCGGCGTGATGGACTTCACGACGAGCTCCTCAATTCGCGGAAGAGATAATTACGGCGACAGAGAGTTCGCGAGCACGGAGAACCAGAGCGACAACACGCGCACGTGGATCTTCGGCGGCGGCGTCTACATCCCCTTCACCGGCAGGATGAAGCTGATGTCGCTGGACATCGGCGGCAGGTACTTCACCGGCGGTGAGGCGACGTATCTCCGCGAGGGCGCGATTCGCGACAACCCCGACGGCACCATCACGCTCTTCCCTTCGCACAGCAAGACCGACCAGATGACGTGGCATGTCGGTCTGTCGTACAACATTCCACTTTCCAGATAACGCCTGTGCTAGCCCTGATCGCGGTGGCGCTGTTCGCCCAGATGAGCATTTCGGTCCGCGTCGGAGGCGACGCAAAAAAAGATACCACCGCTCGGGCGGACGCCCGCGCCGATTCGATTCGGCTGAGACGCGAAGCGGTGATGGATTCCCTCCGCGCGCGCCGCGTGAGGCGCGACTCCACCAGCAGAGAACGGCGGGCAGCAAAGCGAATCCCGCTGACACCGGCGCTGGTGGCATCCGCATTTCACGATCCGGCCGCGCGCACGCTCCTCACCGCCGCGCGCGTGGCGCGACTCGAGCAGGACACGTCTCTTCGCGGCTACGACGCGACGTCGTATGAGCGCCTTTCGGTTGGAATGGGTTTCAAGAGGATAGGTCGCGATCGCGTACTGCTCAGGCGGGACCGGGCGGCGCGCGTCGTCTGGAGCCGCGGCTCGCCCGCGCTGGTGCAGATAGTCGGCAGGCGCCAGGTGATGCCGATGCTCGAGGGTGCCGGAGACGCCGAAATCGACGACAATAACGACGTTCCGATTCCGTATTATCCCGGCCGCGAATCGCTGTGGATCGGATCGGGGCTCGCCAAAGCAGACGTCAGTGAGAGCGAGATAATTCACCCGCTCGCATCGGGCGCCGAAGCTTATTACGTCTACTCGACCGGCGACTCGGTGACCTTCCGCCTGCCCGGAGGAAAGACCATCGAGCTGCGCGAGCTCGTCGTTCGTCCGCGTGAGCCGAAGTGGAACGTCGCGCTTGGCTCGCTCTGGTTCGACATCAGCTCGGCCCGTCTTGTCCGTGCGGTCTATCGTCTCGCCGAGCCGATGGACATCTGGGCGATTGCCGACGAGAACACCGAGGGAGACGATGACAAGCCGCCGAAATGGGTGAAAGCGATCATCTCGCCCTTGAGCGGCAAGCTGAACGCGGTCACTGTCGAATACGGACTCCATGAGGGCCGGTTCTGGCTGCCGCGACTGCAGGGTCTCGAGGGCGAGGCACAGGCGGGATTCATGCACGTCCCGTTCAAGATCGAGCAGAGCTTCAAGTACGCGAGCGTGAACGGAGACTTGCCCGTCATTCCGCAGATCACCGCCGGCGATACGGCGCAGGACTCGGTCTCTCGCTCGCGACGCGCGCACGCCAGGCGTGACGCGTGCGCGGACATCAGGAACAGTCGCACGCGTGTCTATACGCACTATGAAGAAACATTGCCGGTGATCGTTCAGGTTCCGTGCGACACCGTCGCACTCGCCCACTCACCCGAGTTGCCGAAGTCCATCTACGACCCAGGCGAGGAAATCTTCGGAGCTTCGGAGCGCGATGCGCTGATCGCGGAAGCCCTGACGCTTGGTGCGCAGCCGGGGTTCATGCCGCAGAAGCCGGTGTTCACATACGGCCTTGGTCTCACACGGTACAATCGCGTCGAAGGTCTCTCTTCTGCCATCGGAGTCCGGCAGAGCCTGGGTGCGGGATACACGGCGCGAGCGCTGGCTCGAATTGGAATCGCCGACCTTTCGCCGAATGGCGAGCTGAGTCTGACACGGAGCAGCGGCCGCAACGCGATCGGCATTGGCGCGTACCGTCGCCTGTCGTCGGCAAGCGACTTCGCCGATCCATTCGCCTTCGGCAGCTCGCTCTCGGCCCTGCTCTTCGGGCGCGACGAGGGATTCTACTATCGCTCGATTGGTGTGGAGCTCACCGGCGCGCGCGACGATTCAGCGTCGGGCACCTGGCGGTTGTTCGCCGAGCACGACAGCGATGCGCGGAAGAAGACCGACTTCTCGCTCGCGAAGGCGTTCGGCGGCGACGGATTCGACGAGAACATCGATGCAACGAACGGGAACGTAGTCGGCCTCGCGCTTGAGCGGCACGGATCACACGGGCTGGATCCGCACGGGCTGAGACTGTTCGGCAGCGTCAAGGCCGAGGGCGCAGCGGGCGACTTCGACTACTCGCGTGGGATGATCGACGCGACGGTCTCCCACGGGCTCGGCCGCCGTTTCGATGGCGCGATCACAGTCGGCGGGGGAACGTCAGGTGGAAGCGTTCCGGTGCAGCGACTCTGGTATCTTGGTGGAGCACAAACGGTGCGCGGCCAGAGCGCCGGAGCAGCGATCGGCGATGCCTACTGGCTGACCCGCCTGGAGCTGGGAACGAGCTTCGTCGGCGCGCGCCCAGTTGTGTTCGGCGACCTCGGCTGGGCCGGCAGTCGCAGGGATTGGCAGAATCCGGGACGTCCGCTGAGTGGTGTCGGCGTAGGAGCGTCGTTCATGGACGGACTGGTCAGGTTCGACGTCGCGCGCGGGATTTACCCGGAGAAAAAGATTCGGGCGAACCTGTACGTAGAAGCGAGGTTCTAGCTACGTCGCGGCTCAACTTTGCCGCATTGATCGGACCGATCCAGTCGCGCGTTGTGAGTTTCCAGTCCTTCAGTTGACCCGTTCGTCCGTGTCATTGATTCACGGAAGAACGGACGACGGCACCAACGGGAAACTCAAGACGCGTGACTGGATGGGGTCTTTTCAACCAACGGGCGCCTCAACGGTTGCTACAGCTTTCTCCCCGGGCGTCGGATGAGCCGAATGATGAACAGCAACAGTACCGCGCCGACGAACGCTACGAAGATCGTTCCGGCCAGGCCTCCGAATGGGATGGCGACGCCCAATCTCTGGAAGAGCCAGCTACCCACGAATGCCCCGCAGATGCCGATGATGATGTCGCCGATCAGTCCCAGTCCGGTTCCGCCCATGACGAGCGATGCGAGGAGGCCGGCTACGAGTCCCACGATAAGCCAGGTGAGGAGGTCCATGTTGTCCATCCGAGTGGAAGTGAGGGCGGCCAATGCAGCGAGCCTCTGACGAGATATAATCGCCCCGGGTTCCCGCCGCAGATATCTTACATCTCACGGCGCTGCTGTAAATCCTTACGAAGCGGCCCTTCGATCGTTTCCGGCGCGCACTGACCCCTTTCCCGATCGCACCATGGCCGGTAAGCCGTATCTACTGAGTGAGGTGACATGGAAGGCGGTGCGCGAGACCGCGCACGACGTCGCCGTGCTCCCGTGGGGCGCTACCGAAGCGCACAACTTTCATCTTCCTTACGGGACTGACAATTACGAAGTGGCGCACATAGCGGAGGAAGCCGCGCGGCTGGCGTGGAGTGCAGGCGCGAAGGTGATTGTGCTGCCGGCCGTCCCATTCGGCGTCAACACCGGCCAGCTCGACATCAGGCTCTGCATCAACATGAACCCGAGCACTCAGGCGGCGGTCCTCGCTGACGTCGCGCATTCGCTCGAGGGCCAGGGAATCAAGAAGCTCGTCGTTCTCAACGGACATGGCGGAAATGATTTTCGTCAGATGATCCGCGAGCTGCAGCCGAAGTGCGGGGTCTTCGTCTGCACGATCAACTGGTGGAATTGCGTCGATCCAAAGCCGTTCTTCGACGAGCCGGGAGATCATGCGGGCGAGCTCGAGACGAGCGCGATGATGCATATCGCGCCGGATCTCTTGCTGCCGTTGTCCGAGGCAGGCGAGGGACGGGCGCGCAGCTTCAGGCTGAAGGGGATACGAGAGGGGTGGGCATGGGCGCCACGCCACTGGCCCCGCGTAACCGACGATACCGGTGTTGGGAATCCCGCTGCCGCGGCCGAGAAGAAGGGGGAGAGATTTCTCGATGCTGTAGCTGAGCGGATCGGGGGATTTCTGGTTGAGCTCGCCGCGGTGGATCCCGAGGATCTTTACGAGTAGTCGAAAACTTCGGACTGCGGACCAACTGCCGCAATTAGTTCGAAGTCCGCAATGGTAGTTGGTCCGTAGCCCGCAGTAGCTTCGCCGCCCTATTCCTCCGCCATGAAGGGATACTTGTAGTCGAGGGGCGGCGAGAAAGTCTCCTTGATGTTCCGCCCGCTCACCCAGCGGACGAGGTTCAGGATTGACCCCGCTTTGTCGTTGGTCCCCGAGCCGCGCGCGCCGCCGAACGGCTGCTGCCCCACCACCGCGCCGGTCGGCTTGTCGTTGATGTAGAAATTCCCGGCGGCGTTTCTGAGGGCGAGCGCTGCCGTTCTGATGGCGCCTCGGTCGCGGGCGAAGATCGCGCCGGTGAGAGCGTATGGAGACGTTGCGTCGACGAGCGCCAGCGTCTCCTCCCATTTCGCGTCGGAGTAGACGTGGGCGGTGACGACCGGCCCGAAAACCTCCTCGCAGAGGAGCTTGTAGGCCGGATCGTGCGTCTCGATGAGAGTCGGCTCGACGAAGTAGCCCTCTTCGCCGCGAACGCCGCCGCCCGAGATGATGCGCGCATTGGCCCGGCCGTGCTCGACGTACTCGCTGATCTTGTCGAAGGCGCGCTTGTCTATCACCGCGCCCATGAAATTGCGGAAGTCCATCGGATCGCCCATCCGGATCTCCTGCATGATGGCGACGGTGCGGTCGCGCACTTCGTCCCACAGCGACTCGGGCACGTAGACGCGGCTCGCCGCCGAGCACTTCTGTCCCTGGTACTCGAACCCGCCACGGGCGATGGCGACGGAGAGAGCAACCGGATCGGCAGAGGCGTGGGCGACGATGAAATCCTTGCCGCCGGTCTCACCGACGATCCGCGGATACGACCTGTAGCGCGACATGCTGGCGCCGATAGTCTTCCACATGTTGTTGAAGACACCGGTGCTGCCGGTGTAGTGAACGCCGGCGAGATCGTGGTGGGCGAGCAGCTTGTCGGAGATCATCGCCGCGTCGCCGGGGACGAAGTTGATCACTCCGGGCGGAAGTCCGGCGTCCTCGAGCAGCCGCATGATGTAGTACCCGCTGAGGATCGCGCTCGACGCCGGCTTCCAGATCACCGTGTTGCCCATGAGGGCGGGCGCGGTTGGAAGATTTCCGGCGATCGACGTGAAGTTGAACGGAGTCACCGCGTAGACGAACCCCTCGAGCGGACGGTAATCGAGCTGGTTCCACATCGAGTGATCGCTCAGCGGCTGCTGATCGTAGAGCTGCTGCGCGTAGTGGGGATTGAAGCGCCAGAAGTCGATCAGCTCGCAGGCGGCGTCGATCTCGGCCTGGAACGCGGTTTTCGACTGGCCGAGCATGGTCGCGGCGTTGAGCGTCGAGCGCCAGCTCGTAGTGAGAAGCTCGGCTGCCTTGAGGAAGACGGCGGCGCGATCCTCCCACGTCCAGTTCGCCCAGTCGCGCGCCGCCGCGCGCGATGCTTCGATCGCCAGATCCAGGTGTGCGGGCTGCGCGCGGTGCCAGTCGGCGAGGACGTGGGCGTGGTTGTGCGGCATCACCGACTCGGCGACGTCGCCGGTGCGGATCTCGCGGCCGCCGATGATGAGCGGAACGTCAATCCGCTCCTTCGCCATCACGCCGAGGCGCTCCTTGAGCGCGGCACGCTCGGCGCTTCCCGGTGCGTAGCTTTTTACGGGCTCGTTCTGCGGCTGCGGCACGCGGCGGTTGCCGTTGAAGCCAGAGGCCGGAGTTGGCTGGGTGCTCGCCGGTGCAAACGCGGCCGACGCGGTAGCTTCCACGGGGCCTGATTCAGTGACCGGAGCGGCAGGGCGAAGGGTGGATGCGGCCATGCTTAGTCCTATTGAGCGTGTCTGTTTCGGAGTTCAAAGATACCCTGCCACCGAGCTTTGAGCGAAGGTCAACAGAGAGAGACACAGCTGCGCGCTGCCAGAGGCACAGCGACCAGCCGCTAGCGAAAAACTGCGCTACTCCATTCGAATTGATACCGTGCTGCCAGCTACTGCAAACCGATCTTTGAAAGTGTTGCTGACGACGCTCCTCATGGCGATGGGGATGAGCTGCGCGGGCGAGCATGTCGAGTGGAAGGACGTGAGCTACGCCGCGCCGCCCCTGCCTCGCGCGATTTCTCTCGGCGCTGTGCAGCCAACCGGTGTAGAATGTCCCGTCTCGGTTCGTGCAGTCCGCATGGGGGCGACGATGTTCGCCGCCTGGTGGTCGGTGAGACGGGACAGCAGCGCGGCGCTCGTTGTTTCGCGATCAACCGATGGCGGAAAGAGCTGGACGACGCCGGTCATCGCCGACTCGACCGACGCGAGTGTCCGCGGCTGCGCGCGTCCGGCGCCCGCAGTCGCCGCCGATTCCGCGAGCGGCTACGTGCATGTCGCGTACTTTGTTGAGCCGCGATCGGGCAGCGGAATCCTCTTCGTTCATTCGATGGATGGTGGCAGGACATTCCATGCATCGGTGCCGATAGTTTTCGGCGACAATCCGGCATTCGTCAGCGTCGCGGCGTCGGGCGATCGGGTCGCGGTCGCGTACGAGGATCCAAACAGCGCCGAGCCGAGCGTCGGGATCGCTCTGTCGCGAACGATGGGCCACATCTTCGAGCACCGCGAGATCGTCTCGAGTGACAATGAGCGCGCGAAGCAGCCGACAGTCGAGCTGCGTGGCGACACGGTGCGGCTTTGGTGGAGCGACCACGCGGCTGATCCGCGGATCAGCGCGACACGAACGGCGTACCACGAGGGGGTCTGGCGCTGAGTCTCAGTTGACTCCCATCAAATTATCAACATCACTTTTTTTCTCTTCCATAACTTGCTTGCTCTTATGGGCAGGCTGTGATTTCACAGAGCTGACCGTTGCGCTTTGCGTCGGATTTTTTAGTTTCGCACCGCGGTGGCAAAACGTGATCCAGAAGCAAGTCCGTGCGCTTTCGCGAACGGTGTCTCAACCACAGAACAGAGGGAGAAAATGAAACGTACGAGCGGATGGTCATTGATTGGAGTGGTGGCGCTTGCGTCGACGCTTGGCGTGAGTGCCCTGCAGGCACAGGCGAATCCCATCGCAATCGGGGTAGTCGCGGGAGCGTCAATTCCGACCGGCGATTTCGGTGACAACGCGGACACGGGATGGCATGCTGGTGGCCTCCTGGAGTGGAGCTCACCAGCGTACCCGGTCGGAGTGCGCGGCGATGTCGTCTACCATCGCTTCGGGGCCAAGGGTACCAGTGACTCCAAGCTCAACATCCTCGCCGCCACACTCAACCTGGTGTGGATGTTCCCGATGGAGGCGCCGACGGTAAGACCTTATCTGATCGGGGGCGGCGGATACTACCACGCGACCTGCGATGGCTGCGGCGGCAACGACAACACGCGAAACAAGTTGGGTATCAACGGTGGCGGGGGACTTTCCGTTCCGCTGAGCGGATTCAGCGCATTCGCCGAGGCGAGATTCCACCACATCTTCGCGAAGGACGAAGCGAAAGGCGAAACGAACGCGAACATGATCCCGATATCGTTCGGGATAATGATTCACCCGTAGCCGTGCAGCTTTCCTCGAGGGCCGGCGCGATTGCGCTGGCCCTTGTGGTTTTCGTCAAGCACGGTTCCTGCTCCGCTTCCCTCGCATGACCAGGCTCCTTGGCGCACACACGATCAACAACGGCGGGATACACATGGCCGTCAGACGCGCGGCCAACGCGGGGATGACGGCCATGCAGCTCTTCACCGCCATCCCGAGGTTCTACGGTGACAAGCAGTCGATCAAGCCGGAGCGTGTCGCGCGATTCAAGGAGGCTCTGTCGGCGTCGAGGATCGAGCCGCGCGCGGTCGTCGTCCACGCTGCGTACGTATTGAGCGTCGCCACTCCCGAAGACGACAAGTGGGCGAGGGCGAGCGCCGGTCTGACGAAGGAGCTCGAGCGATCGAGCGCGCTGGGGGTGGGGTCGGTCTGCTTTCACCCCGGATCGGCGGGGTCGAGCGAACGCTCCGCCTCGGCAAAGCGCATCGCGAAGGCCATCGTAACGGCGCTCGAGACGGTCGAGTCGAACACGCGCCTCCTGATCGAGAACACCGCCGGAGCAGGCCGCACCATGGGAAGGACCGCCGAGGAAATCGCGGAGATTCTGTCGGACGTCCCTCGTGCGCTCCGTCCCCGTACCGGCTACGGACTCGATACCTGTCACCTCTTTGCTTCGGGGTACGACATGGCGAAATCGAAGAAGGCCTTGACGGCGGTGATCGACGAGTTCGAGGAGAAGACGGGCGAGCCTCCGTCGTTCTTTCATCTCAACGACAGCGCTACCGAGCTGGGATCCAACAAGGACAGGCACGCCCTCATCGGAGAGGGGCACATCGGCGAAGAGCCGTTCCACTGGCTGATGAGCGACGGGCGCACGAACGGGGTCCCCCTGATACTGGAGACGCCGCAGAAGAACTACGAGGTAGCGGACGACGACGACACTCCCGACCCGTACGACGTGAGGATGATGGAGCTTCTTCTCTCGTAAAACCCGGTTTTTTCCCTCTTGCGCACGCAAATTGCTGCTCTATCTTGCTCGCGAGACGCGCACCGGCGTCGCCCCGTTTGCCGCCCGATCAATCACCAGGAGAAGCGATGGCAAAAGCGAAGAAGAAGAGCTCGGCGAAAAGGAAACCAGCGGCCAGGAAGCGAACCGCGAAGAAGTCTTCAGCGAAGAAATCCGCCAAGAAGAAATCTGGAACGAAGCGTGTGCCCAGCGCCGCGTTCATGAAGCCGATGACGCCGAGCGCGCAGCTCGCCCCCGTGGTGGGAAGCGCCCCACTTCCTCGCACCGAAGTGACGAAGAAACTGTGGGCCTACATTCGCCGCAGGGGTCTTCAGGATTCGAAGAACCGTCGCATGATCAACGCCGACGACAACCTCCGTCCCGTGTTCAACGGACTCAAACAGGTCTCCATGTTCGAGATGACGCGACTCGTGAACAAGCACCTGAAGTAGAAGTTGGCAGTCGCGTCGAAGAAGGGGCGCGCTGAAAAGGCGCGCCCCTTTTCGCAGCGCAGCGCGCTGCGCCGATTCTGGGAGAACTTCAAGGCGCTGGCGAGCGCCCTCATTTTCTTCATCTTCCTCCGCGCATTCTTCCTCGAGGCATACCGGATTCCCTCGGGCAGCATGATCCCGACGCTCCTCGTCGGGGACTGGCTCTTCGTCAACAAGCTCGTCTACGGTCCCCACATTCCGTTCACGAACAAGAACATTCCGGGGATCACCGAGCCAAAGCACGGGGACGTCGTGGTGTTCAGGTCGCCGACGCAGATCGACCAGCCGGAAGATCCGAATCCCACGCTCGTGAAGCGGCTGATCGGAGCTCCCGGGGACACGCTCTACATGAGGAATAGTGTCCTGTACCTGAACGGAATCGCGCAACGGCAGGGATACGCAACGAGCAAGCCGGAAGGAGCCATGGACTCGGTGGATCCGCTGTTCGACTGGCAGAAGCGCGTTGGTCTGAAGTCATCGCGCTTCGGACCCGCGCCGGCCCAGCCGACGCACGACAACTGGGGACCGATCGTCGTCCCGCCGGATCACTTCTTCATGATGGGGGACAGCCGCTACAACTCGAAGGATAGTCGCTACTGGAGCTTCGTCCCTCGCGAGAACATCCGCGGCAGGCCGATGTTCGTGTACTACTCCTACAACGCCGACGACAGCGATCGACCGCTGCCGTTCATCACCGACATTCGCTGGAAACGGATCGGGCACTGGATTCAGTGACCCGCAGCTGACCGCTGCCGGATTTATTCGGCGACCAGCGCCACTGGCTTCGTGAGTGTCGAATCGAAGGTCACGGCGCGGTGGCGGTTGTCAACTACGTAGTCGGGGTCCATCACGATGTAGCGGTTGCCGACGCGGAGGATGTGGACCTTGCGATCGGGATCGTTTTCGCGGATCACCTTGCCGTACGCCAATGCCGCGCGGTGGCACACCACGGGGTCGGTGACGGGACGGACGTCGAACATCCGGACGCGCGGGACGTTGTACACGGCGAGAAAACGCGCCGCGATCCTGTCCGATCTGCGCATCAGCGAGCGGAAAAGCCGCTGATTGTAGTTGCTTCCCGGTACGCTGCGGACGCAGCCTGCCTGCTGACCAGCCGGGAATGCCACGATGCCGAAAGCCAGGATCGGCGCGGCCGCGATCATCGCGGCGATGCGTAGTCTTTGGTGCATTGCAAGAGAACGACGCGTGTCGTGTTGGCCAGGTAACGATTTGGCGGCCACGCGTCGATCCTGTCGTGGCGCAGTGCTGTATCAGCATTACATTGAATTCGAATGGCAGACTTCATCGCGCGCCAGAACAGCGAGCGACTGAGGCGGCGGCTGGCCTCGGAATTCAGAGTGCGAGAGCCGCCCGCCTTCGGCAAGCTCGCCAGGTCCGTTCTCGAGATGGCCCTCGTCACCGGCGTCGTCGTTCGCCTCTTCCGCGCCGTCGTCCTCACACACGCCAGTGGACTCTACCTCGGCGTGATGTTCCTCCTCGGCGCGATCTTCGTTCTCATCATGGCGACGGTCCACCTGAGCCGCTTCCCCCTGCGACAGTGGAGCTGGCGCGTGCCCGCATTCGCGGCGCTCGAGTCGGGATTCGAGAGCATCGTCAGTCTCGGACTCATTGCAGCGCACCGGGAGCCCCTCGGCACCGGCGCGGCGACTCTCGGCGACTGGCCGGGCATCACGGCGACCATTCTCGTCCGACACGTCATCGTGATCTCGCTCTTCGCGCTGATTCTCGCACTCACCGTCAAGCTCGTCCGCTACCAGCTCCTCAAGCGCGAGCACGCGGCGTGGAGCGCCGGCACGGTTCGCGCCGGGATTCCGGGGGAAGCAATCCTCGACCGCCGGAGGACCAGTGGGTCTGCTTGATCGAGCCTGAGGATTCCGGGAATCCGGTGTCACAGAGAGTCGGACCCATCCGGTAGCGCGTTGTGAGTCTCCCGTTGATCCGTCGTCCGTTTTTCCGTGGTTAAAGACACGGTAACACTGGTCAACTGAAAACTGGAAACCCACGACGCGCAACTGGATGGGGTTGGTTGATCTTCGCTGCGAGCACCCGCGCAACCGATCGCTTATTATTCGAGAGAGTAGAGGACAATCACCCCTGGAGCGAACATAGATGTACGATGAGAGAATTGTCACGCCGATGCGGCAGGAGCTGACCCGCCTCGGCGTTCAGGAGATGCGGACCCCCGACGAGGTGGACGCGAAGCTGAAGGACACGAAGGGGACGACGCTCGTCGTCGTGAACTCGGTCTGCGGCTGCGCGGCGCGCAACGCGCGACCCGCAGTCGCAAAGGCGCTGGAGCATGCGGTGAAGCCCAGGGCGCTGACAACCGTCTTCGCCGGCCAGGATGCGGCCGCCGTTCAGCGCGCCCGCAGCTACTTCACCGGATATCCGCCTTCCTCACCGCAGATCGCGCTGCTGAAGGATGGACGCCTGGTGTTCATGCTCGAGCGTCACAACATCGAAGGCCGCACTGCCAACGAGATCGCCGAGGAAATGGTCGCAGCATTCGACAAATACTGCGACGCGGTCAATCCGCAGTTCGCAGTCAGTTCGTAGTCCGCAGTTAGTCCGCAGTTAGTCCGCAGTTAGTCCGCAATCCGTAGTTGGTCCGCAGTCCGCAGTGGCAGTTGATCAATGTGAATAGCTGATCCAGCGCCCCATCTCTTTCAGAGTGGGGCGCTTTCCGTACATCAGGAGTCCAACGCGGTAGATCCGCGCGGCGACCCACACCGCGGCGATGCAGGCCAGCACCAGGCCGAGGAGCGCACCCGCCAGCTCGTACCACGGCACGCTGCCGAGCGCCAGCCGCAACGGCATGATGATCGGCGCCGAGAAAGGGAGCAACGACATCACGAC
>JBGPLS010000092.1:0-11938 GCA_041486565.1 Gemmatimonadaceae bacterium
ATTCGCCATGGGATTGATGAACAAGAGCCGATCTCCGCTGGCTGACCGGCGTTTGCACAAGACCTTTGGCTCGGCCAAACATCGGCAGGTCGCGCGCGAATGCGTGCGCCAATCATTGGTGCTGCTCAAGAATGAGAAGCGAACTCTGCCTTTGTCGAAGAAACTTGCGCGCATTCATGTCGGAGGCAAAAGCGCCGACGATATCGGCAACCAATGCGGCGGCTGGACTATCGAGTGGCAAGGCAAGAGCGGTGAGGTTACGCCGGGCGGGACAACCATTCTCAAGGCCATTCAAAAGACGGTTTCACAGGCGACGAAGGTCACGTTTTCGAAAGATGGTAGTGGCGCCGCCGGCGCGGATGTCGGCATCGTCGTGATCGGCGAAACACCATACGCCGAAGGCGTGGGCGACAGGGACGACCTCGCGCTCGCCGCGGAAGACGTGACGGCGATCAACAACATGAAGCAGGCGGGCATCCCCGTTGTCGTTGTGCTCTTTTCTGGACGCCCGATGATCATCAACGACGCGCTGGGACGCTGCGATGCTTTTGTTGCAGCCTGGTTGCCGGGGACGGAAGGGCAAGGTGTGACGGATGTGCTCTTCGGTGATTACAAACCAACGGGCAAACTATCCTTTTCGTGGCCCCGGTCCATGGCGCAGATTCCGATCAACGTAGGCGACAAAAATTACGATCCGCTTTTCAAGTACGGCTTCGGATTAACGTTCGCTTAACAGCGTCTCGAAAAAGGTAACCTGACGCCGTAAACTGACCCGCTCTCGAGGCCGCGCGTCTGCTTGTGAACCGGGCCGCGTCGCGTCTCGGGTGCGCGCGCGACATCGCGATTGATGCTTCCATTACCAAGCTGTTCGTCAGCGAGTCGCTGATCGCGGCGGCGCACGCGGCGGTGCGGATGTTCGCCGAGGCGGGGATAGTGGAAGGGCACGAAGCCGAGCGGGCGTTGCGCGATGCCGTCGCGAGCACGATCTATTCCGGCACTTCGGAGATTCAGCGGAACATCATAGCGCGCTGGTTGGGACTCTAGAGCCCAAAAGGAAGCGGGGACTTCCGGAAAGGAAGTCCCCGCCTCGAGCGCTTCACATTGAGCGAAGCGCGGTTCGTTTCTGAGTCAGCCTAATTGTTCAGGGTGACACAGGCCTGGCCGACGTCGCCGCCGGTCTTGTTCTGATCGCCGTCGTGCACCATGAACTGCAGGCGATAGCTGTGGCCCGCGATCAGCGGGTTCCCACCCACCGTGAGAGCGCTCAGGTTCCACACGACTTCGGCAGTGTAGCCCAGATCCTGGACCCCTGCCGGCACCGCAGCCGGACCAGGAACCGCGGGAACACCGACGTTCAGGTGGTTTTTCGTCGGATCGGCGCCTGGCGTGACCGTTCTCGTGGGGGGGTTCTTCGTCTTGTCGATGAATACCGCGGCTGCCTTCCACGTTCCGTATATTGCGTTTGGCGGTGTCGCGCCGTTGGGGGCCCCGTACTGCCAATCGCCTGCCTTGCTATTGGGATCCGCGGTGATATCGGTAATGAAGAGCGAGGGCCAGAGTGGCCTGTCGAACCCATCAGTCCCTCTTTGATCGCCCGACAAATCGGTCGTGCCGACATTCGGGTTGGGCTGCGCGCCTATGGCCCCGACTTGCGGGGTAAAGAGGGGATAATTCGTAATCGTCGTGAAGGCTGGGGACCCCGCCTTCACGGAGACCTTGTTTACACCGAGCGTGGTCGCGTGCTCGTCAACTGCCCAGAGCCGGAGCTCGTCCCCGCTGGTAGTGACCCTGTCGAGCACTGAGCTCTCATTGAAAACGACTCGCCCCCGGTTAACGGAATTGAACGGTGGCGTATCGCTCGGATATCCGAGTATGCACGACGTAATGGTTGGGGCGGTGAACGTGTAGGTTAAGGTCGAGCCGTGAAACACGTTCGCCGACGAGTGCATATTTATGATGGTCCCGATCGAACTAGTGTTGGTGCAAACGGGCGGCAGTCCGGTAGTCGCAGTAGCGTTAGCCTGTATAGTTGCGGTATCCTGCGGATTCCCAAGATCGTCGTTGTGACAACTCACCGTATAAGAAAAGCCGGCCGGAATCTCGGGGTGGATATTCACCGATCCAGGTGGATTGACGGTCCTGCCGGACTGCGACCACAGCCGGTTGCCGCCATTGGCAACCGGGACAGTCGTAGTGGCTCGGACGAACACGTCGGCACAAACAACCGACGCTCCCTTCGTCAGAAATACCGGCGACGTTATCACATCGTTGTCAACGCTGGAGCGGAAAGGGCCATCGCCGGTAAGGTGAAAAGCGGCTCCATGAGGCAAGTCGTCCGAGTTTTGGGACTCGTACATTGGATAGGGCCATTTAGTCGAGTCCATTCTCGCCACCACAAATTTGTACGTCCCCGCCGAGCTGCCTGGGTCGACGCAGACTTGGACAATGTGGGCCTGATCCCCAACGATGCCGAAGCGCGGTGTGAGATCCTTCGGCGCCGCGATCTTCGATGTAACAGAATCAGAACACGCGCCGAGCACCAAGAGTCCAGCAGCAGCCGCGGCGCCAGCCGCTATCGATACCGACTTCAGGTATGGATATGAGAAATTGAGCGAAGGCACGAGACGCATTGCACACCCCCGATTTGCAGCAAGTCCCGGCTTCACGAGCCGGTGTCGCTCCTCTTCGGTAGCTGGACGCTTCTCCGAGAGAAGTCCAACTTTGCGTGCCCGGCCTCGCGACCGGTTTGCCGTTTTCGGAAGGAGAAATGAGTTGTCGAAGCCGCCGCGCAACACATGTGCGGTCAGCTTCAATGGGGGACTATATATCGGCGCCTGTTTGCCCGCAAGCACAGGTTGTTACCTTTTACATTTGTGATGTTGATTTCATAAGGGGTTTTCTCGCTCGATGGCCCCTGTACATCTGTTTACCGACGGGACTGCTGATCATGTCGGCGGCAATGACCTGTCACTCGCAACAAGCGCCGTATGTTCTGCGGCGTTCGCGACCTCAACTCCGCTCCTTGACCGGAAGGTGACGCCGGATAGCTTGCTCAACGTCAACCAGCGGTAGCGTTCCAAGCCCCCCCCAGGCGTTAACCCGGTTTCAGAGCTTGCAACTTCCAGTTCAAAGACTTCGCGACTCACTCGCTGGCTCCTATACAATCGACCGCGAGCTGGGGCGCGGCGGGATGGCAACGGTCTATCTTGCGCAGGACTGCAAGCACGACCGCGTCGTCGCCCTCAAGGTCCTCCATCCCGATCTCGCGGCCTCACTCGGCCCCGATCGCTTTCTGCGCGAGATCAAGCTCGCCGCCCGGCTCAACCATCCCCACATCCTGCCGCTCTTCGACTCCGGCGCGGCTGACGGCTTTCTCTATTACGTGATGCCATACGTCGAGGGTGAGTCACTGCGCGAGCGCCTCGACCGGGAACAGCACCTTCCCGTCGAGGAAGCGCTCCATCACACGCGCTCGATCGCTTCCGCCCTCGACTATGCTCACCGGCAGAACATCGTCCACCGTGACATCAAGCCAGAGAACGTGATGGTCTACGAAGGCGAAGCGATGGTCATGGACTTCGGCATCGCCAAAGCGGTGAGCTCCGCCGGGGGAGAAACGCTGACTCAGACCGGCATGATGGTGGGCACCCCCGCGTACGTCAGCCCGGAGCAGGCGGCGGGGGAAACGAACCTCGACGGCCGAAGCGACCAATACAGCCTTGCATGCGTTCTGTACGAGATGCTCAGTGGAGAGCGCCCATTCACCGGGGCGACGGCGCAGGCGGTGCTCGCCAAGCGATTCACCGAGACTGTAAGGCCGCTGCGCACCGTCCGCGATACGATCCCAGAGTACGTCGAACGTGCCGTGAGTCGTGCGATGTCAACCGACGCAGGGTCGCGCTTCCCCACTGCGGCGATGTTCGCCCAGGCGCTCGCATCCGGGCTCACGACGCCGACCGACACGCAGACAATGCCGCAGCCGGCGGTGTCGGCGGCGAAATCAGTCGCCGTGCTTCCGTTCGCCAACATGAGCGCCGATCCCGAGAACGAATACTTCACCGACGGGATGGCCGAAGAGATCATCAACGCGCTGACCAAGATCCAGTCGCTGCGCGTCGCGTCGCGCACTTCGTCATTCGCATTCAAGGGGAAGAACGAGGACATCGGCGAGATCGGGCGCAAGCTCAAGGTGTCCACCGTCCTCGAGGGCAGCGTGCGGAAGATGGGCAACCGGCTTCGCATCACGGCGCAGCTCGTCAACGTCGCCGACGGCTACCACCTCTGGTCGGAGCGCTACGACCGCGAGATGGAAGACGTGTTCGCCATCCAGGACGATATCTCGCAGGCGATCGTCAAGGCGCTGCGCGTCATCCTGAGCGAAGGCGAGAAGAAACAGATCGAGAAGGCGCGGGCGGTAAACCTTCAAGCTTACGACTACTACCTGAGGGGACGGCAGTATTTCCACCATATTCGCCGCAAGAGTCTCGAGTACGCCAGGCAGATGTTCAACAAGGCGATCGAGATTGACCCCGAGTACGCCCGCGCGTACGCGGGAGTGTCGGACTGCTGCTCGCTGCTTTACACGTACTTCGACGCGCGCGAGTTCAATCTGAGGCAGGCGGACGCCGCGAGCAGCAAGGCGCTCGAGCTCGAGCCGGAGCTCGCGGAGGCGCACGTGGCGCGCGGTCTCGCAGTATCGCTGAGCAAGCGGTTCGACGAGGCGGAAACGGAATTCGAGACCGCGATGCGACTCGATCCGAAGCAATACGAGGCCGTGTACTGGTTCGGGCGCGCGCGGCTGTCGCAGGGCCGGTATGACGAAGCCGTAAAACTTCTCGAGCGGGCGGCGGCTCTTCGGCCGGAGGATTATCAGCCGCAGCACTTTCTCGCGCAGGCACTCGACGCCCAAGGGAGAACGGACGAGATGCTGGACGCGCGGCGGCGGGAAGTAAAGCTTCTCGAGCAACATCTCGAGCTGAATCCCGACGACCAGCGTGCCTGTATTCTCGGGGCGGTATCGTACGCGGTGCTGAACGATACCGATCGGTCGATGGAATTTGCGACGCGCGCGATGGAGATCGACCCCGAGGATCCAATGCTGCTCTACAACGTCGCATGCAACTACGCAGTACTCGGCCGGCTGGATGAATCACTCGTCGCGCTCGAGCGCGCGGTTGACAAGGGATGGGGCGACCGGACGTGGATCGAGCACGACAAGGACCTCGATCCCCTGCGAAGCAATCCGCGCTTCCAGGCAATCGTCCGCGCAATGTGACCGCGAAATGAATCCTCCGCTCGAGCGACTCCGGTCCGCGCTCTCCCAGACTTACACGATCGACCGCGAGCTTGGCCGCGGCGGTATGGCCACGGTATATCTCGCCCAGGACTGCAAGCACGAGCGACTTGTCGCGCTGAAAGTCCTGCACCCCGACCTCGCCGCGACGCTCGGACCCGAGCGCTTTCTGCGCGAGATCAAGCTCGCCGCCCGTCTCAACCATCCCCATATCCTTCCGCTCCACGACTCCGGTGAGGCGGACGGCTTTCTATACTATGTGATGCCCTACGTCGAGGGAGAGTCGCTGAGGGAGCGCCTCGACCGCGAGCGCCAGCTTCCGATAGACGAAGCGGTTCATCACGCGCGGTCGATCGCGTCGGCGCTCGACTACGCGCATCGCCAGAACATCGTCCACCGCGACATCAAGCCCGAGAACCTCATGCTCTACGAGGGCGAGGCGATGGTGATGGATTTCGGAATCGCGAAAGCGGTCAGCGCGGCCGGCGCCGATACCCTGACACAGACGGGCATGATGGTCGGCACTCCGGCGTACGTGAGTCCGGAGCAGGCGGCGGGCGAAACGAATCTCGACGGGCGCAGCGATCAGTACAGTCTGGCGTGCGTTCTCTATGAGATGCTGACCGGCGAGCGGGCTTTTAGCGGCCCGACGGCGCAGGCGGTGATGGCGAAGCGATTCACTGACACAGTGAAACCGCTCCGGTCGCTGCGCGGCAGCATTCCAGAGTCGGTTGAGCGAGCGGTCACGAGAGCGATGTCAACGGACGCCAGCGCGCGGTACAAGTCGGCGGCGCAGTTCGCGCAGGCGCTCGCGTCGGGAAGTCTGGCGACGCCCACCGACACACAGACTCTTCCTCAGCAGACAGTCTCGTCGGCGAAATCGGTGGCGGTCCTTCCCTTTTCCAACATGAGTACCGACCCGGAGAACGAATACTTCGCCGACGGAATGGCGGAGGAGATCATCAACGCACTGTCGAAGATCCAGTCGCTGCGCGTCGCATCGCGCACGGTTTCGTTCGCCCTCAAGGGAAAGAACGAGGATCTCGCCGATGTCGGGCGCAAGCTTCACGTGTCCACCGTGCTCGACGGCAGCGTGCGACGAATGGGCAACCGTCTTCGCATCACCGCTCAGCTCGTCAACGTCGCTGACGGTTACCAGCTCTGGTCCGACCGGTACGATCGCGAGATGGAGGACGTGTTCGCGATTCAGGACGACATCTCGCAGGCGATCGTCAAGGCGCTGAGGGTGATCCTGAGCGAAGACGAGAAGAAGGCGATCGAAAAGGCGCGGACGGTGAACGTCCAGGCGTACGAGTACTACCTGCGCGGCCGCCAGTTCTTCCACCAGCTTCGCCGAAAGAGTCTCGAGTACGCCCGGCAGATGTTCAATCGCGCAATCGAGATAGATCCGGAATACGCTCTCGCCTACTCCGGCGTGGCCGACTGTTGTTCCGTGCTCTACATGTATTTCGACGCGCGCGAGCTGAACCTGAAACAGGCGGACATTGCGAGCATGAGGGCGTTGGAGCTCGAGCCGAACCTGGCGGAGGCGCACGTGGCACGTGGTCTCGCCGTGTCGCTGAGCAAGCGATTCGACGAAGCTGAGCGTGAGTTCGAGGCGGCGATGCGGCTCGATCCCAAGCTGTTCGAGGCGCCGTACTTCTTTGGCCGAGCCCGGCTGTCGCAGGGACAACCGCTCGAGGCGGCGAAGCTCTTCGAGCGCGCATCCACGCTTCGGCATGAGGATTTCCAGTCCGTGTATTTCCTCGCCCAGGCCTACAAATCATTTGGCAACGACGCGGACTGCAAGAACGCTTACCGGCACGCCGTGCAGATCATCGACGAGCGGCTCGAGCTGAACCCTGACGACGCGCGCGCCTTGATAATCGGAGCTGGTGCGCTGGCGTCGCTCGGTGAGCCGGAGAAGGCAATCGATTATGTCGGTCGCGCGCTCGCCGTTGATCCGGACGACGCAGCGGTCCTGTACAACATCGCCTGCTCCTACGGCTCCCTCGGGAAGCCCGAAGAAGCCGTCGCCGCCCTTGAGCGCGCGGTGGACGCCGGATACGCGCACAGGGAATGGATGGAGCACGATCCCGATCTGGATTCGATCAGGCAATTGCCGCGGTATCAGGCGCTGCTTCAGGTGATGTGACGATGGCTCTGCCGATCGAGCGACTGCGGGATGCGCTCGCGCATTCCTACACCATCGACCGCGAGCTCGGGCGAGGCGGGATGGCGACGGTGTATCTCGCGCAGGATGGGAAGCACGAGCGGCTGGTCGCGCTCAAGGTGCTGCATCCCGAGCTCGCCGCATCACTCGGCCCCGACCGCTTTCTCCGAGAGATAAAGCTCGCGGCCCGGCTCAACCATCCGCACATCCTCGGACTCCACGATTCGGGCGAAGCGGATGGCTTTCTGTATTACGTGATGCCGTACGTCGAAGGTGAGTCGCTGAGAGAACGGCTCGACCGCGAGCATCAGCTTCCCATCGAGGAAGCGGTCCATCACGCGCGCGCGATCGCCTCCGCGCTCGACTACGCACATCGCCAGCAGATCGTCCATCGCGACATTAAGCCCGAGAACGTGATGCTGTACGAGGGCGAAGCGATGGTAATGGACTTCGGGATCGCGAAAGCGGTGAGTGAGGCCGGCAACGAAACTCTCACGCAGACGGGAATGATGGTTGGAACTCCTGCCTATGTGAGTCCCGAGCAGGCGGCCGGGGAAGCAAATCTCGACGGCCGCAGCGATCAGTACAGTCTGGCCTGCGTTCTTTACGAGATGTTGAGCGGCGAGCGGGCGTTCACCGGACCGACTGCGCAGGCGGTGATGGCAAAGCGATTCACGGAGACTGCCAAACCCCTTCGCTCGATTCGCGCCAGCATTCCCGAGAGCGTCGAGCGGGCGGTGACCAAGGCGATGGCAACCGACGCGTCCGCCCGGTACAGGACCGCCGCGCTCTTCGCTCAGGCGCTTTCGTCGAGCTCACTCTCCACCCCGACCGACACCCAGACGATTCCGCAGCAGGCGGTGTCGGCAGCGAAGTCGGTCGCGGTTCTGCCGTTCGTCAATGCGAGCGCGGATCCGGAGAACGAATACTTCGCCGACGGTATGGCCGAGGAGATAATCAACGCGCTGTCGAAGGTGCAGTCGCTGCGAGTGGCATCACGCATCGTCTCCTTCGCTCTCAAGGGCAAGAACGAGGACCTGGGCGAGGTAGGCCGCAAGCTTCACGTCTCCACCGTGCTCGACGGTACGGTACGCAAGATGGGCAACCGCCTCCGCATCACCGCGCAGCTGGTGAACGTCGCCGACGGATACCAGCTCTGGTCGGAACGGTACGATCGCGAGATGGAGGATGTATTTGCGATCCAGGACGACATCTCCCAGGCGATCGTCAAGGCGCTCCGTGTCATCCTGAGCGAGGACGAGAAGAAGGCGATCGAAAAGGCGCGCACCGAGAATGTCGAGGCGTACGAGTACTACCTGCGAGGCCGGCAGTTCTTCCACCAGCTGCGGAGAAAGAGTCTCGAGTACGCCCGGCAGATGTTCAACAAGGCGATCGAGATCGATCCCGACTACGCGCTGGCGCATGCCGGCGTCGCTGACTGCTGTTCTCTCCTTTACACGTACTTCGATGCGCGCGAGTCGAACATCAGGCACGCCGATCTCGCCAGCCAGAGGGCGCTGGAGCTCGAGCCGGGCCTCGCCGAAGCGCACGTCGCCCGTGGGATCGCGGTCTCGCTCAGTAAACGATTCGAGGAGGCAGAGCGGGAGTTCGAGACAGCGATGAAGCTGGATCCAAAGCTGTTCGAGGCGCCGTATTTCTTTGGGCGCGCATTAAAGTCGCAGGGAAGATTTGCGGAGGCGGCCAGGCTCTTCGAGCGCGCCGCGGCAGTGCGCCCCGAGGACTTCCAGGCCCCCACGTTCCTCGCGTCGACCTACGAGTCGATGGGGTTGCAGGACGAAGCGCGGGCAATCAACCGTCGCGTTCTGAGGCTCATTGACGACCGGCTGCAGCTCAACCCCGACGACGCGCGAGCGTGCAATCTCGCAGCCACCACGCATTCGAAACTCGGTGAGGAAGAGCCGGCGCTGGAGTTCGCACGCCGCTCGTTGGAGATTGATCCCGACGACCCGATGCTGCTCTACAATGTCGCGTGCACCTACAGCAGGCTCGGGAAATCGGACGATGCTCTGACCTGCCTGGAACGGTCCATTGACCGCGGATTCGGCCACCGCGAGTGGATCGAGCACGATTCCGACTTCACTTCGATCCGCGACACGCCCCGCTTCCGGGCCATTCTCCAGGTCATGTGACGGCGCCTCTCCCGATCGAACGGTTGCGCAGCTCGCTCGCGCAAAGTTACACCATCGACCGCGAGCTCGGCCGCGGCGGCATGGCGACAGTTTACCTCGCGCAGGACTGCAAGCACGAGCGGCTTGTCGCGCTCAAGGTGCTGCACCCGGAGCTCGCCGCGTCGCTCGGTCCTGACCGCTTTCTCCGCGAGATCAAGGTTGCCGCCCGCCTCAACCACCCTCACATCCTCGGCCTCCACGATTCGGGTGAAGCCGACGGCTTCCTCTATTACGTGATGCCCTACGTGGAAGGCGAGTCGCTTCGCGAACGGCTCGATCGCGATCAGCTCCTCCCCATCGAGGAGGCCATTCACCACGCGCGCTCGATCGCCTCCGCACTCGACTACGCACATCGCCAGCAAATCGTCCACCGTGACATCAAGCCGGAAAACGTGATGCTTTACGAAGGCGAGGCGATGGTAATGGACTTCGGCATCGCCAAGGCGGTGAGCGCCTCCGGCTCCGAAATGCTGACGCAGACAGGAATGATGGTGGGCACTCCCGCGTACGTGAGCCCCGAACAGGCGTCCGGCGAGACGAATCTCGACGGCCGGAGCGATCAATACAGCCTGGCGTGCGTCCTCTACGAGATGCTTGTTGGAGAGCGGCCGTTCACTGGCGCGACGGCCCAGGCGATCATGGCGAAGCGCTTTACCGAATCCGTAAAACCGCTCCGTCCGCTGCGCAGCGACATTCCGGAGAATGTGGAAAGAGCAATCAACAGGGCGCTTTCGATCGACCCGTCGGAGCGTTTTCGAACGAGCGCAATGTTCGCACAGGCGCTGGCGTCAACCAGCGTCACGACGCCGACCGACACTGAGACGATGCCGCAGCCGATCGTCTCAGCCGCCAAGTCCATCGCCGTGCTGCCGTTCACCAACATGAGCGCCGATGCGGAGAACGAGTACTTCACCGACGGGATGGCGGAAGAGATCATCAACGCGCTCTCCAAGATCCAGACCCTGCGTGTCGCCTCGAGAACTGCGTCATTCGCGCTCAAGGGGAAGAACGAGGAGATCGCCGAGATCGGGCGAAAGCTCAAGGTCTCGACGTTTCTCGAGGGCAGCGTGCGGAAGATGGGCAACAGACTCAGGATCACGGCGCAGCTTGTCAACGTCGCCGACGGGTATCACCTCTGGTCCGAGCGCTACGACCGCGAGATGGAGGACGTATTCGCGATCCAGGACGACATCTCGCAGTCGATCGTGAAAGCCCTGCGTGTCATTCTGAGCGAGGACGAGAAGAAGGCGATCGAAAAAGCCCGCACCGAGAACGTGAAGGCGTACGAGTACTACCTTCGTGGACGCCAGTTCTTCGAGATTCGGCGCAAGAGTCTCGAGTTCGCGAGGCAGATGTTCAAGCGAGCCATCGATACTGATCCGGACTATGCGCTCGCGCATGCCGGCATTGCCGACTGTTGCTCGCTTCTTTACACCTACTTCGACGCGCGGGAATCGAATCTCCGCCAGGCACAGGCAGCAAGCCAGAAAGCGCTCGACCTGGAGCCCGACCTCGCCGAGGCTCACGTCGCGCGTGGGATCGCGGTTTCACTCAACCGCAACTTTCCGGAGGCCGAGGCGGAGTTCGAGAAGGCGATGAAACTCGACCCAAAGCTGTTCGACGCGCCGTACTTCTATGGAAGGGCTTGTCTCGCCCAGGGCAAGTTTGCCGAGGCCGTACGCTTGTTCGAGCGGGCCTCGCTGCTTCGCCCCGAGGATTTTCAGGCGCCGAGCTTTCTCGCGCAGGCCTACGCGGGCCTTGGCAAGCGCGCCGACTCGATCGCCGCGAACCGGCGCGGGCTCAAGCTCACGGAAGAAAGGATCGAGCTCAACCCGGACGACGCCCGCGCCTACAATCTTGCCGCCGCACTCCTCGCTTCACTCGGCGAGACCGACCGCGCGCTGGATTATGCGCGCCGCGCGGCCGCGTTGGATCCCGACGATCCCATGACGCTGTACAACGTCTCTTGCACGTACGCAGTACTCGGGAAGGGGGAAGAGGCCTTGAATTGTCTCGAGAGCGCTCTCGACAAGGGCTATGGGCACAAGGACTGGATAGAGCACGATCCTGACTTCGATTCCCTTCGCGAGCATCCGCGCTACAAGGCCATACTCGACGCTATGTAGCGCGGGTGAACAAAAAAACCAGAGAGGGGCACAGCGGCGAGCTGCCAGAGGCGCAGCACGCGAGCCGCGAGCGGCAACGACACGGAACCTACGGGGATGAAATGGTCGAGCTGTAAGCAAGCTCGCCGCTGGTTCGAGATGCGGGATGGATCCTCCG
>JBGPLS010000093.1:0-11750 GCA_041486565.1 Gemmatimonadaceae bacterium
CGCCGCGGCGATGAACGAACGATATCGCGCTGTGTCCAGGACTCCCGCCATGCCGAGCACTCGCTCGCGCGGAAAGCCGGTTACCTGCTTCGCGACGTACGCCATGACGTCGAGCGGGTTGGAGACCATGATGATGATCGCGTCGGGAGAGCTGTCGCGGATGTTCTCCGAGACCTGCTTCACGATTCCCGCGTTGGTATTCAGCAGATCGTCGCGCGACATTCCCGGCTTTCGGGCGATGCCGGCAGTCACGATGACGATCTCCGACCCCGCTGTCTCCTCGTAGGTACCCGTCCCCGATACCCGGGTGTCGAAACCCTCGATCGGCGCCGATTCCCACTGGTCCAGCCCCTTGCCCTGCGGAATCCCTTCCTGAATGTCTACGAGGATGACGCGGCGGGCCAGTTCCTTCTCCGCCAAACGCTGCGCGGTCGAAGCGCCGACATTGCCTGCGCCCACGACCGTAATCTTGTTGACCATGTTTCTGCTATCGCGTGAAGTTGAGCGGGAAAGTTATTCGCACCGGAGAGACAGAGCCATAGGTGCGACTGCACTGCGTTACGTCAGCCGCCGACCTCGGAGAGTGCGCGCAGTCCACCTGTGTTCATCCTCAGCAGCTGGTGCTCGAGCGGCTTTTCGGCGAGCGCGGAACGAAACAAGGGTGCCATCGGCTCGCCCGCTCGCAGAGCATCGCGAAGATTCACGGAGTGCTCGCCGAAGAGGCATGTCCGCAGCCGGCCGTCGGCCGTGAGACGAACGCGGTTGCATGACCCGCAGTAGGTATGGGTCATCGGCGTGATCACTCCGACGCTGCCCGCGGCCCCCTCGAGTCTGTAGTAAGCCGCCGGTCCGTTGCCGCGTGCGGGCCCACTGACGGCGGCGAGCTTGCCAAGTCGTCTCACACGGTCGAGGACTTCGTCGGAGGGGACGATGTGCTCCCATGTCAGCTCCCGCATCCCGCCCACCGGCATCAGCTCGATGAACCGGACGTGGAGGGGCTCGTCAAGCGTCAGGCGGGCGAAGTCCTCCACCTCGTCGTCGTTGATTCCGCGCATCAGAACGACATTGATTTTGACCGGAGCGAGCCCTGCGGCCAATGCGGCTCGCGCGGCGGCAAGCGGGTCGAACTGAAAATCGCGGCGGGAGATTCTGCGGATCCGATCCGGCCGCAGCGAATCCGCGCTCATGTTGACGCGATCGAGGCCGGCTTGCCTGTACGCCGGCGCGAGCTCAGCCAGACGAACGCCATTGGTGGAGAGCGAGAGGTCCTCGATGCCGTCGATGGTCTTCAACGCCGCGATGAGGATCTCGAGGCGCGGGCGAATCGTGGGCTCCCCTCCTGTGATCCGCAGGCGCTTCACGCCGAGAGGCGCGAGCTGCCGCGCGATCTCGGCGATCTCCTCGTAGTCGAGGATCTCCGCACGTGGCAGCCACTGCAGGCCCTCCGGCGGCATGCAATAGAGGCAGCGGAAATTGCATTTGTCGGTGACCGAGATACGCAGGTACTCGATCTGCCGGCCGAACTGGTCCCGCGACGACTCCGTCAAGTTGCCGCCACGCCCGTCGGATCCACCCACGAGTGGCCGCCATCAACGTAGAGCTCCCGCTTCCAGATGGGGACCCGGCTCTTGATCTCGTTGATCGCGTAGCGCAATGCGTCCAGCGCAGAGGAGCGCCGCGCGTGAGCAGCGGCGATGATGATGCTCGCTTCACCGACGGCGAGCATACCCGTGCGGTGCTCGGCTACCAGAACCGCACCGTCGTTGCGCTCTCCGGCTTCCGCGAGAATGCTGGACATCTCTCGTTGGGCCATGGTTTCGTAGGCTGTGTATTCAATCGCGCTCACCTCGCGGCCTTCGTTGAATGAGCGTACCGTCCCCACAAAAAGAACCGTCGCGCCATGGCGCGGGCCGGCGACCTCGTTGAGCAGCGCACCCACATCGAGTGGATGCGTGACGAGAGCGGCTCGCATCTAACCCCCGGCGACCGGGGGAATCACCGCCACTTCGTCACCCGCGTCGAGACGGGTCTCGGGGCTGGCGAAAACGTGATTGACCGCGACGAGGGGATTGCGCGGAAGTGACTGGGCGCCGGCCAGTTGTGCGACTGATGCCAGTACATCGCTGACCCGGGATCCCGCGTCGAGCGAGAACTCAGTCTGTGCGAGGCCGAGACTGTCGGCGTAGGAGGCAAAGAACCGGACGGTGATCAGCATCTGGGTCACCGCTGGCGGATCAATCGGCCTCGGAAAGTTCTTTTTCCTTGGATTCGGTGAATTCCACCGCCGCAACGAGCGCCCTGAGCTCCTTCGAGGGTTTGAAGACAGGCACGGGACGGGCGGAAACCTCCACCGGGGAGCCGGTGCGCGGGTTGCGGGCCATCCTCGTCTTGCGGCGTCTGATCTTGAAAGTGCCGAAGCCTCGCACTTCGATGTTTTCCTGGTGCTGAAGCGACTCCTTGATCGCCTCCAGAAACGCATCCACGACGCGCGCGCAGTCCTTCTTGGAAATCATCGGGCCGGCGGTCCGGGAGATCTGGGCCGTGACTCGCTCGACCAGGTCCGCTTTCGTCATTGGATTGCCTCAGGGATACACGCCCGCGGTGTAGCGTAACTCGTTCGAAAGTATGGCTTTACTGAAAGGGTGTCAAGCGTTCTCAAAGATGGCCCCGGGATACGGGGTTACACATCAGCGGCTTTCGATGGCGGCCAGGAACTCGTCGAAATGCGGGACGGCATCATGCGGGCCGGGGGCTGCCTCGGGATGGTACTGCACGCCGAACACCGGAAGCTCGCAATGCCTGATGCCTTCGATGGTGCCGTCATTGAGATTCACGTGGGTCACCTCGAGGGCGCTCGCACCGGCGACCCCACTCGCGTCGCCTTCGACGGCGAACCCGTGATTCTGGGACGTGATGAGGACGCGGCCGCTCCGTATCTCTTTCACCGGATGATTCCCGCCGCGATGGCCGTACGGGAGCTTAATTGTCGAGCCACCGAAGGAAAGTCCGATGAGCTGGTGTCCGAGACAGATGCCGAAGACGGGCGTGCCACTCGTCGCCAGATCACGCACGGTGTCGGGCGCATAGTCGATCGCGTCGGGGTCCCCCGGGCCATTCGAAAGAAACACTCCGTCTGGCCGGAGACCAAGCGCGTCGGCGGCCGGAGTGTCAGCCGGCACGATCGTCACTCTGCAATCATGCTCCGCGAAGAGGCGGAGAATGTTCCTCTTGATGCCATAGTCATATGCGACGATGTGTCGCGGCGCACGCGGATCGCCCCAGCTATAGCGCTCGCGCGTCGTGACCCTGCTGGCGAGATCCAGTCCCTCCATCGATGGGCACGCGGCAAGCGCTTCGATCGCGGCCGGAGTTGGCATCTCCCCCGCGCCGATCACGCCACGCATCACGCCGATCGACCTCAAGTGTCGTGTCAGTCTCCTAGTGTCAACACCCTCCAGTACAGGGATTTGCGCCGACGCGAGCCAGGATTCGAGGTCGCCGGTGGCGCGCCAGTTGGAATAGCTTCGCGATAGCTCGCGCACAACGACGCCGGTGATTTGCGGGCGCTGCGATTCCGGGTCTTCCGGGTTTATCCCGTAGTTCCCGATCTGGGGGGCGGTCATGACGACAATCTGGCCGCTGTAGGAGGGATCAGTGAACACCTCCTGATAGCCGGTCATGTTCGTCGTGAAAACCACCTCGGCGACGGCTACATCATTCGCTGCGGCGCTGTCTGACGTTCGCATGCGGCCGTGAAAAAGGGTTCCGTCCTCGAGGAGGAGGAACCCTGGCTGGCTCTGGGGCTGCATCAACTTGTCGCGCTACCGCTTGGCGGGAGAGTTGGTGGGTGGCGCTACCGGAGCCGGCGCGAGCGGAACCGCCGACCCACCTGTTGCCGGCTTGGTCGCGGCTCCGGGCACCGTAGCGTTTCCGGCGGCGGGCTCGAGCGGAACCACCGGCGTCGTCGTCGCAGGTAGCGGAGCTGGCGCTGGTTGATTCGAGAATGTCTTCTCGAGCACCGAGCGTGGCGTCTGCGCCCGCGTCGACATCACCTGGAGAACGAACGCGAGTCCGAGGAAAATCCCCGCCGACCACCAGGTGGCCTTTGTGAGAATCGTTCCCGCCTGGCGGATTCCGATGAACGCATCGGGGGAAGAGCTTGCGCCTCCAAAATTGGCAGCCAGTCCGCTCCCCTTGCCCGCTTGCAGAAGAATCACAGCGATGAGGACGAAGGCGTCTATGACAAGAATGACGACAAGAAATCGGTAGAGCATTCAGGGGTTCTTGAAGAGGAAGTACAGCACTGCAATATCACGCCTTGCGCCGCGGCGCGTCAACCCATGCGTCACCCATGCGTCACGGGTCAGTCAAACGCGTTGCACGTCACGCGCGCACTATCGCGAGCCAGCTCCCCGGATCGAGACTGGCACCGCCGACAAGCAGACCATCGACTCCAGCAGCGGCGAGAAGCGATGCTGCGTTCCCTGGATTCACGCTCCCGCCGTAGAGGATGCTCGTCGTCCGCGCATGATCGCCACAGATCGACTCGAGCTGCTCGCGAATCGATCCGTGCATTGCCGAGGCGTCTTCAGGCGTCGCGTTGCGACCTGTCCCGATTGCCCATACGGGCTCGTACGCAATGGCAATCGGACGATGCTGGAGCTGTGTCATCTTCGATAGTCCGGCGCGCAGTTGCCGCGTGACCGTCGCCTCTGCGTCACCGGCGTCACGTTGTTCGAGTGTCTCGCCGACGCAGAGCATCGGCATCAGGCCGCCGCGCTCCACCGCGGCGCACTTTTTCGCGCACTTTTCGTCAGTCTCGCCGAAGATGTGCCGCCGCTCCGAGTGTCCGACCAGCACAAGCCGCGCACCCGCGTCGCGCGCTATCGGGACAGACAGCTCGCCGGTGAAAGCGCCCTGGTCTTCCCAATGAAGGTTCTGTACGCCGAGCAGAATGTCCCGCCTGTCGCCGAGCACGGCGGCGACGGCATGGAACGACAGCGCCGGCGGAAAGAAGATGATGGTTCTGTCGTTCTGGCGAGGGTACTGTGAGCAGAAGGACAGCATGAATTCGCGGGCCGTGGTCGGTCCGTTGTTCATCTTCCAGTTGGCCGCGAAGATCGGACTTATCACGCCGCTTCCCGATCGTCGAGCACTTCTACGCCCGGCAGCTTCTTCCCTTCCAGGAATTCCAGCGAGGCGCCTCCGCCGGTTGAGACGTGGCTCATCCGGTCTACGAGACCGGCACGGGCGACTGCGGCGGCAGAGTCACCTCCACCGACTATCGTCGTTGCCCCGCGGCCTGTCGCCGTGGCCATTGCGTTGGCGATTGCAAGCGTGCCCTTGTCGAAGGGCGGCTTCTCGAAGACTCCCATGGGTCCGTTCCAAATTATCGTGTTCGCCGAACCGATGGCGCGCCCGTACGACTCAGCGGTGCGCGGACCAATATCGAACATCGCCTCGCTTGCGGGAATCCCGTCGCGCGCCACGGCATGAGCCTGCTTCGCATCCTCGAGCGACGGCGCGACTACCGCGTCGTGCGGCAGGATGATTCTGGTACCGGCGCGGTCAACCAGGACCTTCGCCATTTCGACGCGCTCTTCTTCGACCAGCGATCTCCCGGTTTCGAGTCCCATCGCGCGGAAGAAGGTGCACGCCATTGCGCCGCCGATCAGCAGCGCATCGACCCTCGGCAGAAGCTGCTCGATGACGTCGATCTTCCCCGAGATTTTCGCTCCGCCAAGGACGGCGACGAAGGGTCGCTTCGGATCGGAGAGCGCCCTGCCGAGGTACTCGAGCTCCCGCTCCATCAGCAAGCCGGCGACCGCAGGCCGCAGACACATCGCGACTCCCACGGTCGACGCATGCGCGCGGTGCGCCGCCCCGAAAGCGTCATTGACGAAGAAGTCCCCGAGCTCAGCGAGCGCTCGCGCAAGCCGCGGGTCGTTTGTTTCCTCGCCGCCCAGGAATCGCGTGTTCTCGAGAAGCAGAATCTCGTTCGGATCAAGCCCGGCGGAAGCTTTCATCGCTTCGTCGGTGTCCGTAGTCTCGACGAAGGACACTTTCGTATTCATGAGCTCGGCGAGGCGCTTGGCGACCGGCTGCAGCGAATACCTGAGTGTCGGCTTGCCCTTCGGGCGGCCGAGGTGCGAGAGGACGACGGGGCGCGCGCCATGATCGAGGAGATAGCGAAGCGTCGGAATCGAAGCCCTGATCCTCGTGTCGTCGGTGATCTCACACTTGTCGTCGAGCGGAACGTTCAGGTCCGCGCGGACCAGCGCGCGCTTGCCGCGCAGCTCTGCCTCCTTCAGATCGCGAACAGTTTTCTTGAGCACGGGGTCAGGCTTGGAGTCGCGCGCCCATGAAGCGCAGCATGTCCACACAGCGTGATGCGTAGCCCCATTCGTTGTCGTACCACCCCGAGACCTTTACCAGAGTGCCGTCGACGACGATCGTCGTCTTGGAGTCCAGGATGCACGAGTACGGATTGCCGATGTAATCGCTGGAGACGAGCTCCTCCTCGGTGTACTGGAGAATCCCCTCGAGAGTCCCCGATGCTGCTTCCCTGAAAGCCGCATTCACGTCGGCGACGGTGGTCGCCCGCTCGACCTCGACCGTCAGATCGGTGAACGACACGTCAGGAGTGGGAACGCGGATCGCCAGGCCGTCGATCTTTCCTTTTACCTCTGGGATGACAAGCCCCGTCGCCTTCGCCGCGCCGGTGGTCGTCGGAATCATGGACAGCGCTGCGGCGCGCGCCCGACGCAGATCCTTGTGCGGCAGATCGAGAATCTGCTGGTCGTTGGTGTAGCTGTGGACGGTGAGCATTGCGGCGTGGCGGAACCCGAAGTTGTCGCGAATGACCATCACCATCGGCGCCAGACAGTTCGTCGTGCACGAAGCGTTGGACACGATGTGGTGCTTCGCCGAATCGTATTGGTCGCTGTTGACACCCATGACGATCGTGATGTCTTCGCCCTTCGCGGGTGCCGATATGAGCACCTTTTTTGCGCCGCCGGCGATATGCTTTCCTGCCTCCCGCGCACTCGTGAATCTGCCGGTGGACTCGAGCACGATATCCACGCCCAGCTCGCGCCATGGCAGCTCACTCGGATCCTTATGGGTGAGAACGCGAATCTCGTCTCCGTCCACCGTCAGGCACGCGCCGTCGGTCCCGACGTCGCCGCCATATCGGCCGTGGATCGAGTCGTATTTCAATAAGTGGGCGAGCGTCCGGGTATCGGTGAGATCATTGATCGCCACGAAGTCGAGATCGTTGATCTCCTGCTCCTTTGCCGCTCGCAGGGCCAGTCGCCCGATCCGGCCGAAGCCGTTGATTCCTACACGTATAGCCATGCTGAGTATTTCCTATTGTTGCACCCGGTCGCCCGCGGCAGCGGCTCGGCCGAATGTCACGTAGCTGATGATTCGCGAACCCGCATCGAACAACGCCGACGCACAGGCGCCGAGTGTCGCGCCGGTCGTGACGACGTCGTCGACGAGCACGACATGCGCTCCGGCAAGCTTCGCGAGCGCCGAGTCGACGACACGAAACGCTCCGGCAACATTGCTCAGTCGCTCCCCCGGAGTCAACTCTGTCTGGGTCCGCGTGACGCGCTCTCGCACGAGAACATCGTCCCAGAGCGCAACGCGCCACCTCGCGGCCAGCTCTTTGGCGATGAGTGCGCTCTGGTTGTAGCCACGCTCGCGCTCCCGCGAGGCAGCCAGCGGGACCGGTACGAGCGCCGCCCGCTCCTCAACGACGTCGTCGGGCCATGTCAGCCGGGCGAGCCGCTGCGCGATTGGTGGGGCAACGTCGCGCCACTCCGAGTATTTGAGCGCGTGAATGATCTTTCCACCGGTTCCCGGCGACACCCAGCAGTACGATCGTGCCGCACGCACGAAAGGCGGCAGATAGTCGCACCACTGACAGCCGTAGCGGCCCAGAGGATGTCCGCATCGCGGGCAACGTGGATGCGGCAGCTCACGCACGCGGGACCAGCAATGACCGCAAACGATCCCGCGCTCCCCCTGCGGAATGAGCCGCTCGCAGACCACGCAGGAGACTGGGAGGAGGAGATCGACAAGTGCCCGGACGCCGACCCCAACGGTGGAGTCGAAGCGCGAGCGTGGCGCTACACGCGTCCGGTTGCCTCCCTCACGGCTTTCCACATTGCCTCGCGGTCGGGCTCGACACCGAACCATATCTTGAACGCGGCCGCGCCCTGCTCGACGAGCATCGGAAGACCATCGCTGGCCACACGGCCGCTCTCCCGCGCGGCCCGAACCCATGCTGTCTCGCGAGATCGAGCGACGAGATCGAGCACCGTCGCGGATCGTCCGATGCAATCCAATGGAACAGGGAGCTCTTCATCCTTCATGCCGATCGGCGTGGCGTTCACGACAATGTCGCCCTTCAACATCTCGCCACGGCGCATCGTTTCCCCACGCGCGACATCGCGAAACCGCTCGGCCAGCTTCCGGGCTCGTTCGCTGTTGCGCGAATAGATGACCGCTTCGCACCCGTTCCAGCCTTCGATTGCGGCGAGTACGGCTGCCGCGGCGCCACCAGCCCCGAGCACCGCGAAGCGTGAGTCGACGGGGGTGCGGCCGAGCGTCAAACGGACGAGGGCTGCAAACCCGGCGAGGTCCGTGTTGTGGCCCTCGAGCTTCCCGTCTTCGGTGGTACGAAATGTGTTCACCGCACCGATTCTCTCCGCGGTCGGCGACAGCCGGGGCATCAGGCGAGCTGAGGCTTCCTTGTGCGGAATGGTCACATTCCCCGCGCCTCGCTGTCCGGCGAGCGAATCGAGAGTGGCCGGCAGCGCGCTCGGCTCGACGTCCAACGCCTCGTAAGTCAACGCGATGTTTGCCGCCGCGAGAGCGGCATTCTGCATCACGGGCGAGAGCGAGTGGGCGACCGGATGCCCGACGAGGACAAGGCGCTCGGGACGGCTCACGCGCCCTGGATTCGTTCGAGAATTGCCGTCAGCTCCTTCTCGAGCTCGTCGGCGGTGTCCCGATAGTCGCTGAGATTTCCGCCGAAGGGGTCGGCGATCGAGCGCTGCGACGCTTCGGTCGATCCGTAACCGGCGAGAAGATGCACGTTGGCGTTCGGATCCAGTTCCCGAACCTGAGCCAGGTGCGACGATGACATGACAAGAATGAGGTCACTCGTCGCAGTGATTTCCGGCGTCAGGTGGCGTGACCGGTGGCCGGAGAGGTCGAGATTACGCTCGACTCCGATAAGGAGCGCCTCGTCGGAAGCGGGAGAGCCATCCCACGCCTGCGTCCCCGCGCTCTCGACGGCGATGCTCTCCTTGCCGGAGTCAGCCAGAATTCGCCGCGCGATCGCCTCAGCCAGAGGACTGCGGCAGGTATTGCCGGTACAGACGAAGAGAATCCTCATTCGCTAGTTATCGGCGACGATTTCCTGCACGCTCTCGCGAAGCATCTTCGCCGAGATCGCGCCCGGCCGTATCACTCGCGGTCGGCTTCCCGTGCAATCCACCACCGTTGACGGCGGCGACTGCGAGAGCTGGCCACCGTCAAGAACGTGCAGGATTCCCCGCCCGATCGCGTCGCTCCACTGCTCGACGATCTGGCCCGCGTTCATCGCCGCTTCGACACCGGGCCGGTTCGCGCTGGTCGAGGTGATCGGCTCACCGTACGCTCGCACGAGCCGGCCCAATCCGCGATGCGGCGTCCACCTGACCGCGATGCCACCCTCGGGCCCACGCAGCTGATCGGGAACACGGTTTTCGCCGCCGGGAAGAACCAGTGTCAGGGGACCTGGCCAGAACCTGGCGGCGAGCCGAGACGCGTGCCTGGTGAGATGAAGCCCGAGGCGCGAGATCATGTCGCTCGACGCGACGATCAGCAAAAAGGGCTTGTTGGGCGGACGTCCTTTCAGCGCGATCAGCCGTCGCACCGACTCGCTGTCCACCGCTCCGCCAAATCCATAGACAGTCTCGGTTGGATAAGCGAGAACGCCATGGTCGTCCAAATGTGCTATCGCTCCACTCAATGCGGCTTCGATCTCCTCGTCCGACCAGAACGGGACAGCGCGCGCATCAGATGTCATTCCGGCAAGATACTCAGCGCCTCCGCCCTGGCGAAATCGGCTTCGCTCGTGATCTTCATCGCGCGCTCGCTTCCGGGCACGATCACGACCTTCATTCCGAGCCGCTCGCAGAGAGACGCATCGTCCGTGGCTGGAATACCCGCCTTCCGCGCGTCGGCGTGGGCGAGCTCGAGCATCTCGCGCGGAAAAGCCTGCGGCGTCTGAATCCTCCAGACGCCGGTGCGATTTATTGTCTCTACGATCCTTCCCTCTTCGTCAGCGCGCTTGAGCGTATCGACCACCGGAATGCCCGGCGCTGCACCGTGGCCCTTTCTTGCCTCCGTGATTACGCGGTCGATCAGCGCCTCGCTCACCAGCGGACGCGCCGCGTCGTGCACCGCGACTATCTCGTGGCCAGCGCCGAGGTCCTCGAGTCCGTTGCGCACCGAGTCGCTTCGCTCACGGCCACCGACGGACACGAGCATTCGGTCGAGGTCGCACTGGAACAGCCACGGCGGAGGATCTCCGGCGAATTTCTTCGGCAACACCACGACTACCATCCCGACGTCGGGTCGCTGCTGGAACGCCTGCAGGCTGTGCAACAGCATCGGCTTCCCCGCGATCCATCTGAACTGCTTGAGCTCTTCGCCATTGGTTCGCGAGCTCGAGCCGGCGGCGACGATGATGACGCCGACGTCCGCGCTGCTCACGGAAAGAGCTTGGCGAAGAGATCGCTCACCGTGCGGAACCCGGCCGGACGAATCCCTTTCGGGATCCGCGAGGGGATCGCACGCTCTGACATGTAGGCTGTCGTCATCCCCATCTTCGCTGACTCCGCAAGCCGTCGCTCCGACTGCGACACCGGACGAATCTCGCCGCCCAGCCCCACTTCGCCGAGGAAAACGCAGCTCGACGCAATGGGACGGTCGAAGACGCTCGACGCCAGCGCCGTCGCGACCGCCAGGTCGCCCGATGGCTCCTGAAGCCGCATTCCTCCAACGACGTTGAGAAACACGTCGAGCTCCGAGAACGAAAGGCCAGCCCGCTTGTCGAGAACGGCAAGCAGCAGCGCGAGGCGTCGGCCGTCATAACCGGTCGCTACACGCTGCGGCGTACCGAATCCGGACTTCGCGGCCAGCCCCTGTATCTCGATGAGCACCGGCCGCGTCCCCTCGAGCAGCGCCGTGACCGCACTTCCGGACGCGTCACTGAGCCGGTCGCCGAGAAAGAGCTCCGACGGATTGGCGACCGGGTCGAGGCCGTTTTGCGTCATCCTGAAAACGCCGATCTCGTCGATGCTGCCGAAGCGATTCTTTATCGCGCGCAGTATGCGATGATCGAGCGTCCCCTCGCCCTCGAAATAGAGCACCGTATCCACGATGTGCTCGAGCGTCTTCGGTCCGGCGATTCCTCCTTCACGCGTGACGTGACCGACTACGAACACCGCCGTCCCCGTCTCCTTGGCGAATCGCATCAGCCGTGCGGCGCATTCGCGCACCTGGCCGACGCTCCCCGGCGCGCTCTCCAGATCTCCGGTGAAGATGGTCTGGATCGAATCGACGATCAGCACCGCGGGAGAGAGCTTCGCCGCCGTCGCGATCACCGTTTCCAGCAGCGTCTCGCCCAGAATGAGAACATCTGCCGCATCATCGGTGAGACGCTCGGCGCGCAGCTTCACCTGGAGCGC
>JBGPLS010000094.1:0-11730 GCA_041486565.1 Gemmatimonadaceae bacterium
TGGGTAAAGCTCGCCCGGCTGCGCCGGGCAGCCACTGATGTACACCCGTGAGACGTGACGTTTACGATCTCTCTTCAACCAAAACCCAAGGGGACATTTCTAATGGCGTAAGGATGGGGACATTTCTAATGGTGCTTGACAGCGCGGGCAGTGCGCGTTGACCCTCCTCTCGGCGCGGGTTACTATGCTGACAGCGGTGTGTCAGGACGAAACCGCGTGCTGCGCGCGTAGCTCAGTTGGATAGAGCGTCGGCCTCCGGAGCCGAAGGTCGTGGGTTCGAGTCCCGCCGCGCGCATTGTCCCAACCCGTCAAGCCTTGTCCTCCTCCGAGCTCGTATCGAAGTAGGCCGCAATGGACCATTGCGCAGCATCGCACACCAGGGTATCGAGGACAGACTTGCTGATCATCGGCGTCGCGACGTCCCGCACGGTCGACTTGACGGCGACGAGGACCTTCTCTGGAAACTGGCCGAGATTCTTCATCTGCCGCGTGTATTCCGCCACCGCGCGCTGGAGTGTTCCCCGTTGCGCAACCCGCGGCGAGCTCTTTCCCCCGGGGGCGGAGCCGGACGCGCCACCTTCGTCAATCCGGTACCTCACTGCTTCGTCGTCGAATCTGGCGGCGCGCGGGGATTGAATGGCGTCACGCGCGGCGCCCGCGAGCGTGGCAAGCTGAAACTCCGATGAGACGCTCGACATCTGTGGGACGGCGCTCAGGAGTGACTGCGGGCGCGGTGTCGGCTCCGAGATCATGCGATGATTCCTTGTGCGTCTGAGCGAGGGTAAGGCTGCGTGCAACACCGAAATTGCGGCAGGAAGCGCACTTTATCTGTCGGGGTTTACCGGAAGCTGATCGGGGATTACCCCGCAGGTGCCAGAATGGCGCGGCCGGCACGCTTCGTCGGAGCTTTTCATCCTCTTCCTCTCGTCGCAGCTTTCCATCCTTTTCCTCTCAAACGATCCTCTCTTCCCTGACTGCCGCCGCGGCCCCGGAGTGAAAGCTTAGAGGATGACATGTTGCGCACGGAGGTACGTATGACAACTTCGTTCAAGGACCGGCATCAAGCTGGCGAGATGCTCGCGCGGAAGCTCCAGGCTTACGCGGATCGGTCGGATGTCGTGGTTCTCGGTCTTCCCCGCGGCGGAGTGCCGGTGGCGTATGAGGTGGCGCGCACTCTTCGCGTGCCGCTCGACGTCTTCGTCGTGCGCAAGCTCGGGCTCCCCCACCACGAGGAATTTGCAATGGGCGCAATTGCAAGCGGAGGCGCCCGCGTGCTGAATCAGGACGTCGTACGCCAGTTCGGCATTCGCAGTGAGGACGTCGACGCTGTGATCGCAATGGAGCAGCAGGAGCTGGAGCGCCGCGAGCGCGCCTATCGCGGCGGAGTGCCGTTCGCCGGTGTCCACGATCGCGTCGCCATTCTCGTCGACGACGGGATCGCTACCGGTGCGAGCATGAGCGTCGCCGTGGCAGCTGTTCGCCGGGAGCAACCGGCGAAAATCGTCGTCGCGGCCCCCGTCGCTTCCCCCGACGCTTCGAGACTGCTCCGCCGCGTAGCAGACGAATGTGTCTCCGTGCTCGAGCCACCGCACTTCTACAGCGTCGGTGCCTGGTATCTCGACTTCGCCGCGACGACAGACGACGAGGTTCGAGAGCTCCTGATTCGCTCACGCAGTCCCAGCCGCGACGGCGCGCCGGCGCTGGCTACGATGTGAGGAGGCTCCCACTCTCCTCTCGCCGCCGACGCGCTGACGAGATCTTCACCGTTTCAGAACGAACGTCACTTTTGCAGTAACGCGATAACGGGCGATCTTCTGCTTTGCGACGATCACCTTGAACCCGCTGATCCAGATTTCCTTGATGTCTTCGACGGTCTTTGAAGCCTCGGCCAGAGCATTCTTCGCCGCATCGTCCCAGCTCGTATCAGACTCGGCAATGATCTCGATGACTTTTGCGACTGATGACATGACGTGTCTCCTTTGTGTATCAGTGATGGACTACCAATCGCTGCGCGAGTGCGCGGAATCAGGAGCTGCGGCGATCAGATGGCGCTCGAACCATTCCCTGGCGAATTGGCTGACCTGTTCGAGAGCTCCCGGTTCCTCGAACAGGTGACCTGCGCCCGGCACTATCTCCAGTCTCTTCACGCAGCGGAGCCGTCTGAGCGCGTCCCGGTTCAGGTTGATCACGACGGTGTCCACGCCACCGACGATCAGTAGCGTCGGCGCGGTGAGTGCCTCGAGCGCCTGACCCGCCAGGTCTGGACGCCCGCCACGTGACACCACGGCGCGCACGGTGGTCGGAAGTACGGCGGCAGCTGCGATTGCCGCGGCGGCTCCAGTGCTGGCGCCAAAATACGCGACAGGGAGAGACTGCAACTCTGGCTGTTGCGCCACCCACCGGGTGGCAGCAACCAGCCGCGACGTCAGCAGACCAATGTCGAACCGGAATTGGCCGGTTGCTGCCTCCGCTCTCTCTTCGTCGATGGTCAGCAGATCCAGCAACATCGTCGCAAACCTCGCGTCCTGCAGCCGCGATGCGACTGCGCGATTCCGCGGGCTGAACCGACTGCTGCCGCTTCCGTGGGCAAACAGAACAATTCCCTTTGCCCCCGGTGGAACCGCCAGGTCGCCTTCCAGCACGGTTCCATCGAAGCCGATGCGTGCCGGGCGCTCGATGGTGTCAAGCTCTCCAACTATTTTCATAAGGCCTCCGTCTCCCTTGTCTATTCAAAGCGCCGAGGGAATCTCTTTGAATGTGCCTATGCTGCGCCAATGTTCTGTCGGGTCACGCTGGAAGCTGCATAGTCGAAAACACCACAGCCTGTCCGAGAATTCCGCACTCCTCGATCCGCTCGGCTCGATCACCGAGGAATGGATATCGGCTTCAGGGAAATGCCCACAAACAAACAGTGGATCGATGATGGAAATTCGTTCGTCCCGATCACACCTTTCGCTTCATGGGTTACTACGAAGAGGGACCGCCACGACATGGACACCGGTCCCCGTCTGAGCTCGCGGAAGACGAACGGACGCTGGCTCTTCGCGGAATATTCTGCGGGATGCCGACAAAGGTCGAGGAAACGGGGCCGGCAAAGAAGGACGGCGACCTTCGATCGACGAGAGTCGCATTGGTGCGCTGGGCCGACCGCCCAGGATTAAGGAGATTGCCATGATCACCGAAACATGGGCTCCGGCCTCCGGCGTTGGGAGCTTTCGGCACCTGTTTGTGCAAGACGTCTCCTATAAGCTGCTCCTCGCAATTGACAACGACGACATCGCGCCCGCCGCAGTCCGTATTGCCGACGCGTTGGCGGTGCGGGGAGCGGTCCCAAGCGTTCTTCTGGCGCTGGAGCTCATGACTCCAGTCTCGGACACGACGGTCCTCTACGCGCAGGCAGCCCTGGGCGCGGACTTCTACGCTGAGCAGGAGCGCGCTATCGCGTCCACAGTCCGGACTGTCCTTGGGGCCGATCGCGGATGGCCCTTCAAGCGGGTCGTAGGCGATCCGCCCTCGACAATCATCAATGAGGCGGAAGCGCACCACGCGGAGCTGCTTGTTATCGGGATTCATCATCACGGTGCGTTTGCCCGGGCAATGGGAGAGAACACGGCGACGCGGGTGATGTCGAAGGTCGGAATGCCGGTCTTCGGAGTGCGTTCCGACACGAACCGGCTGCCGCGGCGGATAATGGTCGCCACCGACTTCGGAAATGCCAGCGTCGAGGCTGCGCACCTGGCCGCGAACCTCGCGGATCCCGATGGGGTCGTGATCCTCGTGCATGCGACACTGCCGTTTCCCGTCGTGGAAGAGGGCGATGAGGGTGCGGCTCTGGTGCAGCGCGAAGGAATCGAGCACGCATTTCAACACCTGAGTGCCGAGATCAGCCAGGACAAGACGATTCGTGTCGAGACTTTGACCCGCAATGGCGATCCGGCCGCGCAGCTCCTGGCGGCCGCTGAGCAGATTGCGCCGGACATGATCGCGGTCGCCAGCCAGAGGCATCACCTCCTTACTCGGCTCATGCTCGGAAGCGTAAGCCGTAAACTGGTCCGCGATGGCCATTGGTCGATGCTCGTAACGCCGCCCACCCGCGCGTCATAGGCATCGGCCTGAGACGCACCCCTGAGACGGCAACCGAGATCAGGGGAGATTGCTCGGTGAATCCTTCAACCAGTAGCTTTCAGCATGCCGTCGAGAGTTCACTGGAGCGATCTGAGCATCGGACTGATCGCGATGATCGTCATCGTTGCGGCGGCGGTTTCGATCCTGCTGTTCGCGCGAGTGGGCGCGTTGCACGGTGATACCGAGACTCTCTACGTCACCACCGACGATGCGACGGGGGTCCTCGCCGGCACCGAGGTATGGCTCATCGGACAGAAGGTGGGACTGGTAAAGGCGGTCCGCTTTCGCCCGGTGACAACCGACACTCTTCAGCGAGTGGCGATCGAAACCGAGATCCTCGCCGACCGCATGAAGTTCATCCGCCGGAATTCGCGGCCCGATATCAGACCCGGAGGCAATCTGATCGGGAGTCCGGTCGTGTACATCCGCGCGGGTACGACCGACGCTCCACCGGTAAGGAATGGCGACACCCTCGCTTCGCGCAGCTCCAGCCGGATGGCGGCCGTCGGGACGCAGATAGATACACTCGGCTCCCGCCTGACGGCTCTGTCGGCAAGCACCGAGCATCTGATGGAGGAACTGAACAGTCCCTCGACCACCGCCGGGGCATTGCGCACGCGCGGCGTCGGACAGATCGCATCCGCCAACGCCGTGGTGTCGACGATGATCGACAGGGCGAAGCTCGGCAGCGGCTCGCTGGGTCTCGCCTACCGCGGCGCTGTCGGCGAGCGCCTCAAGCGAGTGTTCGCCGAAAAGGACTCGATCGCCCTTCTGCTGTCGTCGGGACGCGGCAACGTCGGGCGCTTCCGGCGTGATTCGACACTGCCGCGGCAGGTCGCCAGGGTCCGTGCCGAAGTGGATTCGATCCGCGCGCTCCTGTTCAACCCGCAGAGCGGGGTCGCCCGCCTGCGCTCGGACACCACATTGAAGAGCGGGATCGCGCGGGCCCGCGTCGAGCTCGACTCACTGATGCGCGAGATCAAGAAACATCCAGGGAGGTTCATCTCGTTCTGAAGCTTGACCGCCATTTCAGGCTCCGTTAGCTTCGCCCCTATACCGGCGCGTCGTCGCCGTCCCGCCAGAAAGGAACTATCGAACGCATTCCGGGCGCTCAGCTCGGCGCTTCACGCTCTCCAATCCGCCTTCGTCATCCCTCCCTCGGCAACTCTTCTCGCGCGCATGGCGCGTCCCTCCGCCTTTCCGATTTCGGTCTTCCTCCCCGTAACTCGCTTCTTCCAGTGGACATCGCAGAGCTCAAGCGCAAATCAGTGAACGAGCTGCAGGACATGGCCGACGGTCTCAGGATTTCGGGGACGTCGGTTGTCAGCAAGCCGGAGCTGATTTTCCGCATCGAGCAGAACCTGCTCGATTCCGACGTGGCTCTCCACGGCGAAGGCGTGCTCGAGATCCTGCCTGAGGGATACGGCTTTCTGCGCAGCCAGGACTACAGCTATCTCGCGGGACCGGATGACATCTACGTGTCGCCGTCGCAGATCAAGCGCTTCGGGATCCTGACCGGTGATCTCGTGCGCGGACAGGTGCGCCCTCCCAAGGCATGGGAGAAATACCTGGCGCTGCTCAAGGTCGAAAGCGTCAACGGGCTCGACCCCGAGATGGCAAAATCCCGCGTTCCGTTCGACAATCTCCGCCCCCGCTATCCCGACACCCGGCTCCGCCTCGAGTCGAAGGACGGCGACTTGTCGATGCGTGTCGTGGACATCTTCGCCCCGATCGGCAAGGGACAGCGCGGGATCATCGTCTCTCCGCCGAGAGCGGGAAAGACGATCCTCCTCCAGAAGATTGCGAACTCCATCTCCGAGAATCACCCCGAAGTGACGATCATAATGCTCCTCATCGACGAGCGGCCGGAGGAAGTGACCGAGATGATCGCCAGCACCATCCGGACAGAGGTGATCAGCTCGACGTTCGATGAGGGCGCAGCGCGCCACGTCCAGGTTGCGGACATGGTCCTCGAGAAGGCGAAGCGACTGGTCGAGAGCGGCAAGGACGTGGTGATCCTTCTCGATTCCCTCACCCGCTTCGCCCGGGCGCACAATACGGTCTCTCCGCAGACGGGAAAGATTCTCTCGGGCGGCGTGGATGCTGCGGGCCTTCACAAGCCGAAGCGTTTCTTCGGCAGCGCGCGGAAGATCGACGGCGGCGGATCGCTGACGATCATCGCCACCGCGCTCACCGAGACCGGATCGCGGATGGACGACGTGATCTTCGAGGAGTTCAAGGGTACGGGCAACATGGAGTTGGTGCTCGACAGGAAGATCGCCGACCGCCGGGTATTTCCGGCGATCGACATCTTCAAGTCGGGGACAAGGAAAGAGGAGCTGCTGCTCACGCAGGCCGAGATGAACCGCGTCTTCCTGCTGCGTAATTTTCTCGCCGACATGCCCGAGGCGGAGGCGGTGGAGTTCCTCCTGCGGCAGATGAAGAAATCGAAGAACAACGCCGAGTTCTTCCAGCAGATGGCGCAGGGATAGCGTGACACCGGCTCTCGCACGATACCTGGCGGTGGATTATGGACAGAAGCGCGTCGGCCTGGCGATCAGCGATCCGCTCGGCATGATCGCGTCGCCGGCAGGTCACATCTCGCGACGCGCGGGAAAGCGAGCTCCGGTGGCGGAGATCATCCGGCGCGCCCTGGCGCTCGAGGCGAGAGGCTTCATAATCGGGCTGCCACTCGATGGAAGTGGTGAGGAGACGGACTGGACCAGAGAGGTTCGCCGTGTCGGCGCCGAGCTGGAGAAGCGAACGGGTCTTCCGGTTCGATACGTGGACGAGCGGTATACCACGGCCGCGTCGCTGCGCGCGGTGCGCGACATGGGCGGCTCCACGCGCGGGCGAAAGGGAGACGTCGACTCGCTGGCAGCGGCGATACTCCTGAGCCACGCGCTGAATCTCCCCGAGTAGGCGGGTGCTGCGCACATCGTCGGAATCCGGAGCTCGCCCGCGCTCGAGCCGCGGCATGGCAGCCCGGCGAGCGTTGGCGCTCAGCCTGCCTTTCGCCCTGATACTCTCGGCGTGCAATCACCCCACCGGAGCAGCGATCCGGGTCATCGTTCCCAAGGGGGCGAGCTTCGCGGCAGCCACCGATTCGCTCACGCACGCCGGACTCGTGCGCTATCCCGCTCTCTTCAGGGTCTATGCGCGCGTAAGGGGCGAAGGCAGGAACATCAAGCCAGGCACGTATCTCCTCAAGCGCGGCACACCGTGGCCCGCGATCCTTGACGCGCTGAACGGCGGACACGGACTCGTCAACGCGATCACCATCCCCGAGGGTTTCTCGCTGCAGCAAATAACACCGTTGCTGGCCCAGAATCTTGGAGTCCCGGTGGATTCGGTGAAGGCGGCGGTGCGCGATACCGCACTGCTCGCGCGCCTCGACATTCCGACGAAGACTCTCGAGGGATATCTCTTCCCCGATACCTACGCGTTCCCGGAGGGCACGACAGCTCGTCAGGCAGTGGGCGAGATGGTCGAGCGCTTCGAGCGCGAATGGAAACCGGAATGGAATGCGCGTCTCATCGCCCTGACGCTCAACCGCAACGATATCGTCACGCTCGCTTCGATAATCGAGAAGGAAGCAAAGCGACCCGAGGAACGGCCGGTCATCTCAGCCGTGTATCACAACCGTCTGCGCGAGCGGATGCTTCTCCAGGCCGATCCAACGGTGCAGTATGCGCTTGGGAAACACACCGCGCGCGTTCTCTACAAGGATCTGGAAGTCGAGTCGCCGTACAACACCTACAAGTACGCGGGACTTCCTCCGGGTCCGATCGCATCTCCGGGCGGTCCCAGTCTGCTGGCGGCGCTCTACCCGGCGAATGTCTCGTACCTCTACTTCGTCGCCCATCCCGACGGTCATCATGAGTTCCGGACGTCGCTGGCCGAGCACGACAGCGCCAGGCGCGCGGTCCTGAAGGATTCGGGAAGAGCGGCGCTCCAGATTCCGGCGCGCCTGCGGTGATTGATTCATCCACGATTCGGCTGATCGCCATCACCGATCATATCCGGGACGGTCAGACGGGACTGATCGCCCGCGCGTCGGCCGCCGCGCGGGGAGGAGCAAGCTGCATCCAGCTTCGGCTCAAAGATGTCTCTGCCCGTGACCTGGTGGGAGTGGCGCGCGAGCTCGTGCGAGCAGTAGGTGTGCCGGTTATCGTGAACGACAGAGCGGACGTCGCAATCGCCGCCGGAGCAGCGGGAGTGCATCTCGGGGCCGACGACGTACCCGCCTCGGTGATCAGGCGCATAGCCCCTGAAGGATTCATCATCGGTGTCTCCGTCGGCAACGACGCTGAAGTCGCGAATTCGGCGGGGGCCGACTACGCCGGCATCGGTCCCTTCTTCGCAACGGGATCGAAAAGCGACGCTGGGCACCCCATCGGACCGGAAGGCTTCTCGCGGCTGGCCGCGCTCGCGGGACTGCCAGCAGTGGCAGTCGGCGGAGTGACTGCCGAGAACGCGGCAATTCCGATGGCGGCCGGCGCGACCGGGATCGCCGTCATCGGCGGCGTTTTCGGCTCTGGCGATCCCGCGGGGGCGGCGCGGCGCCTACGGTCCGCCATCGGAAAGTGATGTCGGGCACCGGCCGGCTGACTCTTCCCCGTTCCCGCCGCTGATTCTTGCGGGAAGGTGCGAATGCCTTTGCCATGCTCCGCTCGATCAATTCCATCACCGGCGGACTCAGAAACAGATCCACAAGCTCCGGCTGGAACTGAGTTCCTCTTCCCGCGAGCAGCATGTCTGTTGCTTCGGTGATGCTGCGTCCCTTGCTGTAGGGACGCGTGTGAGTGATCGCGTCGAAGGTGTCCGCTATCGCGACGACGCGCGCGCTGATGGGAATCCGCGTCCCCTTGAGGTGGCGGGGATATCCCTTCCCGTCCCATCGCTCATGGTGAGACAGCACGCCTTCGGGTAGATCCGGGTAGAAGTGCGCCAGTGGAGCGAGGACGTTCGCTCCGCGCAGCGGGTGCGTCATCACCGCGCGCCGCTCGGCCGCCGTGAGCCTGGACCTATCGTGAAAGATGTCCGTGATCGCCTCGTGAATCTTGCCGATGTCGTGAAACAACGCGACGCGCTCGATGCTCCGGCTGGTGCGCTCATCGAAACCGGCGGCGGCGACAAGGCTCAGCGAATACTCGGCAACGCGCCTCACGTGGGCACCGGTGACGGCGTCGTTGGCGTCGATCGTCGCGAGCAGAGTCTCCAGCGTCGCGGCGCCGAGTCGCTCGGCATGAAGCCGCGCGCGTCGTTCCCAGACAAGCAATCCACCGGCGAGGAAGCCGACACCGAGGGGGAGCGGAAGCAGTTTGACCATGGGACCTTTCAGGGCAAGAAGCATACGTCGGTGGAATCGCGTCCACTGGCGGGAACTGCCGGCGGATAAACGCGACCGTCACCGGCGCGCGTTACATTGGAAAAATGCTCGACACCGCAAAGGTAACGGCGAAAGGGATCAGGCGGTGGGAGTCGGGCCATCCGTGGATATACCGAAGTGATGTTTCGGAGCGGCCGGACGGCGAAGCCGGCGCCGTGCTCGTCCGCGACGCGAGGAATCGTCCGGTCGGGTGGGCACTGTGGAGCCCGCGGTCGGAGATATCGCTGCGGCTGCTCGACCCCGATCCCAACGCGGTGATCGACGGTGAATGGTGGCGCGAGCGAATAGCGGCCGCGGCGGCGCGGCGCGTTGGTCTCGAGACAGTGACAAACGCCCATCGGGTCGTGCATGGCGAGGCGGACGGATGTCCCTCGCTCGCCTGCGACAGATACGACCGCTGGGCAGTGGTACAGCTGATGAGCGCCGGGCTGGAAGCATTTCGGGCCCAGATCGTCGAGGCGATCTTGAGCGTGACCCGTGTGGACGGGATTCTCGCGCGCAATGACGTTCCACTTCGCTCCAAGGAAGGGCTGCCACGGGAGACAGTCGTCCTCCACGGTGAGGTTCCGCGGGAGATCGAGATCGACGAATACGAGCTGAGATATCTCGCCGCGCCGTGGACCGGGCAAAAGACGGGCGCGTTCCTGGATCAGCGCGAGAACCGGCGTCTCGCCGGCGAGCATGCACGCGGGCGCGCGCTTGACGCCTTCAGCTATCACGGCTCGTTCGCTCTCCATCTTGCGCGAAACGCCGAGAGCGTGGTCGCCCTCGATGCTTCCGCGCTGGCGCTGGCGAGGGCGGCGCAGAATGCGGCGCTCAACGGCCTCTCCAACATCGAGTTCGTCGAGGCGAATGCGTTCGACTATCTGCGGGCAAGCGAGCGCGATGGAGAGGAATTCGACACCATCGTTCTCGATCCGCCGGCGTTCGCGAAGACCCGGGCGTCGCTGGCCGGCGCGCTGCGGGGATACAAGGAGATCAACCTGCGCGCGATGCGACTTCTCTCGACCGGTGGAATGCTCTACACCGCGAGCTGCAGCTTCCACCTGACAAAGCCGCTTTTCCTGGAAATGCTGGAAGCGGCAGCTTCCGACAGCGGCCGTCGCATGGCGATCCGCGAGATCCGGGGCCAGCCGATCGATCATCCGGAAGTGCTGACAATTCCGGAGACGGGGTACATCAAGGGCGCGCTTCTCGAGGCGCTCGACTAGCGGAGTGATTCACGACCGCTGACACTTCGAGCAATAGTACGTCGATCGCCCCGCCTGAACGACTCGCTTGATCGGGGTGGAGCAGACCTGACACGGCTTTCCTTCGCGGTCGTAGACGGCGAAGCGATGGCGATTGGCCTTATCCGTGTATCTGCCCGGCGGACGGAGCTCGTCGCCGAGGACGGCGCGGATCGCCTCCACCAGACGCCTGAGACGTGACTTCGAGATCGATGAAGCCGTCGCGCGCGGACTGATGCGCGCACGCCAGAGCGCCTCTGCCGCATAGATGTTACCGAGACCGGCGATGACTTTCTGATCCATCAGCGCGGGCTTGATCGAGCTGTGCCGCCTGCTCAGAGCAGCCGACAGATAGGCGGCATCGAGCGCGTCGTCATCGGCTTCGATTCCGAGACTCGGTAGCGCACCATCGGCGGTCGCATAAAAGGTGAGCGCCGATAGCGCGCGACTGTCGTGCAGCTCGACGCGCGTGCCATCGGTAAGATCGATCACCGCCCTGGTGAACTTGCCGGGGGGCGTATCGGTGCGGCTCACAATCCAGTCGCCGGTCATCCTGAAGTGCGCGTGGAGCACCGAGCCATCGTCGAGATGCAGTAGCTGATGCTTGCCCCTTCGCTCGACGCGCTCGATGCGTCGCTGTCGCAGACGTCGCGCTTTGGCGGGGGAAAGCTGCCGCTTCAGCGACGGGTGGAGCGTCCGCACGGCTGCAATCGTCCTTCCCTCGACGGCGGTCCGGAGACGGCGCGTCGCGTTTTCTACTTCAGGAAGCTCCGGCATGGTCGTGGGTGTGAGGAAAAAAAGTACTTGCGCGTAAGACTCTACGCTCTAGCTTCACACTCGCATCACTCCCGGAGTGTGCGCAACCTCCGACCCCAATAGATGGATCAATCGGCCCCAAGATCGCTCAAGCACGAGTACGATCTGTACGTCGAGAATGAGATCGAAGATTACAAGGAATCGATCTCACGGTCGGCTCTTCTCAAA
>JBGPLS010000095.1:0-11711 GCA_041486565.1 Gemmatimonadaceae bacterium
GGGTCACAGAGTCTGCTCGTCATGCCGGCCGCCGGGGGAGAGGCCCGGGAGCTGGTCAGAGTCGACGGCGAGAAGGAGATCCCCTTTTGGGGTTCGCCGTCGTGGACGCGGGACGGCCGCTACGTCGCCTTTCTGAAAGGCGTCAAAGGAGAGGCGCAGATCTCCTACAAGGATAGGCAATGGTAGCTGTGGCGTGTCGCACCCGAGGGCGGAGAGCCGGAGCGGATGGGGTTGAACGTTGCCGGTCAGTTGACGGGAGGGCTGCGGCTGCACCCCGACGGCCGCCGGGTGGCGATCGACGATGTCAAGGTGAATCTGGAGGTCTGGGTGATGGAGAACTTCCTGCCGAAGTCGTCAGCCGCGCCCGGTGCGAAAGCGAAGTAGGATCAGTGTTGGAGGGAGGGAAGTTGTATGGTGCGCACTGTATCGCCAGGGATAGTTCGCGCGCCCCAATTGTAAACGGGCATTGATCGAACCCCCCGGCTCCCGTACGTTTTGCGGTCCTGCGAAGTCCACCCTTATGCGGAGAAGTGAATGCGAAAAGGATCGCTGCTCTCGATTGCTCTGGCGACAGTCCTGTGCGCCCCCGCGCTGGAGGCGCAAGCCGGGTCGCCCAATACGACGCCCGGCGCAGTAACCCGCGTTACCCTTGTTCGGATTAACCCCGGTCACGGTGACATGTTCTGGCAGGATATTCGACAGAACTCTTTGCCTATCTGGGAAGAGCAGAAGCGCAGAGGACTAATCGCCGACTACTCGGTTGCCACCAAGACCACTACTGACGATCCCAAGGACTGGAACGTAGCGATCACGGTCTCATACAAGAACTGGGCGGTGCTGGATAACTTCGGAGCGCGGAATGATTCGGTGACCCTTGGCCACTACGGCACCGCGGCGGCGCGCACCGCTGCGCTCATGGCCAGGATACAGCATTCGGAAGTTGTGTCCAGCTTCCTGATCCGGAACCAGACCGTCAATATCTGGCGCTGAGCAATTCTCGACACGAGATAGAAAATGGGGAGAGCGATAAGCTCTCCCCATTATTGCAGTCGCCAATTGCTCCGACGCTCCAGTCCGCGATGACGAGTACTTCTTCCTCAAGATTAGAGCTGCATTTCCCGGAACTGCCGGATGAACCGATTTCTAACACCACTGCAAAAAGCAGAAGAGTGGACTCTTCCCAAACTCGGTTAATGCCATCAAGACAGTGCTACTGAAGGATGACCAAGCGGCCTGACCGTAGACGTTGTAGTAACGGACGCGCCCTTTTACGCTGTCGCCGACGTTGAAGACGACGAAAGGGGTTTGATTAGCGCCAGGACCGGCTACCAGCTCCTTATTGTGATAGACGAAGGAATTCGACCCGGGCGCTTGCACCCAGAACTCCGCCTCAGCTGCCCAAGCTGAGGTCGTGTTACTCCATCGAAGCTTTGCATGTCCGTTCGCCGCACCTACGATTTTTACGCCAGTCGGTATGTCCGTCAGTGGGTTCGCGTACGTTTGTCCTTCTGGCGTTAGACTCCCATCGCCATTCAACAGATAGTGATGCCCACCCCACTGTTCGTAGCTCCAATAAACGGCTTCATTAATTCTCGTGTCGTTCATAAGGCGACCAATCGCCTGCTTCAAGTGTTCTTGAAAAGCTGACGCGGGTTCACTCCACTCCAGAAGTCCCCACGAGCCGAGTACCATGTTCGCGCCGTGGGCGACGGACCATGCTGCTTCGCTGTCCACCCTCGACCACCAGCCGTTCACATCTCCAACAGCGAACGACACCCCGAAATCGTGGAACCGCCATTCGTTAACGGGTGGTACCACTCCGTAACGCTGTACATACGCGCTGTAAAACTGATCGGCATAGCCGATCGAGTGCATGCGCGAGCGGCACGCCTGGTCTCCCTCCGGGCAACAGTGGTCATTTGGCTCTGTAAAGCCAGCGGGAGAGACCCGTGCTGTTGGATCCGCACCGCGCACGGCCGCAACGAAATCGTGATACATACCCGCATAGTCGTAGGGTGCGACGCAATACTGGTCAGGCTCATCGCCGTCGATATAGAGGCGGCCGGGGTTGGCACGCGCGAAGGACAAGGCCTGTTCATCCGCATACCAATTGACGAATTGCCGGTCTTGTCGAGTGTCGAGTGCGAACATTTGCGTCTGGATCGGACTGGAACTGTAGCTCTGCGACCACGCGACAAAGAACCTGTTGAACGGGACGTCATAAGTCCGCGCGACACGCGGGAGCTTGGGGCCTGTGGGTTGTTGATCGGAGCACCCGGACACGATTACGCATAGGAGTGCTGCGGGGATCATCGCAAATCGAACGCATGTCGACTGCAATGATTTCGGGTGATGCATAGCTATCCTCTGAGTGTGCTATAGAAACGGCCGACCGTCACTGTAGTTGCTTACGTTTGAGGTGAGTGCGCCCAACCTAAGAGGGATTTTTCGATCTTTCAAGGGTTAGATTGCGACACCTATTTGTGCATCCGGTCAGGAAGAACGATCCAGCGTTCCTGAATGCGCTTGCCTGCTCGGGGTATTAGTGGGACTCGATCGATTGTCTGCTGAATTTCATAAAAACGGGTGACGTGACGAAATCCATCATCAACGCATTCCGAGCCGCGCCCGCGGTCTTGTTGCTCGGGTACATCGCCTGCAAAGGCGAAAAGGCAGTCGATCCAACGGTCGCGACGACCATCGTTGCATTCTCGTCGACGTCACTCACCGGAGTTGCCGGCACCGCTGTCTCGCCTGCGCCGTCAGTCCTGGTGAAGGATCAGAATGACGCACCGCTGTCAGGTGCGGTTGTGAGTTTCCTGGTACTCAGCGGGGGAGGATCCATAAGCGCCGCCAGCGCCACAACGAATGCCTCAGGAGTCGCGACGGTCAACTGGACTCTCGGCAACACTGTTGGAACGAATGCACTCAACGCGTCGCTCGGCACGCTCACTGCAATCACATTTACCGCGACGAGCACTGCCGGTACAGCTGCGTCAGTTGCAAAAACCACCGGAGATAATCAAACGGGCTCAGAGGGACAGGTCGTCTCCGTCGCACCGTCAGTGACCGTCAAAGACGCCAATGGAAATCCAAAGTCCGACGTCGCAGTGGCGTTTGTTGTCGCGACCGGCGGCGGATCTGTGACGGGTGGTGCGACAACGACTAATACTTTTGGCGTCGCGACCGTCGGAAGCTGGACTCTTGGCTCCGCCGGACCGAACACGCTTACGGCGACCGCCGCGGGTCTTCCACCGGTCACGTTCACTGCGACTGCGCAACCAAATCCCTGTGCCGTGACGACGCCCCACACATTTGGCAGCACGACAAACGGCGCGCTTGCAGCAACGGACTGTCAGCTTTCCGACGGCACGTACATCGATTATTACAGCGTGACGCTCCCCCAGGCGGACGCCTATGAATTCCGGCAGACAGCAGCTTTCGACACGTACATGGATCTCGATGCGAGCGACGGAACACCGATCGCCGAGAACGACGACGAAACCCCCGGCGTCGTGAAAAATTCCGCGATCAAGGCATTGCTGCCCGCGGGTACATACGTGATTGGCGCAAACTCATTCGACGCGTCTGTCTTTGGTAACTACTCGATATCATCGAGCACGGCCCCAAGCAACGTTGGCAATTGCGAGGTCGTGTTCGCCGTGAAGAACATCTCGACGAATCAGAACATAGAGGCGACCGACTGCCCCTGGCCGTCAACTCCCGCGACGATGTACGCGGACATCTATTACATCTTCCTCAAAACGGGCCAGCAGATCACGATCTCGATGTCGTCGACGGCCATCGATTCTGCGCTGGAGCTCCTCCGACTCGACAACCCCGCCGTGCGCGTCGCGGTGAACGAGGACAAGGACACGACTACTAAAGACGCGCAAATCGTGTATACGGCGACAGCGACGAACTACTACGCAATTGTTGCCAGGACCGGTGTTAACCTGCAGACCGGCGCGTACACACTTCAGATTCAGTAGACAATGACTATTCGATTCTTCGCGATGATTTCTTTAGCGGTTGTTCTCGGCGCCGCTCCGACGCGTGCGCAAGGTAAGCAGCCGCAACAAATCGGTTTTTCGCCGTCGGTGCCAAAAGGGATGACGGCTCAAAAGGCGAAATCGAAAACTCCGCTCAGCGCGCGCATGGGAATGCATCGTGTCCCATCGTCGAACATTTCGACGGCGGCCGCGTCTCGTGCAGCGCCAATTTCGGACCGCCAGAGTCTCTTCAGAGGTTGAAAGCCGTTCCAAACTACCATCCGCTGAATGCTGCTCGGATGCTGAACAAGAAAAAACCCTCGGCTCAACTCTGCCGAGGGGTTTTTTATACTCTTTACTGTCAAGTACTTATCCCAATCGGGACGGCGGGATTTGAACCCGCGGCCCCCTGAACCCCATTCAGGTGCGCTACCGGGCTGCGCCACGTCCCGTCGCGAGGCTCCGCGAGGAACTTTGAATCTACCCGCGCTCTCCACAGCCGACAACTAGCCATTGACCGGGCCGCGAACTCTGCCCGACCGTGACTCGCCATTTTCTTGGGAGTCTGTGAATGACGCCGATGGCGGAAGACCAATATCGGTCGCGCCAGCCTTCTTGAGATGGTGGAAATGTGTTGTGGCCAGTCGCCGAAGAAGGCGGCTGCGAAAAGCAGTGCGCCAGCGCCCTTGGTGCACTTGTTGCCGTACGAAATCGCGGCGGGGTCACCATTTCTCCGGAGCAGGCAGCCCAATATCGCACGCGGGAGCGTTGCAGTTTGCAGGTAGTGCGCGCAGCAGGATGATGACCAACGTTCCGCCGGACGGTATTCCGGCTGCTTGTCCGACCCGAGCCGTTCGACGAGGGCCGAGCGCAGGCAACGGCGCCAGTAGCCGGACTCCGTATCTCAGTTCGAGGCGGACGTACCGGCGTGCTCGCAGTGTGGCGCCGCATGGCATGTCACGAGGCTCGCTTCAGCCGGCGGCTCCGGAGTGGGCGCCACGAGCTACGTCACTTGTCCGGAATCGTCTTGAGAAACTGATCCAGCAACCGCCGATGCGCCTGGTACTCCGGCCGGTTTGTCGCCACTTCCGCCGCGAAATGCTCGCGGAAAGCCTGCCGAGCCCGCTTCGCCGCCGCGGTATCGCGCTGGAAATCGCTGATAATCGCCTTCAGATAGAAGACAAAGAGATGCGATGGCGCGATCGCGGCGATGCTGTCGGCCTGCGCCATCCCTGCCGAGAAATGGCCGACACGTGCCCGCAGCAGACTGATGTGGAACCGTGCGTCGACGTCACGCTCGTCGGGTGTGAGATTTCCAAACACCGCCTCTGCCATCGGGAAAAACTGCACCACCGTCGCAGTGTCGCCGTTTTCCATCGCGGTCTCCACTCGATCACCCAGCCGGGTGAACTGCTCTCGCGGGGATAAATTGGAAATGTCCGGCGCGACTGCCGCCTGTGCATTCGCGGCACCGGAGCTGCTTCCCTTGCCGGCGCGAGTCGCCGCCCGGATCACCGCGACAGCCACCACCACGGCCACCACCACGGCCACCACGCTGACGATCCGCCAAGGCGTCCATGCCGCGACTATCGACGAAAACTGCGTCCGGGATCGTGCGTGAGCGACGGGCCCACCCGACGGCGCGCCGCACTGCGCGCAAAACTTGGCGCCAGCCACCGTCGTCGCCCCGCAACTCCCACAGTTGCGCAACAGCGCCATGCCGCACGATGCACAGAAATTGCCGCTGGCGCGGGAGCCACAGCTGGGACATGGGACCAGCGTCGAACCGCTCACACGGACTCGGGGCTGAACATTGAAACCGGCTGAGGGCTGATGATTTGGCCACCTCCCTGTACAATAATTGGGCAATTGGTCGTCCGTTAAGGTACGGACACCCCACCCGATACAGAACCAAGTACTGATGCACTGTCACGCACAAGACTGGCTGATACTATCTTGAACCATAGCGAGCCACTCTCACCCATGCACTGGCTGGACGGGTCGGGGCACCGACGAGTCCAGCGGACTCCTCGTTTTGCCGCTGCGATCGAGGAGCCAACATGAGTGAGCCCGTTCGTGCGTTTCCGCCCGTGCCAGCCGCCCCATCAGCCCTTCGGCCCGAACCGGTCCCCCGTGCGCCGGCGGCCGCCCGGACACCGGCCTCGCGCCGGGGGCGCTGGCGGGTCTGGGCCTGGCTGATCTGTATCGGCGCTCCGCTCACCGCCATCAACATCCTCGGCTTCCCCTACTACAGCGCGCCGATGAGCGTACGCGTGCGCCACCCGTGGCACGCCTGGTTGCGCCCCTCGGGGACCGTGGGTCTCACAGCCGGTATCGTGGCGATGGCGATCTTCATCTTCCTCTGGCTCTATCCGTTGCGAAAGAAGTATCGGCAGCTCGCCTTCCTCGGATCGCTCGGCAAATGGATGGATGTCCACGTCGCCACAGCCGTGGCGCTGCCGCTCCTGCTGGCGATCCATTCGGCGTGGCGCGCCGACGGACTGATCGGATTGGGGCTCCTGGCGATGGCGGTTGTGATCGCCAGCGGCCTGGTGGGACGCTACCTCTATGTGAGAATTCCCCGGGCGCGCAACGGCGTGGAGCTGACCCGAGAGGAAGTCGCCAACCGCCGTCGCGAATTGATCGGATCACTGGCAATGACCACCGGTCTCAGCATCGACGTCGTGGAACACACGCTCGACATTGCGCCCCAACCGGCCGCAGATCAGAGTGTACTCCGCATCTTTGGCCGCCTGATCACCGATGACCTGCTCCGCTGGCGCCGCACCGCAGAGTTGCGCCAACGCTGGGCGCACGTGGCGCCTCTCGGTCACCCGTTGAGTCGGACGGCACTCGACGCTGCCGCGGGCATTGCCTCGCAGGAAATGTCCCTGCGACAGCAAGCACTGATGCTCGGTGCGACCCAGCGCGTTTTCCGTTACTGGCACATCGCGCATCGTCCGTTCGCGATCACCGCGCTCATCGCAGTCGTGATTCACATCGTTGTGGTCATCGCGGTCGGCGTGGTGCGGATCTAGGGAGGGCCGGTGGAAATGCTGTGGACAACCCTCGGCTTCCTCCTTTTGACCGGCCTGGTGGTGCGGCTGCACTTGCGGGCGTCGCCACCGGGAGCTTCAGCGCCGTTCGCCACACGGCCGTGCCCGCGCTGCTCCGCGCCTATTGCGCCCGGCACAGTGTACTGCCCGGGATGCGGTGCGCCACAACAGGCGTTTGAGCTGGTGGAGGCGCGAACAGTGGAGGGCGCAGCCATTCCCGGCGGCGGCGATCCCAAAGCGATGGTGCGGGCGGACATGTGCGTCGGCTGCGGAGCCTGTGTTGATGCGTGCCCGGAGCCCGACGCGATCACCCTTCGCGGCAAGGTCGCGGTGGTGGATGACGCGCGCTGCCGCGGCCATGGTGAGTGCGTTGCCGCGTGCCCGGTGGGCGCGATTTCTGTGACCACCGGCGCCGCGGTCAACCGCGTGTCGGTGCCGCTGGTCGACGCCAACTTCGAAACCAACGTCCCCGGCCTGCACGTGGTGGGTGAGCTGGGGGGCCGGGGCCTGATCAAGAACGCCATCAACGAAGGGAAGCTGGCGGTCGAGTGGATCGCACGCACACTGCCGCGGGGTGTTCCCCGCCCCGACAACGTCACTGCCGCAGTTGACGTGGCCGTGGTCGGGTCAGGCCCGGCTGGTCTCAGCGCCGGAATCGAAGCGCTGCGTTCCGGTTTGAGCTATCTCGTGTTCGAGCAAGGTGCGTTGTCGGAGAGCGTGCGGAAGTACCCGCGCCACAAACTGCTGCTGGCCGAGCCGGTACAGATGCCGTTGTATGGTGACCTGTGGGTGGCGGACACATCGAAGGAGGCGCTGCTCCAGATCTGGGAATCAATCGTCGCCAACACCGGACTGCAGGTGCGCACCGGCGAGCGGGTCCAGAATGTAACTCGCGAGGGCGGGCTGTTCCGGATCGAGACCACAGCCGGCACGCATCTCGCGCGCCGGGTGGTGCTGGCGATGGGCCGTCGCGGATCCCCGCGCAAGCTGGGCGTGCCGGGTGAAGACTCCACCAAAGTCTTGTATGAAGTGGTCGAGATGGAGCAGTTCGCCGGGCGTCGAGTGCTGGTCGTGGGCGGCGGCGATAGCGCGGTGGAGTGCGCGGTGGGGCTCGCCAACCAGCACGGTACCCACACACAGCTCTCGTATCGCGGCGAGTCCTTCAGCCGGATCAAGTCGCGCAACAAGGAGAAGCTCGACCGGGAGGTGGCCAAGGGCAGCGTCCAGCTTTTCCTGAGCACGCAGGTCCGCGAGATCCGCGCTGACGTCGTGTTGCTCGAGGGTCCATTGGGCACCACTATCGTCCCCAACGACAACGTGGTGATCCGCATTGGCGGTGATGCGCCGCATGCTTTCCTCGAACGGATCGGCGTGCGCATCGTGCAGAAGGATGTGCCGATTCCCCGCGATCGGGCGAAGGTGAGTTGATTGCATCGCTTTCTCCTCGCGGCTGTCATGGCCTTGATTCTCCCGACGTTCACGATCGCACAGATCTCCCCGGGACCACTGTCGCGCGCGCATCAGTCGCTCGAGGGGCCGACGCAATGCGCCAAGTGTCACGGTACCTCGGCCGAGGCGATGCCGCGCTTGTGCCTTGCCTGCCACAAGGAACTCGAGTGGCTGGTGGCGCAGCGGCGCGGCCTGCACGCGCGCGAGGCGAAGACGTCGGGAACGAGCTGCGCGTCGTGTCACCCGGAACACGCCGGGCGCGCGTTCGAGATGATCGCCTGGCCCGCGGGCGGGGAATTGAAGTTCGACCACCGCGGGGCGGGCTGGCCGCTCGAGGGGAAACACGCTGCGATCGGGTGCGCAAAGTGCCATCGGTCGGAGTTCCGGACAGGCCCAGCCGCCGCGTTGTCGCCGCGCAAGGGCTCTGCCGGCTGGGTTGGGCTCGAGAGGACATGCGTGTCGTGTCACGGCCGCGGCGATCCCCACGCCAACTCGCTCGGGCCCGCGTGCCAGCAGTGTCACAACGTCGCCGGCTGGATCCCCGCGCCCAAGTTCGATCACGCCCAGAGCCGCTATCCGCTCACGGGCAAGCACAGCGACGTGTCGTGCGGCAGATGCCACCTGGCGGCGTCACTGAATATTCCGGTCGGTGCCAACGGCAAGCGCGTCCCGCGCTTCAAGCCGCTTTCGTTTGCGGAATGCTCGACCTGTCACGCCGACCTCCATCGGGGGCAGTTCGCGGCAAAGTGCAGTACCTGCCACGTCACGCGGGGGTTTGACGTGATTGACCGCCGCGACTTCAACCATGCCACCACCCGCTACCCACTGCTGGGAAAGCATCGCACTGCGAGTTGCGAGTCGTGCCACGGGCGCGGCATGGCCAAGCCCAAACCGGCATTCGAGACATGCGCGGCGTGCCATGCCAACGTGCATGACAGCGTGGCGACGCTGGCGCGCGCGCGAGTCGACTGCGCCGCATGTCATCGGGTAGACGGCTTTACGCCGGCAACCTTCACGATCGCTCAGCACCAGCGCACCCGGTTTCCGCTCAACGGCGAGCACGAACACGTTGCGTGCGCTGCATGTCACACGCGCACGACCGCGGCGGGAAGTGCGAAGAAGGTCATCCGTCTCAAGTTTTCCGAGGTACGCTGCGCCGCGTGTCACAGTGATCCCCATCGTGTGGTGGGAGTCGCAGCGGCACGCGATTTTACGACGGAATGTGAAAGCTGCCACACCAGCGTCGCCTTCCGACCGACAACGATTGGTATCGCTGCACACGCGCGCTTTGCGTTTCCACTTGAAGGTGCCCACCGCGCGGTGCCCTGCGCGACGTGCCACACGACCTTCACGACCGTGAACCGCCCTCGCGGACGCGGGGGGAGCCTCCTTGGCGCACCGCGCCCGATTGGTGGCGTTGCGCTCAACGCAGTACGCGGTACGACATGCGCAGCCTGTCATCAAACTCCACACGGTACGCAGTTTAGTTCGCGCGCCGATGGCGGGCGGTGCGACGCGTGCCACGGCAGCGACGCTTTCGCGCCGGCTCCGAAGTTCAATCACGATCGTGACGCGGCGTTTGCGCTCGCCGGCGCACATCGGCCCGTGGCATGTGCCCGCTGTCACCGGACAGAAACCGTCGCCGGCGTAGCGCGGGTGACGTATCGACCCGTGCCCCACCGCTGCGAGGACTGTCACGCAGTCAAGTTGCGCGGGACCGGCGGATGAGTGCCGGTTGGCAGTGGCTCGGCATGGCGGCACTGGTCGTCCACCTTTGCGCGCACCGCGCCGGCGCGCAAACGACGGACAATCCCCACGGCTCGACCGTGGGAACGTGTGCCGATTGCCACCGGTCGACAGCATGGCGGCCGGCACAAGTCAGCAAGACCTTCAGGCACGCCGAGAAGACCTTTCCGCTGGAGGGGGCACACGCGAGCGTCAAGTGCGCCACCTGCCACGTATCGCTGGTGTTCTCCCAGGCATCGACCCAGTGCACCTCCTGCCACGAGGATGTCCACCGCGGCGAGCTGGGCGTCAACTGCGCGCGGTGTCACACTTCTCGCAGCTTTGTCGATCAGGCGCGACTGGCCCGGCTCCATGAGGAGACTCGCTTTCCGCTGCGCGGGGCGCACGTGGCAACGCCGTGCGAGACGTGTCACCAAACCACCGCAGCCGGACAGCCGCAATTCACCGGCCGTCCAACCACGTGCATCGGCTGCCATCGTGCGGACTTCGAGCGCGCCGCAACACCACCCCACGTTAGCGCCGGGTTCCCGACCAAGTGCGGCACTTGTCACACCGAGATTGCGTGGCGGGGCGCCCCCTTCGATCACAATGCTACGCAGTTCCCGCTGACTGGCGGACATCAGGTAGCGCTTTGCACGTCGTGTCACGCCGACGCGGTTTACCGCGGCAAGCCAACCACCTGCATGTCGTGCCACCAAGGTGACTACGACAAGACCGCGACGCCACCACACGCCGCATCAGCGTTTTCGACCGATTGCACCACCTGCCACACGACCGCCGCGTGGCGTGGTGCCGTGTTCGATCACAATGCCACCCGATTCCCGTTGAATGGCGGGCACCGTGCGGCAACGTGCGCAGCGTGCCACTCTGACGGCGTGTATCACGGCAAGCCGACGACCTGCGTCTCATGTCATCGCCCGGACTACGACAGGAGCACGCGACCACCGCACGCAGTGGCCGTGTTTTCGACCGATTGCACCACCTGCCACGCCGGCACCACGACGTGGCAAGGTGCCACCTTTAATCACAACACCACCCAGTTCCCGCTCACCGGAGCGCACCTGGCGGCGAGTTGTGCCGGGTGTCACGGCGATGGAGTGTACGGGGGAAAGCCGACGACCTGCGTATCGTGCCACAGACCCGACTACGACAAGACAACCAGCCCGGCCCACGGCTCGGCCGGCTATTCGACCGACTGCGCAACGTGTCACACCGGCACCACGACGTGGCTCGGCGCCACCTTTAACCACAGCACCACCCAGTTCCCGCTCACCGGAGCGCACCTGGCGGTGAGTTGTGCTGGGTGTCACGGCGATGGAGTGTACAGGGGGAAGCCGACGACCTGCGTATCGTGCCACAAACCCGACTACGACAGGACCACCAACCCGGCACACGGCTCGGCCGGCTACTCGACCGACTGCACCACCTGCCACACCACCACGACCTGGCTCGGCGCCACCTTTAACCA
>JBGPLS010000096.1:0-11445 GCA_041486565.1 Gemmatimonadaceae bacterium
GAGGGCTCTGGCGAGGTCGAGTCTTCAACAATCCGATCGCGCAAATGCTCGAGGGACTTATTCTACATCCTCGTTAGGCATCGATTCATATGACTGAGCAAGACCCGGCTGCGAGCGCGTTCTACGAAGGCATACGAGTGATTTCCGACGCTTTTCGTCCTGTGTTGGAGGCCAAGGAAGGATCGGGCGGACGGAAGGTCATCGGTACAGCCTTGGTTGTCGGAGAGGCGAATACGCGCTTTGTGGTTACTGCGAACCACGTCGTAAGCGGGCCCAAAGCGAAGTTCATCGGCGTTACTGGACAGGATACCGTTTCGTGGCCTCGCCGATACTCAATACTGGAGGCGAAACAGCAAGGCTTGCCGGACGCTGATGTCGCTTGGGTGACCGCAACCGTAAGTGATAATGATACAGTTTTTCGAGCGCACTTACCCATGGCTCTTGCGCGCGCCGCGATTCCAGATGCCGAGGGACCCGTGTATGTGGCTGTTGGATTTCCCGGTTCCAAATCCAAGTTGTGGCACGGTGAGGGGCGGTTAGCGGCTAAGCTAATGAGCGCAGTTGTGCAGAAGGCTCCGCGCGAAAGTTGGGAACAACTCGCTCTAGATGAGCGCGTGCAGATCGCGATGACATACTCCCAAGACGCACGTACTAGCCTCGATGGTGCACCGGTTGTGGGATCTCACCCGCGCGGCATGAGTGGAGGCGCATTGATGGCTTTGATGCGCGCAGGTGACAATATCTCCGTGGCGATTCCCTTTCTCATTGGAATCTTGACTCAATATCACGACGACATTGATACTCTGGTTGCGACTCGAGTCAGCCATTTGTGGGATGCAACGCCCGCCTTTGGGCGCGCGGATGGGCTATACCGCCAGGCTGAGCAGCCGGTGACATAGGTAACACAACTGTCCAGCAACATGGGTAACACTTTGGGGGTTACCCTCGCATGATGTAATCGCGCTCGTCCAGGGTGGCAATGAGAACGGTGTTAAAGAAGATGGACCACACTCCGTCATCGGTCTCTTCTAGTCCGATGTGCTGATCGACCAGCGAGTTGGCGATGTAGAGAAGTTTGTGCTGGAAGCGGAAGGTGCCGCCTGTCGTGATCTTCTTTACGAGAAAGTGGCCCGGGTATTCGAGCGGGAGTAACCGAGTTGGATATGGGCGCGGTGATTCGGTGTAGTGTGATCCCGGCGTTTCCTGATTCAGCCGCTCGTGTGGACGCACGGTGTTGTATTCATCCCGGAACGAATCGAACACTTTCTGCTGCGCGGAACATGTCTGCTTCACCGGGCGGACGGCCTGACGTTTCAGGGTGCGGTGCATTCGCTCGTGCGCGCCGTTCTGATCCGGTCGTCCGGGAAGGATGCGCTGATGCTGGATCCCAAGCCGCATCCACCAGACGTTGAGATAGGATAGTCCGTGGATAGCCTGGGTTGCGAAGGGCACGCCATTGTCGGTGCGGATCGCGAGCGGCAGTCCGTACTCGCGGAACGCTCTTTCAAACACCGGGCGTGCGGTGACTGTCTGAGTGGATAGAAGCCCGTGACAGGTGAGCAGAAATCGCGTGTGCTGGTCTGCGATGGTGAGCGGATAGCAGTAGATCCCATTGGCAGTTTTGAACTCGCCCTTGAAATCGGCGGTCCAGAGGTCGTTGGGAGCCTGAGTGATGGGCGGTACGACTCCGGGATGTTGATGCGGCCGCCGGCGGCGCCGCTTCATCACCAGCCCGCGCCGGGCGAGCAGATCCGCGGTCGTGCTCGGAGCAGGCCATTCCCTCACCCTGGGATTCCTGGTGGCGAGAACACGCAGAAGCTTTCTTGCTCCCCAAAAGGGATGCTGCCGCCGAAACTCGCATATGAGGTCTGCGAGCTCGCCGTCGATGCGATGCGGACAGTGGTGCGGTGCTCGACTCCGATCGCGGAGCCCACGCCGGCCTTCCTCCTCGTACCGCAGGAGCCACTTGTAGCCGACTCGACGACTGATTCCGAATCGAGCACACAGCTCAGACATCGTGAAGCGGTCGCTGAGTGAATCGTCGATGAACTGAATCCGCTCTTCCACAGGTGAAGTCTCCAACCAGGGCATAGCCATCCTCGCAGAACAAGACTTGGCCACGCAGTTTAGAAGGAGTGTTACCTATGTTGCCGGACTAGTCTGTTACCCATGTACCCGGTCTGTACCCGCCCTACGCCTAGCGGAAGTTGCAGCTGACGAGCGTCTCGAGCGTCTGCGCCGTTGCAGCTTTAACTGACGGAGCCGAAACAAGCCAGAGCCGGAATAACTGTGTCGGGTGGCTCTCCCGCTCCGCACCCGTGATGTGGACTGGTACTCCGAGCGGAGCCAAGGCGTCCAAGAGATCAACGACTTGATCGAATTCAAGACAACCCGGCGCCCCATCGAGATCTGACTCTCGACTGCGGACGAGCGACTCTCAAGCCCGAACCAGCGATCCTGTAGCCCGGTCTCGTGGCGCACTGCCCGCCGCCACGAGATAGCTCTCTGGTGATTTGCTGAGAAAAAAACGAATCACTTGGCTAGCATTCCGTCGACTCTGAACCGCGCCGCGACCCGCGCGGCATCGCTGGTTCTTCCGAGCCGCCCGTACGCCGCCACCGTTTCAGCGGCGACGCGCCGTGCGTTAGTTGTCTGTCCAGTCACCTCGTACCCTCTTGCAAGCTTCTCCATGAGCTCCGGTGGGTCCGTCAGCCCAGCGTGCAGGATCTCGTTCGCTTTGGCCGTCATTCGCCGCATGTTCTCCAATTGATAAACCGCACCGCGCGGGCCATCGCCCCAGCGTTCCTGAGCCGCGAAGAGTGCGCCGAGCGTCATGTGGAAGTAGCGAATTCGCTGGAAGTCGCCCGCTTCGATCGCCCGCATCTTTCCGTAGAAGAGCATGTCGGTCAGCTCGTCGACGCGCCGCACAAGCTCGTCGGCCCGCCCCCGCCCCTCGGCGCGCTGCGCGTAGAGGAGCGCCAGCGGCAACAAGGCGTCGAGGTCGATCCACGATTGCTCAAAACGCGGATTGGGAAGTCCGACCGCGGCCTCGTAATAGCTCTCGGCGAGAAGAGGACTGCCGCTCCCATTGTAAGAATCGCCGAGCGACCCCAGCATTCGGCTCCACGCCGCCCGCCGGCTGTCGTTCTTGTGCCACCAGCCCGGCGTGTCGTGGAACAATTCGTCACCGGCCCGTGACCGGTATGCGTCGAGCATGGGCTCGATGATAATCCTCGTTTCGGGATGCCGTGTGAGAATGCGGCGGAGCCGCGATTCTTCAGACAGAGAGAATGATTTCGGCCCGAGTCCCATCACCGCCCACACGCGGGCACAGAGCACGAGGCTCGAGTCCGCGACGCGGCCATTCGCGACCGACGTCTCCAGAAAGTCGAGCAGCGCGTCTTCCACGAAAGAGGCCGCATCAGGGCGCCTGAGAAATGCCGCGGAGAGCGCCAACAGCGAGTCACCCGCGCCGGGACGCGCGCTTAACCTCAGCTTCGCGCGGAGCGCGTGGAGTGCGTCAGCGGACGAGGTATCGGCGCGGAGGGCAAGTGCGATATAGGCGTGCGCGCTGTCGCCCAGCCCCTGACTTTCGAAAAGCTCACCGATGCGGAGGAGTGTCGGCGCCCATGTGCCCGTCCGTTGCGGACTTTCACGCAGCAACTGCACGGCAGCGTCTTTCAGCCCGGCTGCCTGCAACGCGGCCGATCCATTCGATGCCGCGGCCAGCGCGATCGATGGCTGCAGCACGCCGGCACGCCGATAATCTTCCGCGATCTTCTTTGCGTCGGGCGCAGCAAGAGAATCGCGGTCGGCCATGAGCCGGCGCTGAGCGGAATACGCACGGCCGAAGTAGCCTTCGCCCTTCGTCGCCGAATCGCGCGCTGACGCGATCGTGCTATTATAGATCGCTTCGGCCATAGCGAACTGCCCCGAGTCGAGGGCGGCCCTTGCCTGGGCGAGCATGGCGGCAGCTGAGCCACCGGTGGTCTCGGTTGTCGTGTCTGACGGGGTCGGTTGGCCCTGCACATCGTGCGCGATGGCATCGAGCGACAGCAAGACGCCGGCGCAGAGCGCGACCACGCGACCGCGGCACTTCCATCGCCCCATCATCTCTCACCTCCCGGCGCGACCAGCGCCGAATTGCCCGCACTGTAGCTCTGCAGATGCACTGTCACCGTTTTCATCGTGGGGCGTCGCGCGAGAAGGTTGGTGAGCGCCGGGCCCGCCATGATTTTTCCGCCGGGGTATCGTACTTCACCGATGTCACACACGTAGCTCGCGATCCCGATGCAGCCCGTGAGAATTACCTCGCCGATGTCGCTCGAGCTTGGCGGGCCCGGGTCGTCAATTCTCGCTACAACGCGGAACACCGGTCGCGTATCCGCCGCCGCGCCAATGTCGGTACCGCTGATCGGCACGCGCACGCGCGCCAAACCCGGCGGGAATGGCACCTGCACGTTCACGGAAATCCGGCCGAACAACAGGGGCACCAGGTCGGCGCGCTCGAGGATCGTCGACAGGCGACGGACCCACTGGTCGCGAACATGGTGGACAATCCAGTCCGGACGGTCGATCATGTTACTGAACTCCTCGAAGTCCACGCGCAGCGAGTCCGGATGTGCGCGACCGGCGGCGCCGATCAGACGGAACTCGATCCAGGCCCCGGGCGTGGCGGGCGGCGGCTTCTCGACCCAGCGCACCTGCACCGTGTCGCTCGGCGCGGTAGCGGACGGTCTCCAGTCCGCGAAAGCGAACTTTCGCGCGAGCGCCGCGCGCACCGGATCCTCCAGCGCGCGCTGCAGCTCGCGGCATTTCGGGCCGCACGCTGTGCTCTGATCGAGCCGGTCCCAGTAGGTCGGGGCGTCGATCGACAGCACGAGCGCGACGGATCGCCGCACCGCCAGGAGTGTGCGGGCGGGCGGGGTCATGCCGGCGACGAGCGACGCCAGCGCCAAAATGGTCGCGCTACGGATTGCCAAGGAGAATGTCGGTTTCATGTGTCAGCAGGACCTCGCCCGAGGCAAGTATTGCGCGGTGACGGCCGCGCACCTCCCAATAGATTCGCTCGCCCACGTGCAGCGGGCGACGCGTTCGTACCAGGCGGAAGGCGGACCAATGACTAACGAGCGTCGCGCGAGCGCTTGCGCCCGTCGAGTCGAGTCGTGCCAGCGCGGCGCTGTCAGGTGGCGGCGCGCCGGAGCGTTCGGCGTCCATTTCGGCTGTACGTCGCGCGCGCAGGCGGATTGTATCATCCCACCGGCGGGGGGCAAGCGAGTCGAGCGGAATGGAATCGCGGTAGGCGAGCTGCAATCCGGCGACCGACGACAGCGTGTCCGCGGCGAGTACAATTCCGTGGGTGTCGTGCTCGCGAATGATGAGCGCCACTGAGCATCCGGTCGGCAAGCCCTTGAATAACGGGTAGATCGGCAGGGCACGCACGCGCGACACCTCGTCGAACTCCTCCGGATATTGCAACGACCTACGCCACCACGGCCAGACCCGGATCGCCCGCGGGCTGACGTGCGTCGGGGTGTAGAACCAGACCTCGCGTCCCATCGGCCAGGTCCACATGCCGAATTCGACGGGAGTCGTGAGATGATTCAGCAGCTCCGAATCGGCCGCCGCCGGCGCGTTCGCAGTTGGCGTTGCCAGCCCGCGAGACGCCGTGTTGCTCGCCGAGGCGCGCGGCGAGCACGCCGCGCTGTCGAGCGGTCCGCTCGCCTGTGGCACGTCGCGCGGCGCGCCATTAACGCGAAAGAGCACCTCGGAGCCGACGGGATCGAGCGCGCGAACCTCGACGGTCGATCGCACGAAGGTGACGACGAAGAAGGCGACCGTGAGACCCGCGAGCAATCCGTAGGCAACTGGCTGCCGCAGCCGCGCCGTGATGCGCGCCGCCACCACCTTCTTCAAGTCGCCTTCGAGAAACCCCCATACGAGGCCGACCAAGCCGGCGAACGGAATCTGGCTGATGAAGAAGCGCTGGAGCCACGGCGCGTGGAGCGACGACCACAGCCCAACGGCACCGTCTAACACCAGCAGCATCAGCAGCGGACGGAGTTCAGCGCCGTCCGCCGCGGGAGTTGGTTTGCCCGCGGGGACTCCGTTGTTCAGGCCCGAGACTTCATCGGCCATGGATCATCCGGCGTAAGGACGGCGGAGAACAACATATGGTCGGGCGGCTGAATCGGCCAGCGCGCGAACTTTAAAAGCCACGGTCTTCCGGTATTGGAGTGGGCTGAAAGACAACAAGCTTCTCGTTGGGTTCTGGCGCGACACGTATGTCTATGAGCTGACCGGAAGCCCAGTTGGTCAATTGCACGGGACGCATGTCCACAAACCAAGTGGCGACTACGTCGGAGAACTCCTTCACGATATGGTCGTCGACAAGTACATGGGCAACTTCGGGAATATTGGGCGTCCCGATGATCTCGGCATCGCCATCTTGAGCGACCTCCGTGCGGTTTAGTTTCACTCCCGCCAAGCCGTTGCTTGCTGCTTTTCCGGTTTCTCCGCTTTCAGTGCGGTAAATTGCGCGTGCGTGTTTAATCCCACGATCGTGCGTCGATACGAAGGCTGCCCCGAAGTCCAGGCCGCGTGCCTTGTTCGATCGGAATGCTGAACGTGAGGCCTTTGTCAGGATGGGCCGGATCGATGGGACGCGTTTCGGCCCGCAGTGTTGCCTTACCTGGCTCGACATCCTGAGATCCATACATGATGCGCCATCCTCCCAGCGCTTTATCGTCCCGAAACGCCTCGATAATTATCAGCTCACGATAGATGAATCCGCCCTCGTAATGGCGCTTGAGGAACAGAGCACCGTCGACCGTATAGTCAGGCACCAGCACCTTCAAGTCGAAGCCGAAGCTCACCGACTTGGAGGTCATTACACTCTTGCTGGGATCGAGGAATATCGAGAATAGATGCGGGCTCGCTTTTCGATCAGGCGGTCGATCTGTGCGTAGTGCGCCTGGAAATAATTCATCGTATTTGCGGAAGATGGCCGACTGCTCGCGCGCCTCTCGCCGGGTTATCTGCCACTGGGCACCTCGCACGCTGGCAACGATTTCGAACTGGTACGATGCGTCTACTTTCTTGCCTGCGTCGTACTCCTTTTGAACATCCGGCGGAAGCGTAATGTCATCAACGTCGAGATAGCCGTCCGCTCTGAGCGCTCCAAAAAGAAAGCGGGTGAGATTTTGGAAACCTTCCTCTGAGTTGACGATGCCGTAGGCCCCTGAGTGGCTTCGATTGACGTAGGCGCGCGGTGATGGGACGTCCTCGCCGGCAGAGTCGACTCCATGCGTGGTAGCGTTTTCGATACGCACTAGTCCATCGCTGGCATCGCCCACTGCCCAAGCAGAAAGTCCCTTTGCAGCCGCATAATCGTGTGGGTTAGTACCAACCAGATTGAAGATCCGCTCGACTGGAAAATTCTTCACGACTGACACGTCGTCTGCCGATGGTAGTCCGAGATACCCGGCCATCTTCTCACGATTGAAATTGTTCACGTCGCCGAACGAAGCCCATCCAGGAACGTTGCGCACCACCCGCATGTCGATGCCGTTGTGCGGTGTGGCGTATGTGAAGAGCTTGTCGACAGCTTTCCGCGCTTCGTCTTTTCCAATCGCAGTATTCTGCAGAAATGCCCGGCACACGAGGCCCCCCATAGAGTGGGCCACGAGATTCACACGGAAAGCGTTCGGTGTCATCCGGTTCGCAGGATTTGCGCAAACTTTGTCGCGAAGGCGAATGATAAGGTTGCTCAATCCCTCGGCGAAATGCGTGATGGGAGGCGTCTTGCCATCGCCGAAATCCTTTGACGCTTCATCATAGTAACGGTAGATGATGATGCATTTGTAGGGTACTGGCTGTTTGTTTTGCTCGGCCTGCAGCAGGTCGTCGCCCTCTGTGAATACGTCTTCGTAGCCGTAGTCACTCATCAACCGGACGAGAGGTGACTCGAAGTAGAAGCGCTTGAGATCGCCCGTCCATGCGAGACGAGACTTGGTCGAGCCGATGTTGAATCCCATGTAGGGATCGGCAACGGTTTCCTCTATCTCGCTCTGCGTTGCTGCAAAGCCACGAACATAGATGATTGGGTGGTACGCCATGAGCACCTCGAGATTTGCCGATCAATTTTCTGTCGCTTTCGGGAATTGCAAGCTCAAGCGGTTCAACGGCTGAACCTCTCGTGAGCCACTTCTCAGATACTGCGTGCCAGTTTCGACGCAATGCCGCTTTCTTATCGCACGAGTGTCGGTTTCATATCGCTGGCACATTGACGCCGGGGGAAGCGTTCGGGAGCTTTGCGCATGGCAAATCCCGATGCGGGTGAGGTAGCTCCGCGAACACCGCTCAGCCTCTTCGAGGCGATGCTACCGCTGTTGACGCTCGCCGGTCTGTTGATCGCGTCTGCCGCGTTCCTTGACAGCCATATCGCGACCCGGCGCTCTTGCAATTCGCTCCAAACGCGCCTTATTGGAGTTTTCGTGTCGTTTCCCTTAACGGTGGAGCGAGCCTCATGAACGTGCACAAGCCGGCGCCAATCGCGCTCGCAGCTCTCGCGGCAACCCTGCTCACGGCATGCGAACGGGCAGAGCCCCCGGAGCCACCCCTCGAAGGCGCGTGGAGCGTCGTGAGTATCCGCGTGACGGGCTCAGATTCCGCAGCCAGCACGACGGTGCAGCCGAGTCTCTTTCTCTTTGGCGACAAGCACTACAGCATGATGCGCGTCACGGGAAATCAGCCGCGCACGTTGGCCGCGAAGGATAGCGCCACGGACGCCGAGAAGCTTGCGGCGTACGATTCCTTCATCGCCAACACCGGGACGTACGAGGTCGCTGACTCTACGCTCACAACTCACCCGGTTGTCGCCCGGAGCCCAAACTTCATGTCGGGCGGATCCGACAAATATCACTTCCGCGTCAGCGGCGACACGCTCTGGCTCTCGAACACGGGCGCCGACATTCGGACGATGATTGGGGGACAGCTCGTGGGGCCGTCGGGGGCGCCGAGCGCGATGACGCTGGTGCTGGTGCGGCAGAAGTAGGGGAGCCCCTTCTCAACCGTCGTGAACATCACCCAGGAGGAGCGTCATGAAATCGTCCACCTCAGTAGGCCTGATCTTCACTGTTGCACTGATCGCGGGGTGCGCCCAGAAGCCGCCCGCGCCGCCGGCGCCGCCGGACGCTGCCGCAATTCGGAACGCGCTTAACGCGGAGGTGGCGAAGTTCATGCCGGCCATGCAAACGAAGGACGCTGCGGCGGTCGCTGCGCTATTCACCGAGGACGCGACGTGGATCCTGCCGGACGCCACCACGTTCAGGGGACGCGCCGACATCGAGAATGGTGCCAAGGCATTCTTCGCGTCGTACGAATCGGTCGCGCCCGGCACGACGACCATTGACCAGCTGGTCGTCATCAGTGACAGCGAAGCACTCACGTTCTCCCACGGAACGTATGGCATGACGATGAAAGGAAAGAAGGCAGAGAATCACACGAATCCTTTCGCGGACTACTGGAAGAAAGGCGCCGACGGCGTGTGGCGCATCGCGTATGAGGTGAACGCCGATGGTGTGGTGCCCGACGCGGCAGCGAAGAAGCCCTGAGAGTCGGTCGCCACCACCGCACATCAGCTTTCGCAACATGAACCGACGCGACTTCAACTCGATCATGATCGGCGGTCTCGCCGCGAGCGTCCTTCCGCGACCTTGGCTCTCGTCGCGGCCCCAATCCGATCTTCGTGTAGACGGCGACCGCATCAACGCGCATATCGCGGAGCTCTCCGAATTCGGCAAGAATCCTCAAGGCGGAGTCTCGCGCGTCGCGTACAGCGAGGCTGACCGCTCCGCGCGCGTCAGAGTCATGGAGTGGATGCGTGCCGCGAAACTCGAGCCAACGATCGACTACGCCGGTAACATCTTCGGACGACGCGCCGGACGAGACGCATCGCTCAAGCCGCTCGTGTTCGGCTCGCACATCGATTCGGTCCCCGCGGGCGGGAATTACGATGGAAACGTTGGGTCGATGTCGGCGATCGAAGTCGCGCAGACGCTCGTCGAGCATAGCGTCGTGACGCGACACCCGATCGAAGTCGTGATCTGGCAGAACGAGGAGGGCGGTTTGTATGGCAGTCGCGCCGTGAGCGGCCAGCTCACCGCCGCAGAGCTCAAGACAGTGTCGAGCAGCGGAAAGACCGTCGAGGAGGGGATCGCGTTCATCGGCGGCGACGTGACGAAGCTCGATCAGGTGAAGCGCCGCAAGGGCGACATCGCCGGCTACTTCGAGCTGCACATCGAGCAAGGCGGCAAGCTCGCTGCGGACAAGATCGACATCGGTGTCGTCGAAGGCATCGTCGGCATCAAGCAGTGGGAGGTGACCGTCACGGGCTTCGCGAATCACGCCGGCACGACGCCGATGAACCAACGTCATGACGCATTGCTCGCCGCGTCACGATTCGTCGAGATGGTGAACCGTGTGGTTCGAGATATCCCTGGGCGTCAAGTCGGAACCGTCGGGCGAATCCAGGCGTTCCCCGGCGCGCCGAACGTGATCCCGGGGAAGGTCATCTGCACGCTCGAGTTGCGCGATCTGAGTGATACCAAGATCGACACGATGTTCGACCGCATCGGGAAGGAGGCAAGGGCTATAGGCGGTCAGAACGGAACGCAGTTCGCGTTCTCCCAGCTCCACGTGAACGTCGCCGCGCCGAGCGATCCACGGATGCGGGCAATCATATCCGACGCGGCGAAATCGCTGGGACTATCCTCGCGAGTCATGCCGAGTGGGGCGGGGCACGACGCCCAGGCGATGGCGCAGTTGGGACCGATGGGGATGATCTTCGTCCCGAGCATTGGCGGGATCAGCCATTCGCCGATGGAGTTTTCGCGGCCGGCCGACATAACGAATGGGGCGAACGTGTTGTTGAAAGCGGTGATCGCGGCCGATCAGGCGTTGACCTGAGCTAGGGAGGGTCGAGGTTACTATCCATAACGCATTCCCCGACCGCGGGTTCAAGCCATGAAGCTCAACTACCATCGCGGGGCTAATGGGTGACCCATAAGCAAGGAAGATTATGAAAACTCAGAAATTTCTCTTTGTGCTCACCGTCATCAACCTGGGGCTGCTGCTCATCCAGTTGATCCAGGTTCGTCCAGGCATCGCGGCCGACATCCCGACCGTAATCCGTGGCCGCGCTCTCGAGATCGTCGATGATCGGGGAAGGGTTCGTGCAAGCCTTTCGGTGCTGCCGGAGGATCCGAAAGTCAAATGGAAAGGAAAGCCCTATCCTGAAACTGTCTTGTTGCGTCTGATCACCGCTGACGGAAGACCCAATGTAAAACTTGGAGCATCCAAATCAGGGGCGGGACTCGTGATTGGCGGCGAATCGGACCCCACCTACATCCAGGTACTGGCGGAGGGTGGGGAAAGCACTTTGAA
>JBGPLS010000097.1:0-11388 GCA_041486565.1 Gemmatimonadaceae bacterium
GCTTCTCACGCGAGTGGCGAAGGTTTTCTTCGCCGTAACCGGCGCCAACACCGACTCGACTCTTCAGCGCATCCAGGAACAGGAGGCGCCAAGGCTGGCTGCGCATAGCGATGCGATCTATCTAAACGAAAAACTCTTTCAACGAGTCAAGAGCATCTACGATCGCCGTGCCACGCTTGGGCTGAATGCAGAGCAGAAGTTTCTGGTCGAGCTTTACAACCGGAACTTTGTCCGCGCCGGTGCCCAGCTCGCCGAAGCAGATAAGGCCCAACTCCGCGCACTCAACCAGGAAGAGTCGAAGCTCACCACTGACTTTCAGAACAAGCTCCTCGCGGCAACCAAGGCCGGAGCGCTGGTAATCGACAATCAGTCGGATCTCGACGGCTTCAGTGAGGGCGAGATCGCTGCCGCGGCCGACGCCGCTAAACAGCGTGGGCTGACGGGCAAATGGGTGATCCCGTTGCAGAACACCACGCAGCACCCGGCGCAGGCGTCGCTCAAGAACCGGGCGGTCCGGCAGCGCTTGTTCACCGCTTCCACTCAGCGCGCCGAGCACGGCGACTCGAGCGATACCCGCGCCATCGTCAAGCGGCTTGCACAGCTCCGCGCCGAGCGCGCCAGGCTGCTCGGCTATCCGACTTACTCGGCGTATGGGCTCGACAACCAGATGTCGAAGACGCCTGCGGCTGCACTAAAGCTGTTGACCGATCTCGTACCCGCGTCTGTTGCCAAGGCGCAATCCGAGGCGGTACAGATGCAGACGCTCATCGACCAGCAGAAGGGCGGGTTCAAGCTCGCGCCCTGGGACTGGCAGTATTACTCGGAGCAGGTCCGGAAGGCTCAGTACGATCTCGATGAATCGCAACTTAAGCCGTACCTCGAGCTCGACCGCGTCCTGCGCGACGGTGTATTCTTCGCCGCCAACCGGTTGTACGGGCTGAGCTTCAAGGAGCGGAAGGACATCCCCGTGTATTACCCCGACGTTCGTGTTTTCGAAGTGTTCGATGCCGATGGAACGTCGATGGCGCTTTTTTACGCGGATTATTTCAAGCGCGACGAGAAGAGCGGCGGCGCGTGGATGGACAGTTTCGTCGATCAGTCGGGCTTGTTCGGGACGAAGCCGGTGGTGTTCAACGTCGCCAACTTCACGAGGCCAGCGCCGGGCCAGCCTGCATTACTGACGTTCAGCGACGTGACCACCATGTTCCACGAGTTCGGTCACGCGCTCCACGGAATGTTCTCAAATGTAGAGTACCCCACATTGACGGGGACGAACGTGCCCCGTGATTTCGTCGAGTTCCCGTCCCAGTTCAACGAGCATTGGGCGCTCGATACGACTGTCTTCGCCAACTATGCGAAGCACTACCAGACGGGGCAGCTAATGCCACTTGCGCTTGTGGACAAGATCAGGAATACCAAGACATTCAATCAGGGATTTGCCACTACGGAGTATCTTGCCGCCTCGCTGCTCGACATCGCGTGGCACACTCTTCCGCCCGGCTCGCCTCAGCAGGACCCCGATTCCTTCGAAGACGCGGCGCTCAAGCGGTTCAACATCGCCATGTACGAGGTCCCACCGAGGTACCGTACAACGTACTTCGCCCACATCTGGGGCGGTGGCTACGCGTCGAGCTATTACGCTTACCTCTGGAGTGAGGTGATCGACGACGACGCCTACGCATGGTTCAAGGAGAACGGCGGGCTCACTCGCGCTAACGGTCAGCGCTTTCGCGACATGATCCTTTCGCGGGGTGGAACGCAGGATGCGGGAACGCTGTACCGCGTATTCCGCGGCCGTGACCCGAGCATCGAGCCGTTGCTCGAGGAGCGCGGCCTTAAGGAGATTCCGCCGGGGAAGTGACGACGCTCTTGAACAGCCTGGATCTCCGGAATTCAACCGATTCCGAAAGCCCGCTCCCCTTTTTCGGGAGCGGGCCCGATGTTACGCCGTGAAGATCAGGGCTTGGCTGGCGGTGTCGTCGAGACATGGTGCGAGATCTTCCATGATCCGTCGCTTTGTCGGCGCGTTATGACGAGGTAGTAGCCGTTGATCGTCATTGCTTTCGCATTCGGCGGCGTGACCTGCTGCCTGAACGTACCATAGTCGTAAGCCATGTCGCCGTTCACGACGAGCTCCTTGGAGTCGATGCTCTCGATCTTGGCGATCGGGAAGGTCTTCGCGAAGGCGCTCTGGATTTCCTGCCTGCCGCTGGCCAGAGGTGACTCGGTTCCGACGAAAGTGGCGTCGTCGGTGTACATGGCCGCGACTGCAGCCGGGTCGTTCCTGTTCGCCGCTTCCTGCCACGCCGTCCGAACCTTGCCTATGGCGTCGCGCGCGGCGGCGGCGCTGGCTGTCGAGCTTGCGGCGGACATCGAGTCAGTCCCGGCGCTGACACTGGAACTGTCATTTGCGGGTGCGCTGCCCTTGGTGCACGCAGCCAGCGCAAAGAGAAGAGGGATGAAACGGGTCGGGCGCATCTGAGCTCCGGTTGAGGGTAGGCGCCGGATGCCCGGCGCAGCCATGAGGCTGATTCTGCACTCCCGGGTGCGCGAGTCAAGGGGACCGTCCAACGTGGGATGAGCGGAACTTGACCGCTCGATGTCGTGAGCAAGTATACGGTAGCTCGGGCCTGCAGTGTTTATTTAGGTATATGCTGAACCCCGCCCGCTGAGATTACACACCGATCGTCAGGCCAGCCGTCACGAGATGCGGTGGCGGGTGCCGTTCCCCGCGATTGCCGCCGCGGCTGTCCTCATGATCGGCGCCGCCGGATGGCTGACCTTGCGGCGCACGCGGGTCGAGCAGCCAGGCCCCCTCCCCGCTCGCATGGTAGCTACCGGCGTCGGAGTGCTCGACTCGCTGCGACTTCCCGACGGGACCGGCGTCGTTCTCGGACCTTTGAGCTCGATAAAGATTGTCAAGGCTTATGGCGTGAGCCGTCGGGAGGTCGAGGTGAGCGGAGACGTGTACTTCGACGTGGTTCACGACTCCTCGAAGCCCTTCACTACCCGCGCGGCGTATGCAACCATACACGACATCGGAACTCGCTTCGCTGTACGCACCGATGCGGCTGACGGCGTCGCCGTCACAGTGAGCGAGGGATCGGTTTCGTTGCGCGCCTCCAAGTCAACGGCAGCGAGTGCCGTGGTTCTCAAAGCGGGTGACCATGGTTTTTTGCTCCCCAACGGGCAGGCTGTCAGTCGGCGTGGGACAGCGGAGGACCTGGCCTGGATGCGGGGACAGCTGATCTTCCGCGAAGCACCGCTTGCCGAAGTGGTCGCGTCACTCCGCCGCTGGTATGGAATTGAGCTGCGGGTAGCCGATACATCTCTCAGCAGCCGCCATCTTACCGCAACTTTCTCGAGTGAGCCTCCCGACAGAGTGCTGGAAGTTATCCGCCTGGTACTTGGCGCCGATATCGAGCGTCGTGGCGATACCGCGATTGTTCGTCCAACAAAGGGGAGTATGCGATTGCAGTGATCCTCGGTGAGCGAATGGGAGGGTTTTTTTGGAAAGGTGAGCTACCTGGTTCGGCTGTAAGACAGTCATGGCCGCCACTAAAGCAGCCAGCTGTCATCTCTCCAGTCGCTATCACCCTGCTTCGACGCTGCCGCCGTCCGGCCTCCACGCCGAATCGGTCATTGACCGGCGAGTACGGGTCCGCTTCGGCGACCGCATGTGAGTCTCGAACCATCCGATTGCGACCCGGCAAATCGCATCGAGAGCCCCTGTTTCCTCGAATAGATGCGAGGCGCCAGGGATCACCACGAGATGCTTCTCACCATTGAGACGAAAGAGCGCCCATCGGTTGAGCTCGTATGCCCGGGTGTCAGCGCTGCCAACAATGAGAAGGGTCGGCGCGAGTACCCTGTGCAGGTCGATGCCCGCCAGGTCCGGACGGCCTCCGCGTGAGACGATCGCCTCCACCAGTTCGCTCTCGCGCGCCGCGGCTTTGAGCGCCGCGGCGCTTGCGGCACCCGATGCCAGAATCCCGAGCGGCAGGTGTCCCGCTTCGGACCCGTCCCTTACCCAACGCATCGCGGCGAGAAGCCTCTCCGTCAACAGGCCAATTTCGAGCTGAAACACGCCCGTCAGATCGTTCTCAATCTCTTCTTCAGGAGTCAGGAGATCGAGCAGAAAGGTCGCGAAGCTGGCGTCGTACAACCGGTGCGCCACTTCCCGGTTCCGTCGGCCGAGCCGGCTGTTTCCGGTGCCGTTCGCGAGGACAATGGTGCCACGGGGATGCGGAGGCACTGACCAGTCGCCTTCGATCTCCGCCCCGGGAACCCGGATGCTCACCGTCAGGTCAATTGGTCTGTCGTGCGCGATCATCGTCATTATCCCATTCCGTTGGAGGCGGGGATGCCCGCATGAAGATCGGCCGGTGATCCCCATAGTTCTGTCCGATTAACTCCTGAATCTTCGTAGGAGAAAGGCTCACACGACGCTAGCGATTGCAAACATCTTTATCAGCGATCACTGAGACCTTGTGGCTGATCCGCTACTCTCGCACCAGCGCCCTGTACTTGATCCGGTGCGGCTGATCCGCATCCGCCCCCTTCCGTTTCTTCAGGTCCTCGATGTACGCCTGGTAATTCCCCTCGAACCAGACCACCTCCGAGTCACCCTCGAACGCCAGCATATGCGTCGCAATACGGTCGAGGAACCACCGATCGTGCGAGATGACCACCGCACACCCTGAAAAATCCAGCAAAGCGTCTTCCAGAGCGCGTAGCGTGTCGACATCGAGGTCGTTGGTGGGCTCATCCAGCAGCAACAGATTCCCACCGCTCTTCAACAGCTTCGCGAGATGCAGCCGGTTCCTCTCACCACCCGAGAGATTGGCGACCTTCTTCTGCTGATCCGCCCCCTTGAAGTTCAGACTCGACAGATACCCGCGCGTGTTGATCTCGCGCTTCCCCACCTGAATCATGTCCTGCCCGCCGCTGACTTCGTCGTACACAGTCTTCGATCCGTCGAGCACACGGCCCTGATCGACATACGCGACCTGCACGGTTTCGCCAATCTTCAATGAGCCGGCATCCGGCTTCTCGTCGCCGACGATCATCCTGAACAGCGTGGTCTTTCCGGCACCGTTAGGCCCGATCACTCCGACGATTCCACCGCGCGGCAGCGAGAACGACAGCGAATCGAACAACACCTTGTCGCCATAAGCCTTGGCCAGCCCGTCAGCAATCACCACATCGTTGCCGAGTCGCGGCGCGGGTGGAATCACGATCTCATTCTGCGCGATCCGCTCTTCCTGTTTCTCGCTCGCCATCTCTTCGTACTTTTGCAGCCGCGCCTTGCTCTTCGACTGCCTCGCCCTCGGTGACATCCTCACCCACTCCAGCTCGTGCTCGAGAGTGCGCTGACGCGCCGACGCCTGCTTCTCCTCGGTCGCCAGACGTGTGCGTTTCTGGTCGAGCCACGATGTGTAGTTCCCCTCCCACGGAATTCCATATCCGCGGTCGAGCTCGAGGATCCACTTCGCGACATTGTCGAGGAAGTATCGGTCGTGCGTCACCGCCACCACGGTCCCCGGGAATTCAGCCAGATATCTCTCCAGCCAGGCAACACTTTCCGCATCTAGATGGTTGGTCGGCTCGTCGAGCAGCAGCATGTCCGGCTCTTCGAGCAACGTCCGGCACAACGCCACTCGCCTCTGCTCTCCACCGGAGAGCGTCTCTATCGTCGCGTCCGGCGGCGGAAGACGTAGCGCATCCATCGCGATTTCGATCTTCCGGTCCAGCTCCCACAGGTTCGCGGCATCAATCCGCTCCTGCACTCGACCCTGCTTCTCCAGCAGCTTCTCCATCTCGCCGTCGCTCATCGGTTCCGCAAACTTCATCGAGATCTCCTCGAACTGCTTCAGGAGATCGCGCTGCGGCTTCACCGCGTCCTGGACGTTTTCACGCACGTTCTTCGACGAATCGAGCTCCGGCACCTGCGACAGATACCCGATTCGCGTCCCCTCGTGCGGCCACGCCTCACCCTGAAAGTCGTGATCCACCCCAGCCATGATGCGGAGCAACGTGGACTTCCCCGCACCGTTGGCACCGAGCACGCCAATCTTCGCGCCAGGATAGAAAGAGAGCCAGATTCCACGCAGGATCTCCCGCGATGGCGGGACGACCTTGCGCAGGTCTTTCATTACATAGATGAATTGCGGTGCCACGTTTGATCCCTTCCGGATTGCAGACGACAGGTAGTTGGTGAAAAATAGCTCTCATCCCTCGAATGGACCTATCACCTTGATGCCGACACGACTCTCACTGTCGCATGGGGTTATCGTTTCTTTGTGTTCAGCATGCATCGGCTCGATGTCCTTGATTACTCGAGCTGTGCGCGGACGCGGACACTCTAGAGGAGCGCGCATGCCCCGGATTGGTCGACGATGGTTCAATGTGTTGCTCAGCGTTGCCTTGGCCGTCGCGGCGAATGGCTGCCGATCAAAGCCGGCTGGAGTGGAAGATCTCTTCGCCACTCGCATGCTGGCGCTTAGTTACCTCCAGCGGGGCCAACTGCCGGAGGCGGAAGTGCAGTTCAAGAAGCTCATCAAGCTCGCACCGGACGAGCCGCTTGGTTACACGAACCTCGGACTCACCTACTTGCAAGGCGGCCGGTATGCTGAGGCAGAAGTTCAGTTGCGCCGCGCACGCGAGCTGGACCCGGCGAGCACCGACGCCGGCCTGATGCTCGCCAAGCTCTATTCGCTCACCGGACGACGTGCCGAAGCCCGCGTGACGCTCGAGGCGCTCCGCCGCGACGCAAAGGGTGACGCTCATGTGTTGTACGCGCTTGCCGAGCTCGAAGCTCAAGGTCCCGACGGCACTGCTGCCCGGCGCTATGAAGAGCGCTTGAGAGAGGTCCTCGCTGTAGCACCGGGAAATCTCGCGGTACAACTCAAGTTGCTGGCTGCCCTCGTGCGCCGCGGTGAGGCCGACAGTGCCGTTCGGCACCTGGAGGAGGTACGCCGTATTCCCCCAGAGCCGCCCAAGGAGGCGAGGCAGTCCCTCGAGAGCTCGCTCCAGCTGCTGCGTGCTGGAAAGCTCGCCGAGGCAAGGGTGCCGCTCGACCGCTTTTCCCATCTGATGGAGGTCACCGCGCCGTATCAGGCCTCGCTGGACGAGGTGAAGTGGACCGATGGGCCACTCGTTGGGCGCCCCGTGCTGACGCTCGCCCCGACGTACTTGATCACGCTCCGTGGAGTTCGGGAGAGAGCGACAGTCGACTCCGTGCAGTTCACGGATGCGACGAGCGATGCGGGTTTGCTCGACACGCGATTGCGTGCAGGTCCTCGTGGTACGCAGCCGACGACGCCAGCGGGACTGACCGCGCTTGCCGTCGGCGACGTCGACGGAGACGGTACCGACGACCTGTTCGTGTCATCCCTGTCCCCCGACCAGCAGGTGTCGGTCGCGCATCTCTATCATGTTCAGGGCGGATTCCTCCAGGACATCACCGCAAGGGCCGGCATCTCCCTCCCCGGCGGCGCCGTCTACGCGACCTTCGCGGATTTCGACAACGACGGCTGGCTTGACCTGTTCGTCTTCGGCAGCGAGGGACCTGCGCATCTGTTTCGCAACCGCGGGAACGGCACGTTCACTGACGTGACAGCGAAAGCGGGAATAGCCGACATCAAGGGAGCCCGAAAGGCACTGTTTGTGGACCTCGACCACGACGGCGACCTGGACCTGCTGCTCGTCGGAAACGGCCAGCGCACTGTGTATCGAAACAATCTCGATGGCACGTTCACCGAAGCGACGGCCAGCTTCGGCCTTGTCGGCAGCAGCAACGCACGCGACGTCGTGTTCGGTGATTTTGACGGCGACGGGCGCATCGACCTGTTTATCACCAGTGAGAACGGCAGCAACGCTCTCTTCCACAATGGTGGTGCTCAACGCTTCAGCGATGTGACGGCGGCGAGCGGCCTCGCCAGCAGCGGTGGCTCAGCCGCAGCGGCGGTTGGTGACTACAACAACGACGGCTTCCTCGACATCTTCGTGGCGAGCACCAACGGCGGCGAGCCGACGCTCTGGCTCAACAACGGCGATGGCACCTTCACCCGCGATCGCCGCTCGACAGCCGCGTTGCAGCGGCTACGCTCCACCACCGGACTGGCCGCCGAGTTTGTCGACTACGACAACAACGGCTGGCTCGATCTCATGGTGGCCGGCACGACCATCCTCCCCGGAAAGGGAACGCCTGGCGTGTTTCTCTTTCGCAACGACGGTAGCGGCAGGTTCACCAATCGTTCGAGCCTGCTGCCAGCGCCCGTGCAATCGAGGGGCGGTACCGCGATCGGCGTGGCCGACGTCGACGACGACGGCGACCAGGACCTGCTCGTCGCCGATGCCGCCGGCACAGTTCGTTTACTACGCAATGACGGCGGCAACAGTAATCTGGCCGTGCGAGTGGAGCTCAAGGGCCTGCGCACCGGGAGCGGCAAGAACAATGACTTCGGCATCGGCGCCAAGCTGGAGCTCCGATCAGGAGAGATCTACCAAACGCGCGTCGTGACCGGACGGGTGACGCATTTTGGTCTCGGGCGGCACCTCAAAGCCGACGTGCTTCGCGTGGAGTGGCCCAATGGCGTGCCGCAAGTCGTGTATTTCCCGGGAAGGGACCAGGACGTCCTCGAAAGCGAGCTGCTCAAGGGATCGTGCGCATTCGCCTATACGTGGGACGGCAAGAGCTTCCGCTTCGTGACGGATGTGATGTGGCGCAGCGCATTGGGGATGCCGCTCGGCATGATGGGCAGCACGAGCACATTCGCTCCCGCTGGCGCCTCGCAGGAATACTTGCGGATTCCCGGCAATGCACTCCAGCCGCGCGATGGGCGCTACATCCTTCAGCTCACCGAGGAGTTGTGGGAGACGGCGTACGCCGATGAAATCAGATTGCTCGCCGTAGACCACCCGGATTCCGTGGACATCTTCGTGGACGAGCGCTTCGTGCCACCTGGTCCGGTGAAGCTGCGCCTTTTCCAGGTCGTTCGGCCACACCCGCCCATCTCGGCAACGGATGATCGCGGTGACGATGTCTTGCCCGCGTTACGCGAGAGGGACGACGTGTACGTGTCGAACCTCACGCCCATCCAGTATCAAGGACTTGTCGAACCGCACGACCTTATTCTCGACCTGGGCGATGACGCCGGTCGCGCCGGGACTTTTCTCTTCCTTCGCGGCTGGATCTATCCTACCGACGCGAGTATCAATGTCGCGCTCTCGCAACAATCGAAGCTGAGACCCGTGGCGCCATCGCTCGAAGTGCGCGACGCGCAGGGACGATGGAAAACCGCGATCGCCAACATTGGCTTCCCGTCCGGAAAGGATAAGACAATCGTGATCGACCTTGCCCGGAAGTTCCCAACCAGGAACCATCACGTGCGCATTCGGACGAACATGCAGATCTACTGGGATCAGGCGTTCGTCGCAGGCGATGCCGCGAGCAGTACCGTGAAAGTGACGACGTTGGTCCCTGTCTCGGCGGACCTGCATTCCCGCGGCTTCTCCCTGACGTATCGCAAGGGTGGCCGCTACGGCCCATACTGGTTCGCGTACAACCGCGTGAGCAAGGGGTCGCCGTGGCGCCCGATCGAGGGAGCGTTCACACGCTTCGGCGACGTCTTGCCACTGCTCAAGAGTCCCGACGACATGTACGTCATCATGGGACCGGGAGACGAGACTACCGTACAGTTCGACGCCAGGTCGGCGGACTCTCTCCCGCTGGGGTGGAAGCGCGATTTCCTCCTCTACACCGACGGCTGGATCAAGGACTCGGATCTGAACACCGCGTACGGCACGACGGTAGGACCGCTTCCCTTCCACAAGATGAAGGCATATCCGTACGCGCCGGGTGATTCATATCCGACCGACGTGGAGCACCAGCGGTATTTACGCGCGTACAACACGCGCATTTCGCAACGGCGCTGACGCCCTGCCACCGCTGCACGCGTGACGCCGGGTGTCCCGGTCAGCTCTTGCGGTGTCGGGCATTGATCAACAGCCCGTCCAGCGTGCGGTACCGGACCGTCATCTCCCGGCCGACGTCGGCGCCGCGAAGGCCGCCGGTTAGGGTTGCGAGCTGGTTGCAGCGCAGGCGTTCGGCGTGCATCGGGGTCGAACCCGACTTGGTATCGCCCTCGCCGGGTACACCGGCGGCCGGCGGCCGAGCCGCCGTCGCCGCCACCGCGAGGCGGAATGCCTCCCGCGCGCCCGCCGTGTCACCACCCTTCCACGCGATGTAACCGGCGTAGAAGTGCGCCTCGGTGCTCTTGGCGTGCGAGCCGAGCACCTCGTTGAAGTACCGGCCTGCCGTTACGAGGTCGCCGCGAACCAGTGCCGCTTCGCCAAGATGGAGCAGGGGGCCGGTTTCCTCCTTGTTGATTTCGTAGGCCCGGCGCAGATGAGTCTCGGCCGAGTCGAGCTGGAAGGGCGCGTTGGCGTCGAGGCAGAGATAGAGGCTGCCCAGCTGCGAGTGGGTTCGCGCGCTCGACGGATTGCGGGCGATGATGCGGCGCCATGCACCCTCGGCGGCCGCGAAGTCCCCGAGGGCGAACCGCATGCTGCCGAAGTAGTAGAGTACGTCCTCGTGATCGGGGTTCAGCGCGAGAGCGCGGGAATACGTCTCCGCAGCCGCCTGCGTCTGGCGCGCGGTGCGCTGCAACGTCGCTTCGCGGTAGAGCGCCCAGAAATTCTGGACCCGCTCGCGCGTCGTTTCCATCTCCGCGCCTTCCACCACTATGAGACGCTGATTCGCGGGCAGGTTCGTCCGCACCTGGCGGCTACCGCTCGGCCACACCACCACCAGCGAATCCACACGGGTGAGGGCCCGGAGGCCGAAGTTCTCGATGAGGCTGTTCTGCGACAGATACGAACTCTGCGCACCCACCTGGCGTACCTGGCTGGCACCGCCGGCGACGAGCCGCAGCTTGACGCCGATCCCCTGCCGATTGCTCTTCCTGCCGCGCAACTCCACCGCCAGCCAGTGGTTGCGGTTGCCGCCGTCGTTGCGGAGCAGAATGCCGGGCCCGCCGTTGTTCACAACGAAGACGTCGATGTCGCCGTCGTTGTCATAGTCGGCGAACGCCGCCCCGCGCCCGACGTAGGCGTTACGGAAGTACGAGCCGCTCACCGCGGAGACATCGAAGAAGCCCTCGGCGGGCCCCCGGTTCCAGAACATCTGGCTCCGCATCGGCACGAGGTGTGTCGAATCCTCAGGATACTGGAGCGTGCTGCCGTTCACCACGAACAGGTCGGGCCTGCCGTCGTTGTCATAGTCAATGAACGAGGTGCCCCAGCCGACGAAGTCGAGCGCGACCTGGCCGACACCGTAACGGTCTGCCTCGTCGATGAACATGAGCGGGACCGGCCGGCGCTTCC
>JBGPLS010000098.1:0-11279 GCA_041486565.1 Gemmatimonadaceae bacterium
GGTTCACGAGCGGTATATCGGGGAGCTTCTCGAGGGTGAGTTCCGGGATGACACACGGCAGCAATTCATATCGGTCGTCAAGCGTCTACGCGATCAAGAACGCATCGACGGCGTCATCCTCGGTGGCACCGAGTTGCCGTTACTCTTATCCACACCGGTCATCGCGGACGTGCCGGCACTCGACACCACGGCGTTGCATGTCGCCGCTATTGTCGAGCGTCTACGAAAAACTGTTACTCTACCGCCAGACAACCGTGCGCCCGCGACCTGACGTAGCGCTGCAGCAGACGGGTGATCTTCGGAATTGCGCGATCTATGCTCGCGCCTTTATTTGACTCGCTCGCAGATCTATTGGCCAAGGAGAAGAACCCGTGCGTCGCGTTTTGATTCCAGCTCTCGCCGTCCTGTGTGGGCTCTATCTCGGCGCGAGCGCGCCGTCGCGGTCGTACTTGTTCCTCTGGGCGGGCGACGCCGACGGCAAAGCGAGCGACTTTCTCGCGGTGATCGACGCGACGCCATCCTCCGCGCACTATGGAGAAATTATCGCATCGATTCCGACCGGCGTCGTCGGTGCGCATCCGCATCACACGGAAGCCGAGATGCCGGCGAACGGGCACCTTCTCGCGAATGGCTTTCACGCGGGGCGCACATGGTTGTTCGACCTCTCAGAGCCGTTGCATCCGCGCATTCTCACATCGTTTGGCGATATCGCTGGATACAGCCACCCGCACACGTACGCGCGAATGACCAACGGCCATGTGTTGACGACGTTCCAGTATCGAGCCGTGCCGGGCGAGATGGAGATGCATCACGCAAGCGACCCTCACTCGATGGCCGACTCCGTCGAACACACCACTGGCGGACTGGTGGAAATGGACGAGCGCGGGCGTCTATTGCGCAGCGGCGACGCGAGCGATGCGGCGATTCAGCAAAAGCACATCTATCCCTACAGCGTTCTCCCGATGCCGGCATTCAATCGCGCGGTGTCGACGACCACCGACATGAACGAGGCGGACACACTGGCGACTGCGGAATGGGTGCAGTTGTGGCGCCTATCCGATTTGAAACTGTTGCGAAGCGTCGCGCTCAAGCCAGGCCCCCGCGGCGACGAGAACCGATACACCGGCGAGCCGCGCCTGCTCCCCGATGGAAAGGGCGTGTACATCCACACGTTCAACTGCGGTCTCTATCTTCTGCGGGGCGTGAATCGCCCCGAGCCGACAGCGACTTTCGTGATGGCATTCGAAGGAAAGAATTGCGGCGTTCCGATATTGACCGGACACTTCTGGCTTCAGACCGTGCCTGACGCGCACGCACTGTTGGCGATGGATATCGCGGATCCTCTTCATCCGCGCGAGGTGTCGCGCCTCAATGTTTGCGACGACGAGCAACCGCATTGGATCTCGATCGATCCGACAGGCCGCCGAGTGGTGCTGAATTCGAGCGGCGGCGGCAAGGGAAATCGACTGTATGTCATCAACTTCGATCCCCGCAGTGGCCAACTGACGTTCGACGACCGGTTTCGCGATGCGGGCAGCAAACGTCCTGGAATCAGCCTGACGGGCAGGACGTGGCCGCACGGCTTTGTGGGGACGGCAGTCCCTCACGGAACAGTCTTCTCGCGGTGACCGATGGCAAGTTGCGCCGCTGATCGGCGGGAATGAGTAGCTGAAGTCAGGCGGGACCCGCCGGCTCCTGACCGACGATCCCCCGGTACTGCCGGTACATCACCAGCCGCCAACGGGCGATCATGCCGAACGCCATCAGATAGAACAGTGAGGCGGTCTGCAGCGGCGAGATGATGTGGCCGATGTAGTCGTGCAGGGCCAGCCTGATGGCGAGGAGGACAAGGAGTATCACCAGGAAAGCGCGCGAGCGTTTCATGTAGACGACAGCATCGCGGAGCTCGAGACGGGTAGAGCGGACCAGCGGCCACGAGAGGACGAGCAATCCAAGGAGGAAGGCGGTGATCGCCCAGGACCAGCGGACTCGCATCATCGGGAAGAGGAACATCAGGAAGCCACTGCTCATTGCCAGCGGCGGGATCACGATCGCCTTGCTGGAGACCGGGACGCGTGTCTCGCGCACCCGCCACACGAGCATCGCGATCCCTCCGAAGACAGGCCCAATGCGCAGGATAGGGCGCAGGATCGGCTGGTACTGAGCGTAGAGCTCGTGAACGTTCACGTTGCTGCTCCTGCTGTGCTGGGCTTGCGCCAGGAATATGTCATCGTCATTGTCGCGTTCCGCCGTAAGATATTGCAACGTACGTGGAGCAACGCCTCATGCCTGCATTCAAGAACCTGGAAATGGCCCCGCCGGAAGTCGCTGTCTACAGGTTACCAGAGGAGCTCGCCAAATGCGCATAGTGGGCACCGGGATCGCTGCGCTCGTAGCCTCCGTCCTGCCCGTATATGGTCAGGATTCCCGGCCTTCACCGCTCGATTCCGTCGATCTCCGAACCATCGCTGCGGTCGTCACCGTGTTTCGGGCATCGCACGATTCCGTGTGGCCGGGCTACGACCTGTCTTTGCAGCCGTTCCTCGTCTATCGGCCAGGGCAGTGGGCGGTCGTGCTGAATCCGCCTGGTGACATCGAAGGCTACCAACCGTACCCGGCATCCTGGCCGCAGCTGGCATCCCCGGCGCTTCTTAAACTCGGCGCCACCCCCGGCCTCGTGGGCCAACTCGAGTTCGATTTCCCGGTGGGCTCCACCACGACGGTGGCGGTCCCGCTCGCCGACAACCTGCCGGAGCATGCCCTTGAGCGCGCGCGCTCCCTGTTTGCGTTCGTCGTTCACGAAGTGTTTCATCAGTTTCAACGCGCCAGGTTTGGCGAGGTAGACGAGCCTTCGGAGGAGCGGTACCCCATTCTCGATACCGGGAACAGCGCCCGGGCCGCTCTGGAGATACATATCCTTGAAGACGCCGTGCGAGCGGTCGAACGTCGGGATCTCGCGGGCGCCCGCCGATTGACCGGCTTGTTCCTAGCGCAGCGTCGCTTCCGCTGGGAGCATGCCTCGCCGCTCGTACGAGAGTTCGAGCGGGCCAAGGAACTGACCGAGGGGACCGCGAAGTACGTGGAGACACTTCTTGTCGTCAACCTGGCGGTCCTTTGCCGCACAGGCGCATTCGCCGATGCGGACGTCTGCCCCTCGTTCCGATCGGTGACCGTGCCAGGCTACTTGCACGCTGACTTCGAGAGTCGTCTGACCAATGGTGCACTCAGTCCGGCAGATGTGCCGCGGAACCGGATTTACCCGACCGGTGCCACGATGGGTGTCCTGCTGGACTTCTTCGGGGTCGAGTGGAAACACCAGGCCGCCAATCTCCCCGATTCTTCTGCGTTGGCCGACCTGCTGGCGCTGTCGTTCCCCGTACCGGCTTCTCGTCTCGAGTCTCTCCGGAGCGAGGCCGAGCGGCGCTACGATTTGCCACAGCTTGAGCGGCGCACCCAGACGCTCGCTGATGCCTACGTCCGCGAGGCCGATGACGCCATTCACGCCTTCGAAGCGCAGCCCGGCTACCGGGTGGAGGTGCAGCTTCCGGCCGCCGGCACGAGCCGCTCCCGCTCTTCCAGTACGAAGCGTTGGGTTGTGAACAACGGCAGTCGGGTGTTCGGCAGCGAATTCCTCGCCTACACCCTGCGGCGCCCCAATCAACAGGTGTTCATGAGCGTGGAGCGGAGAGCCGTGCTCGACGATCTAGTTCCGCAAGGAGAGCGGCGCGTCGCCTTCTTCGTTCCATCGGTGGATTCGATCCGGGTGGACGGCACGCCCCTCCCCGTCACTTCCGCAAGCGACTACCGGTTCGAGGCTCTGAGCATCCAGGGAACCGGGTTCTCTCTTGACGTCAAGGTCCCAGGCACGCTGAGCTTGAGCGCTGGCCGCGTCGCGGTTCGGCTGTCCCCACGCGCTCCCTGATCCAGCGACCGCGGGCGTTGTCGAGTTTTTCGATGGTGTGCCGGAACCAACACAGTAGCCAGGCCGTCTACGATCCACGACTTCGTGGAATCAAAACGACCTGGCATCGTGTGGGAGTGTGACCAGCAGCGGCGGCCGGTGGGGCGAGTGCGCGCCGCCTCAGATTCCTAGCTTCGAACGCGCGGCCACTTCAGCAACCCCGTCTTTATCGCGATGTAGGCAACGAGATCCGCCGCGAGAAATATCACGGCCATCTGCCAGAACGTGCCGAACGCCAATGGCGGGATCACCGTCAGCACCGCCGCGATCAGGACTCCGGTGACTGCATACAACAGGATATAATTCTCGGGCGATTTGGTTCCGAAGGAGCGGATCACGTTGGCCCTCCTGTTAGAGGTTTTCGCGAATCACTGCGCAAGCTGAAACGCTAAGGTTTTGTCCTGCAGGTGCAAGGCTAATCAAAATCCCGCAGCGCTCATTCCCCGGGCGGTCCCAATCAAAATCCCGCACGACGCTTTTAGCACGCGCGGCGCCGGGAGACGAGGCGCAACCTCACATTGCAGCAAGCATCGAGGCTATCGCACCCCTTACTACCGAGACCTCCAGGTCGATTGCGCCCATCCACCACCCCAGCAGAATCGAACTGAGAAATGCAGCGGCGTCGGCTCTCAGTATGTTGTTCCCCGACAACGACTGTCGTGGCGAGGATCCAGCCGGAGCGAACAGGAGAGCGGCGGATGGCCGAAAGCCGGCGGCGAGCTGATTGGACGCACCTCCGGACGACATTGTCTGCCACTTCACGGAATTTGCGTCCCAATACTGCGCCGAGCTGATCGCAACGGATCCGAGGCTCACGACGGCACCTGCTTCCGCCGCGCTGAGAGTTCTGCTCGCCGCGCTTTCGATGCCGTTGATGGCCGCTACCATCGCAGCCGCGGATGCGTTGGAATCGAGAACGTTCAGGATCTGGTGAAAGCTCGAGAGCGCCTGCGGCGAAAATCCGGAGCTCTTCTCCAGCCGTGCGTCGTCAGCCGGAACCTTCTGATTCACTCCCGACAGATTGCCGTTACAGAAATCGTCGGAAAGGAAACTGTCGGCGATGCCTCTCGTTTTCCCATCCTTGCTGAACGATCGGTCAAATTCCTTTAGCGCGCTTACTGCAACGCGACATTTGTCGGGTTTGGACGCCCGCTGGTTGCCGCGCGACAGTTTCGCGTAGACGTAGGCGAGAGCTTCCGTGTGATACTTTCCGGGCCAGTTGAAGCTGGCCTGAAGATCCGGCAGCTTCTGATGCGTGAAACGTAGATCGTTGTTGATGACGGCCGACGGCTGCGGTGCCGTCGAGCCCTCGGAGCAGCTCACTGCGGTGATGGCAATCGCGACGACGAGGCCGCTGAAATACACCGGGTATTTCCACTTCATTCGCATGCTTCCTCCTTCGTTGATGGAGACCGCCGGGGTGGTTCCCGCCGGCGATGCGAATGGTAAGTGGACGAAGGCTCACCTCCGTCAGCGTTCCCTTGCGGCCGTTATCGCAATCACGAGCGCGATGAACCCGAATCGGATTCCGGGCTTTCGAAAAGAAGCATCGCGACGATGCCGACCTGTGCGTTTTCTGAATCGGCGTGACCAGTGTCCGCCAGATTGTCCTGGCTTTCGCCGTAGCCTGCGACCGCACAGAGCCACTCTTCGTCCGATGCCTCCGCCGACGCAAGCTGAATGAGCGCGGCTTCGGCGGCAACGCCAAGCCGGCCGAGTATCGCGGCGCGCGCTTTGTCTCCGAGTATCAGCAGACGAGAACGGGCGTACGGTCGCGCATTCTCGAGTATCGCTGACACGCGGCGCAAGACGACTCTCCGCGTGTGGGCAACGAGAGCTGTCTCCGGCTCCGTGAGGTCAATGGTTCGCCTGCTGCGGAGCCAGGTTCGAATCAGATTGAGGGATTGAGCGATTGTCTCGGCTCGGGGCCGGACACCGTGGCCACCCGCATGGCCAATCAGCTCGAGGATCTTCGCAGGGTCGTCGGTCACCTGCACTCCGTTGGATCCCAATAGCGCAAGACGCGAACGGCGCGCGCAAAGAGCGACAAACCCGCGACAGGGAGATGCGACCGCTGCAATCCGCGTCGATTGATACGTGAGCCGCACATCCATTTCGCATCTGGACGCCTGCGTGGTGGCCCAGGACTCCAACACCGATCGAATCAGTTCAGTGGAAGTAGCCGGATCGATGGACGCTTTGGTCTCGCGCATCTTCTCCCCGATCGTCGCCTTGAGGCGGATCAACGTTTCGGCTGCCGCCGGCGGCCGGATGCCGTACGCGTAGACCCTTGTCCGATCCGATCCCAGACGAGCCACGCGCCCCAGACGCTGCTCGAGGCGCGCGGCCGTCCACGGAAGATCGAGATGAACCACGACGCCGGCGTCCTGAAGATTGACACCTTCACTGAGGAGGTCCGTCGCGAGGAGCATGTCGATTCGGTCAACCTCACGAGGTGACGGTGCGGCCGATGCCCGTGGCGCAAAGCGCGAAATTGCCTCACGGCGTGTGATCGATCCGCCCGCGACGCGCGCACCTCTGGCGGTGAGTGCTGCGATTCCACACTCACGACGCAGCTCCCGAAACAGAGCGTTGACGGTCTCAGCATATTGCGAGAACGCGACGATCGGAACCCCTGGATGGGCCGCGCGAATCTGTCTGAGCAGCGCGGCGCGCTCGATGTCGCGAGGACGGTGATGGTCGAGGGATCGGAGCAGCTCGCGAAGCGCGTCGTGATGGAGCCGTATGGTGTCGAGCAATTCGTTGGTGTCCTCGAGCGGAGCAGCGACAAGGCCAGGGAAAGCCATTTGGACAGTGTCGTCGGCAATCGTCCATGCCGAGAGCTCACTCGCCGAGGGATAGCGGTTATCCTCGAGAGCCGACATCAGTGCCATCGCTCTTGCCAGCCGTCGCCGCAGCGCGGATTCGAGAGCGGCATCGCTCGAGCACCACTGACGAAGAAGTGACCGCGCCACGAGGACGCCGCCATCGCCCCCGCCGCGAACGGGCACCGGCGGCGGAAGGGAGAGCAGCGCCGCCGGAATGCGATTGTCGTCGCGGAGCTCCTTCCATACCAGCGCGCCGGCCTCGGGGATCCGGGCGGCAAGTCCGGCTGATTCGATCCGGCGCCGTACGATGCAGCGAGCGATCTCCGACGCAGCGAGAGATTCGGCGCGCGAGCCGAGAAACACGGACAGCATTGCAGTGAGATCGCGACGTCTGTTGTGCACCGGGGTCGCCGAGAGCATCAGCACCTTCGATCGCATTGTCATGCGGGACAGCTCGCGATATCTCCGGGTGGACGGATTTCGGACGTGATGCGCTTCGTCGATCACCACCAGGTCGATCGGATCGTCCAGTCGGCGTCCGCGACTGAGCGATTCGAAGGAGATGAAAGAAAGCTCCATGGCGGCACGATGCGCCTGCTGGGACCACATGTCACGAAGAACCGCGGGGGCTGCAATGACGGATCGCTCGAACCGCTGCGCGACCGCAAGCGCGACGAAAGTCTTTCCCATGCCGACCTCGTCCGAAAGAAGTGCTCCGCCGAACTCGTCAATCGCCATGAGAATTCGGCGGACCGCCGACAGCTGGTGTGGATAAAGGCTCACGGAGCCCAGACGGTCGGCCGCCATTGGCCGCGCCGCGGGCGCCGGCTTCTGCGCGCGCGGCTCATCGGCGAGAACTGCTCTGGCGATAAGCTCCTTGACCACCTCGGCGGTGACGATCTCTACCGGTAGTTCCACAGCAACAACGGCTCGACCTCGCTTTCGTCGAGACGGTATGCCTCGAGTACGGCCGCCAGCAGAGAATCCGCACCGGGTGATGTGCCGCCCATTGCTCGCTCGGCGATCGGCGCGAGAATGCGTCGCGCCGCGGGCCAGTCCGCGGGGAGCGGCATCAACGCGACAGTCCATCCCAGGTAGCGGTGATAACCGCCGCGCGCAGGCTCGGCGAGCGCGTTCAACCACGCTGCCACGACCGGCGAGTTCAACAGCGCAGCGAGTGTGTATGCGTCTGTGAGGTCATTGCAGTGGGCGACGTAGCAGCTGTTGAGCAGGACCGTCGGATCGTTTGCCTCGATCACCGCCGCGCGTGGAAAGCGGCCGAAGTCGGACCACGCAACGCGGGGGCACGACGAGCGAGCGCTCTCGGTGCGGAAGATCGACCACCAGGGACCATTCCCGCGCGCGTCGGTCCGCCGTTCCAGCTCCGACTTCCATTTGTCCAGCCAGCGGCGGGCGTGCGGTTGCAGCTGCTTGATCGGACCGCGATCGTCGTGCGTCCAAATGATTCGTTCCGGCGGAGGTCGAAGCTTCCATGGGCGGATGGATTCCCCACGGTGCAGGGGCCTGAGGAGAGAATACTCGACGAATCCCGTCGAGTCGGCGGATTCTATCGCAGCGAGCTTCGCTGCGTCGGTGAGATTTGCTTCCGGCTGGCTCGCGGACAGTCTCACGACGAACGCCTCGTTGCACCCGGTCTTCACTCCCAGCACGGGACGGCCAATCGCCGATTCGGCCAGCGGGACACCGGCGCGCCGAATACGATCGAAGGCGATGCGAACTTCGGGCGGCATTATCAACCACGGGCTTCCCCGGCTGGGATCGAAGGGAAGGCGCGCCGAATCGAGACGCCAGTGAATCGCAGACTCGCGGCGATGGACCACCGCGAGTCCGGAATTGCGCGACACCGTATCGATGGGAAGAGCGGGACTCCCCCCGCCTGCCTCCCGGCTCTGACTATCGAGTGCAGACGGTAGTGCGGGCGAGTGCTTCCGCCGCGCGACGATCACCGAGGGATAGACTGCGGCGTCGAAGAGCTGCCTCGATTCGGTCAGGTCATGGAGCTCGGAAATTTCTGTCTCCCGGAGCAGATGCGACCTGACTCCTCCGCCGGCGAGCGATCGCCACAGCTTGGCCGGAACAAGGAGCGCAACCGTTCCACCTTCGCGGGCGAGGGCAACCGACTTCTCGATGAACAGCGCGGAGAGATCCACCTGCGCCGCGAAGCCGCGTCCGGCGGCAGCAGCGTCAGCGCCCGCCTGCCAGGCGGACTCCCGAAAGACGACGAAGTCGCGCTCGAAGAGCTCCTTTGCGTGGCGGCCGACATTGTGGAGTCTCACCCATGGCGGATTCCCGATGACGATGTCGAAGCCCCCGGCGACGCCTACATCGGCAAATTGAGTTTCGTACGAGAAGGGCAGCGCCCCTCCACGAAGAAGCGCTCGTCGCGCGGAATGGGCGGTCCGACTGGACTTGCGGAGCTCTGCGAGCCGGAGCCTCACGGAAGCGGCTGGGTCACGCCGCTCGCCAAAGAGATCGGGCGACCGCAAGGCTCCGAGAATCTCCCGCCGGGCAGAGTTGAGTCTCCTCACTTCCGCATCGAGAGAGACGAGCGCGCAATCCCGCTCGAGCCGGTCGAGCATTCGCGCGACGACGATCTTCTTGCGTCCCACAGTGCGTGTGTAGCGGGCACGGAGCGATGTAATCCGCGCCGGCCGAGGAATGTCGTTCGTCCCGTGAAACGCCCCGCCGGCGAGCGAATCGCCGACGCGGATATTGCGATCGAGGTTAGGGAGTGGCGTCACCTTCATCGGATCGCGCTCCGGATCCTCGATCGCCATGGAAAGCCAGAGGCGAAGCTCGCACAGCCAGACCGCCGTCGGGTTCACGTCGACACCGAATATCGACCGGGTCAGAATGTCACGTCGGACCGAATGAATCGGACGCAGCTCACCGAGATGCACGCGGAGAGCTGCAAGCCGTTCCATGATGTGAACGAGGAATGCGCCGGAGCCACAGGCAGGATCGAGCACGCACAGTCGCCCTGTCGTTGAGAGCAGGAGCAGGCGGTGCTCGGGCAAAGGGATTTCTCCGGCGAGCGCACCGACGACAATCTCCGGCGGCACTCCCCCCGCGGAAATGCCGCTCGCAAGCGCAGATGTCGTGACCTGCTCGACCAATGCCTGCGGAGTGTAGAACGCCCCGGTGGTCTTTCGGTCGGGGGCGGCCATGAGAGATTCGAACGCCTTGCCCAGCATCTCGGGATCTACCGCTGCCTCGGACCAGACCGAGCTGTCCTCCCTCGCGGTAAACCTGTATCTGGTGAGAAGCTTTCCGAAGACGTCACCGAGCGCTTCGTCGGAGAACACCCGGCTTGCGTACAGCCGCTCGAGCGGTGATCGGGCAAACAGACCTCCGTTCAAAAACGGGACTCTTCCAAAATCGCGCGACCTGCGGGCGCGATTGGCGGGTCGTGTGTTGAGCGTTCCAAAGAAGAGAGGCGCCAGAATCTTCGTGTGATATCTGCCACCCGCGACCATACAGTCGGCGAACTGATTGGCGAGGAACGCGTGGTCGCCGTTGAGCCAGCCTTTCGTTTCGATGAAGGAGAGAAAGAGAAGGCGCGAGAGGCAAAGCAGCGCCAGCTCCATCGCGTCATGCGTAACGACGATCGGCGTGAGTGAGGCCGCGAGCTGAGCGACCGCCTCCTGCATGGCGCGAAAAAAATTCCGGCTGACCGTCTCCCTGCCAAGGATCTCGAGCCATCGCGAATGAGTCGCGATGTCGGAGTCGCTCGCCGCAGCCGACAGCGCGCAGAGCGTCTCGGAGTCGCTGTCCACGATCCGCTCCTGTGCCGCAACGAGTGCGACGACCCGTGGCGCGGTGCGCCCGGAGTACCAGGCGCCGATAGCGATCTGTCGCGAGTCGCGCTGGATGATGACGAGCACCCAGAGGATATGTGGCGTGCGCGACGAGAGTCTTGCCGCGAGCCGCGCGATTGTATCCCGTACGGTGTGCGCTCCCGCAAGGCTTGCGACAAGAGCGCGAATCGAGCCCGGCCCAAGGGACATGCATGCCGACTCGATTTCGGGTTCTATACCGAGCCGCTCGCGTGCCTTTTCATCGAGCGCAACGAGATCCTCGCTGAGACCGAGCTCGACCAGCAAAGGTCCGGCGCACTCAACCGACGTCGTGTGGGAGAGGAGTATCGCGGCAGAGCGGAGCGTTCGCACCCGCGCAGCCTACGCGGCGCATCGTCGGCGAGGCGCATCGTTTCAGAGCGGGCGCAACCGTGTTCCCACACGCTAGGAACCGATCGCCAGCGCAGCTATGCCGAGCGGTACTGCCGCCCCTTCCAGCTAACGCTCTGCCCGCGAGCGATTGCTCTGACAAAGACGTAGAGCAGCACCGCCGCGCCGAGCGGGCTGAAAAACGCGTAAATCGGCGATTCGCCCAGCCACGTGTAGACAACGATCCACCAGAGGAGAAGCGCGACACTGGTAATCATCGCCCAGATGAAGAGCGCCGGTGGA
>JBGPLS010000099.1:0-11157 GCA_041486565.1 Gemmatimonadaceae bacterium
CTGGATCGAATCGACGATCAGCACCGCGGGAGAGAGCTTCGCCGCCGTCGCGATCACCGTTTCCAGCAGCGTCTCGCCCAGAATGAGAACATCTGCCGCATCATCGGTGAGACGCTCGGCGCGCAGCTTCACCTGGAGCGCGGATTCCTCGCCGGAAACGTAGAGGGTCTTGTGACCCGCCACTTGAAGACGCGCCGCTACCTGAAGGAGAATCGTTGACTTGCCGATGCCGGGCTCACCGCCGACGAGGACCATGGAGCCGGGCACGATTCCGCCACCCAGCACGAAGTCGAACTCAGCGAGCCCGGTCTTCCACCTCGGCTCGGCAGACCCGACGACATCGCCGAGCCGGCGAGGCGTCGCGATCTGGCCTCCTTCACCAAGCGAACCGGCACCGGCGATCCTTCTCGCGGCACCGCGCGCTCCCGACGCCGAAGCCGATGTTCGCGGAATGGACTCTTCGACGAGCGAGTTCCATTCGCCGCAGGCGTCGCAGCGCCCGGCCCATCGCGGATGATCGGCGCCGCAGCTCGTGCAGCGGTATAGCGATCTCGCCTTCGGGGTCACGCCGGAGTCAGACGGGGCGAGAAGTTCTCGAAGCGGGTGAAAGTCTTGTTGAAGTAAAGATTCACGAGTCCGGTCGGGCCGTTGCGCTGCTTGCCGACAATGATCTCGGCCCGCCCTTCGAGAGAGTTCCCATCCTTGTCGGTTGGGCCGTCGTAGACTTCCTGACGGTAGATGAACATCACCAGGTCGGCGTCCTGCTCGATGGCACCCGACTCGCGGAGATCGGAAAGCTGCGGCCGCTTGTTCTCGCCGGTCCGTTGCTCCGGTGCGCGCGATAGCTGCGACAGCGCCACGACCGGCACTCGCAGCTCGCGGGCGAGTGCCTTCAGCGACCGGGAGATGTAGCTGATCTCCTGCTGTCTGCTCTCCGTGTTGGTCGGCCCCTGCATCAATTGCAAGTAATCGATGACGATCATCCCGATGTTGTTGTCGATCTTGAGGCGCCGCGCCTTGGAGCGCATCTCCAGCAGAGTCATCGCCGGCGTGTCGTCGATCCAGATTGGGGCGTGGCTGAGGATTCCGGCGGCGCGACCCAGTCGCACGAACTCGTCGTCGTGGAGCTTCCCCTTGCGAAGGCGCTGAGCATCGACGCGTCCCTCCGAGGTCAGAAGCCGCTGAACGAGCTGCTCCTTGCTCATCTCGAGGGAGAAGAAGGCGACAGGAACTTCGGTATCGAGCGCTGCATTCTGGGTGATGTTGAGGATGAAGGCGGTCTTCCCCATGGACGGTCTGCCGGCGACGATAATCAAGTCCGACTGCTGGAAACCTGCTGTGATCTCGTCCAGATCCTTGAATCCGCTGCCGACACCGGTAATCGATTCGCCGCCGCGCTGGAGCAGCTCGATACGCTCCATCGTCGGCCAGAGGAGCTCCTTGATGCGCGTGAAGCCCTCGGGGCCGCGGCTCTGATTGACCTCGAAGATCTTGTGCTCCGCCGCATCCAGCAGCTCGCCTGCGGACGCCGCTGACTCGAACGCTTCGCTGACGATCGCGGTCGAGACTTCGATCAGCCGGCGGCGGAGTGCCTTTTCGCGGACGATCTTGGCGTGGTACTCGACGTTGGCTGAGGTCGGAACCGCATCCACCAGGAAGCTGATGTAATCCCGCCCTCCGCTCGACTCCAGCTCACCCGAGCGGCTCAGCTCTTCGGTGAGGGTCAGTGGATCGACTACGTCGCCCCGATCGGACAGGGTGTGCATCGCCCGGAAGATCCGGCGGTTGCCCTCGCGGTAGAACATCGAGTCGTCGACGAACTCCGTGGCGCGCAGGATCGCGCTCTGATCCATGAGCATGGCAGACAGCACTGCCTGCTCGGCATCCTCGGAATACGGGGGACGCCGCTCCGAATACGGATCACGCCCGGGCGGGGCTATCGAGTATTCTACGGGCGAGCTTGACATCTTCCCAGGTGGGACGTTTCCATGCGGGATTCCGGAGCAGAGCTGCAGGATGATAGGTCACGACGAGCGGAATCCCGTGGTACTGATGCACCAGTCCACGCAATTTGCCGATCGGCGTTTTTGTATCGAGAAGAGTTTGCGCGGCGAAGGTCCCGAACGCAACGATGACTTTCGGCTTTATGAGCTCGAGCTGCCGCACAAGATAGGGACCGCACGCGCCGACCTCGTCAGCCAGCGGGTTTCTGTTGCCCGGTGGTCGGTGCTTGAGAACGTTGCAGATGAATACGTCCTCGCGCCTGAGATCCACGGCGGCGAGGATCTTGGTCAGCAGGTTGCCCGCTGGTCCGACGAAGGGCCTGCCGGTCGCGTCTTCGTTCGCGCCGGGTGCTTCGCCGACACACACGATGCGGGCCTTGGGATCGCCCTCCCCCGGAACCGGATTCGTCGCCGTCTTGTAGAGCCGGCAGCGGGTGCATTTCGCCACAGCGTTGTCGATGGCTTTCAGGGAAACCAGTCGCATCACGTCATCGTCGAAGAGCTCGCCAGTGTCGGCCGGGGAATCGAGCCCCTCGCTGACCGGTGGATCCTCCCTCAGAGCTTTGCGCCAGTCGCCCCCTGCCTGGCCCTCCGCGGCGGTTGAGGCGGCTGACCCTGCATTGATCGCGCCGATCGCGCGCATTACATCGTCCACCGTCATGCTGTCGAGCAGCATCTCGGTCTCGCCCATGTCCCGCCGCTGCTCGAGGTAGCGGCGCAGGCGGTCTCTAGCGTCCACTGAGCAGCGGTCCCACGCGGTCGAGGATGGCGTCGGCCACGGCGGCCTTTGACATCAGGGGAAGCCTTTCGACCTCCTTCCCACGGGCGAGAATCGTAACGCGATTCGTCTCCACGCCGAAGCCCGCTCCCTCTTCGAGAGCGTCGTTGATGACGATCATGTCGAGGGATTTCTCCTTGAGCTTGGCCGCACCCTTCGCTACGGCATCGCCGGTCTCGAGCGCGAAGCCGACGATCACGGTACCGGGTGGCCTCAATGGAAGCGTCGCCCGCAGAATGTCCGTCGCCGGCGCGAGCTCGATCGCCATACCGGCGGAATCTTCCAGCTTGCTGATCTTTTTCGCCGCAGGCCGAGCCGGTCGAAAGTCGGCAGGAGCCGCAGCCATGACCAAAGCGTCGGCGTCAGCCAATGCCGACGCGACGGCGCTCGCCATGTCGTCGGTGGTTTCGGCGCGGACGACAATCGGTCCCGCGCCAACCGGGACATCAACGTGGCCGACGATCAGCGTCACCGCCGCGCCACGCCGCCACGCTGCTTCGGCGACCGCGATCCCCATCCGGCCACTGCTGCGATTGGAGATGAAGCGAACGGGATCTACAGCCTCCCTCGTCGCGCCCGCCGTGACGACGACCTTCCTGCCGGCCAGCGCCCCGTCCCGGTCGAGAATGCGCGCAATGTGGGTGAGGATCGTTTCCGGCTCCGGCATTCGTCCCGGCCCGCTCCCTTCGCCGACCGCGAGCGGACCCTCTTCTGGGTCGAGCACCGTGTAGCCCCGGTCACGGAGGCTGGCGACGTTCCTTGCCGTCTGCGAGTTCGCCCACATGCGGTCGTTCATCGCGGGGACGAGAAGGACCGGGGCAACGTTGGCGAGAAGCGCTGCGGCCAGCAGATCGTCGGCGTGGCCATGTGCGGCCCGCGCGAGAAAGTCCGCGGTTGCCGGGGCGACGACGAAAACGGCGGCCTCGCGGGCGAGCCTGATATGGTCGAGTGCGTTCCCCGCGCCGAAGATCTCGCTGTAGCTGCGACGTCCGGTGACTGCCTCGAACGTGATCGCACCGACGAACTCCCGCGCGGCCGGCGTCATCACGACGTCCACCTCGGCGCCCGACTGCGTGAGGAGGCGCGCGAGCATGACAGTCTTGTAGCTCGCGATTCCCCCCGTAACGCCGAGGAGAATCCGGCGGCCATCGAACGGCCGCAAGTCGACTACTCCGTACGGTGCCGCGGGATTACGCGGTACTCGATCTCCCCGCGCGAAAGCTCCTCGAGGGCGCGCGTGGTGAGCTTCTTCTCTCCACTGGCCGAGCGGTCGCGCGGGAATTCGTTGATGACCCGCGCGAACTTGGCCGCCACGAGCACACCGAGGTACTTGTTGGTCGCGTGCTTCGCGATGTCATTCGGTATGAAAACCTGCATCTTCTAACTGCTCCTTTGGTTGATTTCCAGCTCGCCTTCGAGGCCGGTTACGAGCTCTCCGATACGCTCTCCCAGCCGTGCAATCCTCGACCTGCGCATTTCCTCGACATCCACGATTTCCGAGATCGCGCCGACAGCGCGCTCCAGATCATCGTTCACCACCACATAATGATACATCCCGATCGCTCCCAGCTCTGCCAACGCGCTTCTGAGGCGCCGATCGAGAGATTCCGTGCTCTCGGTTCCCCGCGCTTTCAGCCGCTTCAGAAGCACCCTGCTGTCGGGCGGAAGTACGAACACCAGCACCGATTCGGGATACACCTCCGCGAGCTGTCGTGCGCCCTGGACATCGATGTCCATGACGACGTGCCGGCCGCCGGCGAGCGTCCTGTCAACTTCCCTTCGCAGCGTTCCATAGAGATCGCCGTGCACATCGGCGGACTCCGCGAATTCATTCCTTGCCCGCGCCGCGAGGAACGCTTCCCGCGTAAGGAAAAAATAATCGGTTCCGTCGCGTTCGGCTGGCCTCCGCTTCCTGGTCGTACACGAGATGGAATAGCCAAGATCGGTCCGCCGCCGCAGAAGCTCACGAGCGATGGTGGTCTTTCCAGCCCCTGAAGGCGAGGAAAGGATGAGCGGGAAACTACTCACTCGACGTTCTCTACCTGCTCGCGGATCCGTTCCAGCTCCTCCTTGATGCCGACAACTTCGGCCAGAATCGGAGCGTCACTGGCCTTGCTCCCCATCGTGTTCGCCTCGCGAACCATCTCCTGAAGGAGAAAGCCGAGGCGCTTGCCGACTGCTTCACCGTCGTTGTCCACCAGCGTCTTGCAGAACGCGTCAATGTGGGCGCGGAAGCGGTCGATCTCCTCCGAGATATCGAGCCGGTCGGCGAGAATCGCGACCTCCTGCGCCAACCGCTGGGGGTCGACGTTGGTCGCGCCGGCCAGCTCACGAACAGATTGCCGCAGCCGCGCGCCGTGCTCGGCAAGCCGAATCGGAGCGCGCTCCGCCACCCTGTCGATGCAACTGGTGACCAGATCCATCCGCTCCCGGAGGAGCGTCGTGAGGCGCGCACCTTCCTCACAGCGCATCGCGCGCAATGTCGTGACCGCTTTGTCCACTACGCCGACCAGCTGCTCCACCGAGCCGTCATCGCCTTCGTGCCCTACGAGGTCGACGACGTCGGGAAGCGACAGGACCGTCGAAGCGTCGAGCGCTCCGCTCAGCCCGTACCGCTCCTGCAGCGAGCGCAACACCGCGACGTATTCGCCGAATCGTGCCTCGTTAATGGCGCCGACCGGCGTGCTGTCGCGCTCTATACGCGCCGTCAGCGCGACATGACCGCGGGCAATCCGCTGTCGCAGCAGCTCGCGAACATCCCCCTCCCACTTTGTGAATGGGGCCGGAAGCTTGATGCTCGGGTTGAAGAAGCGGTGGTTTACCGTGCGCAGCTCGACACTGACGCGTACCGAGCCGACCTTTCCTTCCGCCGACCCGAAGCCTGTCATGCTGGATATCATATGAGGGGTCGTAAGTTACGACAGGACAATGAGATTGTCAATTCCAGAACTCCCATCTGATACCATACAAGTTGATCACGCGCGGCATATAAAAATCCGGAACAACCTGGTACAGCGCGCCGGCGAGGTTCCGAATCTGATACGACACGACTCCTCGCAGAATGCGAATCTCCAGCAAACCTGAGAAGATGTTGAACGAATCGGTAGTCCTCACGCCCGATGTTACCGGAAAGCTCGTCTCGCCCCGGTACTCGTGGACCACCGCTGCCCGCATTCCAAAATTGCCACTGGGAAAGCGGGAGAGCCACCGGGTAACGAGGTTGATCTCCGACCGGGCCTGGTACCGCGGCCGATATTCGTCCGCAGCAGCCCAGCGAGTGGCGACGACGTCGATGCCGAGGTCGCCGACGATCGTTCCCCGCAGGGCCAGATAGCTTCCGCTCCTCCGGCCGACGGCCGTCGCAACGTAGGCTGAGTCGAAGACTCGTAGCGGCGCCAGCGTGGTCGTGTCGCGAGTGATAAAGCCGGTCGAGAGCCACGATCCGAACAAACGCACGCCGGCCTCGATGCGAGCAGAGGTCACATCGGGAGGCTTGGCCACGCCCTCAAGCGTTGACGTCGTGCGCGACAGGGCGCCGGCTACCGCCACGAATGACACTGGTGTAAGTCGGGCGACCGCATCCGCGCGATTCGCCTTTGCGAAATCATCGCGTTCCGCCGAGACACTGACGAGACCGTATCGCGAATTGAGATCGAAGCGACCGTTGATTGCGTGTGTTGTGAGCCCCACGGCGGTCCGAATCCGATCAGTCGCCGAGAGATGCAGCGGCCCCCGTGCGAAGCCCGCCGCGAGCACGTACTGATGCATGCTGCTCGTGGTATCCGTCGTGTCGGAAATGACCTTGAGAGACGCGCTGCTCGACGGCGTAACGTGCTTGCTGTTCTCCTCCAGACGCATGGTCGAGACGATCGCCTCGAGCCACGGGCCATCTCCAATATTTCCCACTGCGCCGCGGAGATACGCGACGCCGTACGTCGGTGAGTAGCCGGGAAGCGATAGGCCTTGCCCGAAGGTTGGCTGCACGACGCGGGTCGATTGAGTCCGATTGACGAATCCGTCGATGCTCCACTTGGGCCCCGCGGTGCCGACGCGGACGAGAAACGAGAGCGCATCTCCGCCACCGTGAAAGCGCGCCGACGTGGTGTTGTACTGCTGTCCAGCGAACTGCAGGCCGGCGCCATTGCCGAAGCGCTTTCCGTAGAAGCCGCGATAGATGTTCGTATCTTCGTCGCCCGTGGAGATGTCGGTTCGCGTGTAGGGCGCCCGCCGGTCCGCCTGCCAGCTGCGAAGATGAACGCGAAGCTCTCCACCCAGTCGCTCGATAGCGACACTTTCCAGCGTCCAGAGCTGGATCGTATTGAGGTCGAGAAGCGGCGCGGTGCGGGCATCCAGATTGTTCAGCTCGAGACCGTCGTAGAAGACTCGCACGCGGTCGAGATCGCCGTTCACGGCGACGAACTTGGGTGACGCCAGCCATCCGCTTCGGAACGAAGTTGTGCCCGGGACTCTGTCGATCAGGTCGGCGACTGTAAGCGCACCGCTGCCGAAAAGCTGCTCGCGGTTCCAGAAATATTGCGGACCGACGTCGGCCGTAGGAGGATCGATGGACCGTGCGAAGCGCGACTTGATGGTATCCGGCTTCGGCGCTGTGCTGTCGGTTTTCGGCTTCGGAGGAATCGGCACCTCACTTGCCGGCGGGGGCACCACTTGACCGTACCCCACCGAGGGTCCCGCAATGAAAAACGCCCCGACCAGCAGGCCGAGGCGAACACGACCCAACGGATCACGCAACAGCATCCTCAGGTCAACCTGCCGCGTACGAATTCTATGAAAGTCCCGGTCGGAATCCCCGTCGGGCCCTTCGGGATCGCAACGAGATCCGTTTCCGAGTAGGCTGTGCCGGCGATGTCGAGATGTACCCACGGATAGCTCTCGGTGAACTCCTTGAGGAACATCGCGGCCGTGATCGCGCCAGCGGGCCGGCCACCGGAATTCTTGATGTCGGCGACGTCGGACTTGATCAGGTCGCGGTATTCGTCCCACAGCGGCATCGCCCATCCCGGCTCGCCGGCGCGCTTCCCGGCGGCAATCACCTCACTGCTCAGCGCTTCATCGGTGCTGAACACTCCCGACGCCGTGTTACCGAGAGCGATCACGCACGCGCCGGTGAGCGTCGCAGCATCGATCACGACTGCAGGATCGAATTTCCGCGCGTACGACAGAACGTCGGCCAGTACGAGCCGCCCCTCCGCGTCGGTGTTGATGATCTCGATGTACTTCCCGAGGTGGCTCTTGACGACGTCCCCCGGATTCGCAGCTGTGCCCGACGGCATGTTCGTCGTCGCGCCGATGAGTCCGACGACATTGATCGGGAGCTTCATCCTGCCGATGGCCTCGAGCGCACCGAGCACACCGGCGGCGCCGCACATGTCGAACTTCATGTCTTCCATCGACTGCGCCGGCTTGATCGAGATGCCGCCGCTGTCGAAGCAGAGCCCCTTCCCGACGAGCGTGATGGGTTTTTCACCCGCTTTGCCACCTGCGTACTCGACGGCGATGAGCTTCGGATCCTGCGGAGTTCCCTGCGCCACACTGAGGAACGAGCCCATCCCTTCGGCTGTCATTTCAACTCGACCGAGGACGGTGAGCTTCATGCCGTATCGGTCGGCGATCTCACCGGCCGTAGCCGCGAGAAACTCCGGAGTGCAAAGATTGCCCGGCATCATCGCCAGCGTTCGCGCAAGGGAATGCCCCGCGCCGATGGCCTGCCCAGCGGCGAAGCCGCGGCGATTCGCTTCATTGTCGTCGGCAAGAATCGTCGCTCGCGCAAGCGGTGCGCGGCGCTCTTCCTCGGGGGGTGGACTCTTCAAATCCTTGTACTCCCAGCCTCCGGCAATCAGTCCGGCGGTCACGGCCTCGACTGCCTTCTCGTCGACTACTCCAGCGTGAAATGCGATCTCCCCTGTGCCGAGCTTGCCGGCCTGCCGAGCTGCCAGAGCGGCAGCACGTCGCAACGCTCCGGGCCGATCGGATGTCTTACCCATCCCGACAAGAAGAATTCGACGCGCCTTGTCAGGTACTCCGCTGAACTGGAGCATCTCATCGCGGGCTCCGCGAAACTCCCGGGCTTCGATCGCGCGTTGTAGTGCGCCGCCGAGGGCGCGGTCCAGATCTGCGAGTGTTGCCGCCCCTGGCTTCTCATCCATCGCAATCGCGAGAAGAGGCGTGCGAGCGTCAGCGACGCCCGCGGAGCTTAGCTCGAGCTCGATAGGCACCTACTGACTCATGCCGGCGATGATTCCATCGCCGAAGGCTGAGGTCGAGACTTCAGTGGAGCCCGGCATCTGGCGCGCCAGGTCGTAGGTCACGCGCTTCGACTTGATCGCGTTCTCCACTCCCTTGACTATGAGCTGGGCCGCTTCGTTCCACTCCAGGTACTCGAACATCATCACGCCCGACAGAATGACACTCCCGGGATTGATCTTGTCGAGGTTCGCGTACTTGGGCGCTGTCCCGTGTGTTGCTTCGAAGACCGCAACGCCGTCGCCGACGTTTCCACCCGGCGCGATGCCAAGGCCACCCACCTGGGCGGCGGCGGCGTCGGACAGATAGTCTCCGTTGAGGTTTGGCGTCGCTATCACCGAGTACTCGGAGGGACGAAGGAGCAGCTGCTGGAACATCGAGTCCGCGATGCGGTCCCTGATGACGACGGCGTCGGCGCGGGTGTCCTTCCCCGGCTTGGTCGTGTCGGCTTCGGTGACCGTCGTGTCGGGAAATTTCTCGCGCGCCAGCTCGTAACCCCAGTCGCGAAATGCGCCCTCGGTGAACTTCATGATGTTGCCCTTGTGGACAAGAGTCACCGACTTGCGCCCCTTGGCAATTGCGTAGCGGATAGCCTTCTCGACAAGTCGTTTCGACCCGAAAGCTGACATCGGCTTGATTCCGATCGCGGAGTTCTCGCGGATATCGGTCCCGAACTCGTCGTGCAGATAGTTGCGCAGCTTCGTCGCCTCGGGCGATCCGGCCTTCCATTCGATACCGGCGTACACGTCCTCGATGTTCTCACGGAAAATGACGATGTTTACCTTCTGGGGCTCCTTGACGGGAGCGCCCACGCCTTCGAAGTACCTCACGGGGCGGATGCATGCGTAAAGATCGAGGATCTGGCGAAGGGCGACGTTGAGCGAGCGGATACCGCCGCCCACCGGTGTCGTCAGCGGACCCTTGATGGAGACGCGGAACTCCCGCATCGCGTCGATCGTCTCCTGCGGGAGCCAGTCATTGAAGGCCTTGTGCGCTTTCCCGCCGGCGAAGACCTCCATCCAGGCGACCGTCCGCTCACCGCCGTACGCCGTTGCAACGGCCGCATCGAAGACGCGTACCGAAGCGCGCCAGATGTCGGGCCCCGTGCCATCCCCCTCGATGAAAGGAACGATTGGCCGATTGGGAACGGAGAGCTTGCCGTCGGCAAACGAGATGCGCTCTCCGTTCCGCGGAACGGTGGAAAGCTTGTAGTCGGCCATTCTTATTGAAGAAGGGTGAGCGTGATTTGGGGTGAAACTTAGAACCGGTGGACCGGGGCAGCAACTTGGCTGGCGACGGAGAAAGTCGTTCCACCGCACTCTCTCGAACGGGCCAGCAGCGTGCTTGAACCCGGCGTCACATCCAGACTACGCTTCAGCGCGTATCGGAGAAGGCGTACCCACCTTTTCGGGAATCTCCAAAGCTGCCGCAATTCCGGGCTCACCCGCCGGCCGGCCCGGTGGCTGTCGCACGGGCGCTCGCGTCGGCGCTGCCCCGCGGCCTTCCCCCTTGCCCGTCAGTCTGCGGAGAGCGCGAGGCACGTGCGACCTTACAATCGTCACGCCGTCATCGAGCAGCGTCGACATGACCGGGACGACGAGCAGCGTCAGCAATGTCGACGTGATGAGTCCGCCGATCACCGCCCTCGCCATCGGCGCGCGCTGCTCCGATCCCGCGCCCAGCGCAAGTGCGAGCGGCATCATACCGAAGATCATGGCTGTCGTCGTCATGATGATCGGACGGAGCCTGATGCGGCCGGCGATAAGCAGCGCCTCGTTTCGCGAATGCCCCTTCGCTCGCTGCTGATTCGCGAAATCGATCAGCAGAATCCCGTTCTTGGTGACGAGCCCCATCAGCATGATGATCCCGATCATGGTCATGACGTTGATGTTGCCGTTCGTCACCAGAAGCGCCAGCGCGACTCCAATGAAGCTGAGCGGCAGGGCAAGCATGATCGCCATCGGCTGGAAGAACGATCCAAAGAGCGACGCCAGGATCAGGTAAATGAACACGACGGCGAGCCCGAGCGCGGCGAGAACGTAGCCCTTCGTCTCGGTCAGGTTTTGCACGTCGCCAGTGAACACCGCGTGGTAACCGATCGGCAGCCCGAGC
>JBGPLS010000100.1:0-11045 GCA_041486565.1 Gemmatimonadaceae bacterium
ACTTCGGCGGAGCGCATAGAAAACGTCGTGACGTTCACCGGTCAATCGTTGTCCGTTCCACCGGGCGCCATTCCCATTCTCCGCATGGACGATGACGCGTACGATTGGGAGTCACGCTCTGTCCGTCACTCGGCACGCGGCCACGCTCAGGCCATTGCGATGACGTTCGGGAAGGGAAAGTTGGTAATGCTTGGCGAAGCCGGCCTCCTTTCAGCGCAAGTCGATCCGCTTGGCTTCAGGATGGGCATGAATTCACCGGGAAACGATGACAGGCAGTTTGCGTTGAACGTGATGCATTGGCTATCAGGCGCTCTCAAGTGAGGGCGAAAGCGGAGGTGCGACTCGAGAGACTTGAAGGGAAGGCGACGATCGTACTGCATGAGCAGGCGGATTCGGGGGCGTGAGGCGACCTCCTGCTCTCGGAACAGGAGCGTCTTAGGGTGGATGGGCAGCGCTATCCGGCCTTGCTCTGGCTACCAGCGAAACGGTGGCCTCTGCCAGGTCTTCGAGCGGCACGCCGGTCGCGCAAAGAGGGCACTCGGCCGGGAGCCAGAGATCGTAGTCATCGCGGGCGACTGCCTCCACAACGACATTGCTTGCGGCGAAAAAATCAGCACCCGCTGTGCCGAGCGCGAGCAGTGCGCCAGCGACGACTGGTGCGGCGCCGTGACTGCGAAGTTCGGCGTAGGTCCCCCGCAACGCCGATCCGGCGCTCATCACGTCATCGACCATTGCGACTCGCTTTCCCCGTACTCGGTCGGTGAGGGCCGACGGAAGCCGGTAGCGAGCGCGATACAAGCCGCCGCGCTCGGCCGGCATTACGCGCTCGGTAAAGCAGAATTGCGCTCCAAGGGCGCGAGAAATGAGTTGCGCCAGGAAGGCACCACCGAGCAGCGGGCCGCAGACCACTGACACATCGTGCGGGCCGAGTGCGGCCGCCAATGCCGTAACGAAGGGCTCGACCCTCCGCGGCTCGGCGAACAGCGGATCGAGATCGAGCCAGAGCGCACTATGGTGCCCTGATTCGAGGCGGAAGTGTCCGCGTCGCCCGTGTACGATTTCGAGGAAGGCCGCTGCGGTCACATCATTCATACTGGTCGCCACCGTGAGGGCAGGCAAGTGAATCCCAAACCGTCTGATTCGATATTGTACTTATTTCACCTTCGACGTCGTAAAATGTAACCGCTGGTTGTCACACCTCCTGCTCTTGGAGCAGGAGATCGCTCGTTCGTTTCGAGTCATCCGCCGTCTGCGTGGGTGCCTGCTGAGCGGTGGCCCCGACAGCCCGAAACCCCGACAGTTAATGCTGCGATCATCCCTCCCAAGATCATACCGTCCGTTTTCATGGGCACATCCAGGTTAGGGGCGCTCAAGCATGAGTTGATTTCCGGGTCAGCGCCCTGAGGAGATTCTCTGGAGACCCGAGGCAAATGCATCGGCTTCTTCCGTCGTCGCGCACAAATAGCCCGAAGCCCAGCCATAGAGCGGCGGTCATTTGCTCGTGAGCGCAACGCGTGCCCCGAGACCTATAAGGAGCACCCCGGTCGCGCGTCCTAGAATGCGAGCATTGCGAGATCGTCTGCCCAGGAACAGCGAGCCAACCGAGCCCGCCCCGACGGCGACGCCGATATTCACTAGAGTTCCGTTCACATCGAAGATCAGACCCAGCACGACGATCTGCACCGCAGGAGGTCCGCGGGTGGGATCGACGAACTGAGGCACGAATGCAAGAAAGAAGAGCGCCACCTTCGGGTTCAGGACATTGGTGATGACCCCTTGGCGGAAAATGGCCCAGAGACTCGCTCGCTCGAGCGCCACACGGGCGCTCAGCGTCGGCGGACGTATCAGCGCACGGATGCCGAGATAGATGAGGTACGCGGCGCCAGCCAATCTCACAGCGTCATATGCCAGAGGCACAGAGCCGAGGAGGGCTGCGAGACCGAGCGTGAGAGCGGCAATATGCACGAGCGTTCCTGCCCCGACCCCGAGTGCAGAAGCGATCCCCGCACGACGGCCCTCGGTACCACTGCGGGCAGCGATGTACAACATGTCGGGACCAGGCGTGATGTTCAGCGCGAGCCCGGCAAGGATGAACAACAGGAGCGAGTGACTGTCAGGCATGGCTCTCGGCGAGCTCCGGCAGTTGAACTAATTCCACAAAGAGCTCAGCGATCGCGTGCGCGCCCAGGCGAAAATTGTTCAGACTCAGCCACTCATTGGGCGCATGGGCGTTTTCGCCAACCAGTCCGAAACCGATGAGTAAAACCGGAGCTCCCAGAGCATCCTCGAGATCACGGACAATGGGTATCGATCCCCCGGAGCCAGCAATGACGGCAGCGCGACCGAACGCTGTCGTAAGCGCGCGTTGCGCCGCGTCGAAAGCCGGACCCGCAACGTCGGCGCTCCACGGCATTCCTCCGTGCAACATGCGCACAGTAGTCGTCACGCCATCCGCAGCGAGTCCAGCGATGTGACTTGCCAGCAGCCGTTCGATTTCCTGCGGCGTCTGGGCAGGGACTAGTCGAAAGCTTACCTTGGCAAAAGCAGAAGCGGGCAGCACAGTCTTCGCGCCCTCGCCAGTGTACCCGCTGAGGATACCGTTCACTTCGCAGGTGGGACGCTTCCAAAGTCGCTCGAGAACCTCGAAGTCCTTCTCTCCAGCGAGCGCCGTGACGCCGATCTCCGACTTGAAGAGCTCCTCATCGAACGGCAGGGCGCGGATGCGCGCGCGATCAGCCGGTGCCTGATTCTGCACCTCGTCATAGAACCCTCGCACAGCCACTGTGTCGTCATCGCCGTGCAGCGAGGCGAGAATTCTCGAAAGTGTCGCCGCGGGATTTCGTACGGCTCCGCCATACTGACCTGAGTGAAGGTCTGATGACGGCCCCTGACACCTGATCTCGAAGTACGCCATTCCACGAAGCGAGGAGAGGACGCTCGGAATTCCTTCGGCGAACATCGGCGTGTCCGAGATCACGATACAATCCGCGGCGAGACGGCCACACTGAGCGTCAATGAAAGGGCGGAGATGCTTGCTACCCATCTCCTCTTCGCCTTCGACGAGGATCACGACATTGACAGGCAAGGCGCCATGGCATGCCATGTGAGCACGAATCGCCATGAGATGTATCCAGAGCTGCCCCTTGTCGTCTGCAGCGCCTCGCGCATAGAGACGGTTGTCGCGCACTGTCGGCTCGAAAGGCGGTGACGTCCATTCGGCTAGTGGTTCGACCGGCTGGACGTCATAGTGCGCGTAAATCAGGATCGTCGGAGCGCCTGGCGGAGCGCCGCGCCATTCCGCGAGCACAATGGGATGCCCGCCTGTCGGATGCAACTCGGCCGACATTCCCATCGCAGTTAGGGCGTTCTGGAGCCACAGCGCAGCTTTTTCAACGTCGCGCGAATGATGCGGTTGGGTACTCACGCTCTCGATCCTGAGAAACTGGGCGAGCTCTTCCACGCTCTCGGTGAGATGCGCATTCAACCAGTCGTGCACCGTGTTCATGCCGGAAGACATATCTTCAGGCCTTCATTCGCTGCGGATTCCACGAATGCGTCTCATCGTGGGCGTCACGGAGCCACGCATAGAGCGCATCGTAGATGACGAACGCGTGCTTGAGCTGGTCATGATCATCGGCGTAAAGGCGCGACATCCCGAGCGAGATGGCGAGTAGTCCAGCGCACTCTGGAGCGAGGCCAAGCTGGGCCGTATCGGCTCCTCGCACGATCACTGCGAGCGACTCGAGTGATGGATCGTGAAGCTCGTGTCGCTTTAGCAGCGCATCAAAGCTGCACAGCGGCCCGTCATGCGATAACTCAACGCCCTCGACGTCGTATGGAACTGCCTCCATCTCACGCGCGATTCGTAACACGTCGTTCGGGGGAGCGAAGAGAAACTCTGCCTCAGGATCGATGAAGCGCTCGATCAGCCACGGGCATGCTACGCGATCGATCTTGGGACGTTCTCGGGTGACCCATCTCATCTGACTCTCCAGTTTGACGTGACCAGATTCATCCGAGGGCGACGCCGACGAATCCCGCTCCGACGATTGCGATTGCCTCGGGAACGCGCGGTTTCGTGCTGATGGCGAGAACAACCACGATTGCGATTACGACCGCCTCGACCGTCGTGAGGATCCGTGCGGACAGGAGGATTGCGGCGCCGGCGATTGCTCCTGTTGCGCCGGCAATGATTCCATCCACGAACCGCCGGACAGTTGCGTTTCGCCGGATTCGCTCGAAGTGAGGCGCGAAAGCGACGACCAGGAGCCACGCGGGGAGAAACACCGCGAGAGCCGAGATCAGAGCTCCTGCTGTGCCGGCAACGAGGTATCCGATGAAGGCGACCGTAATCACCACCGGCCCAGGAGTGATCATCGACACTGCGATTGCATCGAGAAATTGACGTGAAGTCAGCCAGTGATGCTGCTCGACGACTCCATGAAACAGATACGGGATGATCGCGAGACCGCTGCCGAACACGACGATGCCGGCGACAGCGAAGTAATGAAAAAGCTGCCACAGCTGCGGCAAAAGAACGAATTGTGAGAGGGCCAAGCTCATGCTCAGCGGGCGAGTGAGAAAAAGAGGCGCCATCGTCATCGCGCCTCTCATCGTCGGTATCCGATCGGCTAGGGCAGCCGCGCCACCGATGACGAGGATGATGAGAGACTCGCGCCTGAGCGTCAATACGCCAATCGTGTTTGCGGTAGCAATTGCCCAGAGACCGCCGTCGCGTGAAAGTGTCATGCGGGCGAGTTTGAGCGCAGAACGCACAAGAACTCCGACGACGGCTGCGCCGACAGCGGCAAAGGCCGGCTGAAGCCAACTGAGCGTTCCAAATCGCACGTACAGCTGGGCGATCACGAGGACCATCGCGAGTGACGGTGCTACAAATGCCACAGCTGTGAACGCCGCTCCTGATACGCCGCCGCGAAGCCATCCGAGATACGCCGCAAGCTGCGCGGCGAGAGGGCCGGGGGAGATTTGCGCTAGCGCTAGCCCGCGCGAGAACTCTTCCGCCGTAAACCAGGCGCGCCGCTCGACCAGATCGCGCTGCATGTACCCGACGAGGGCAATTGGCCCGCCGAATCCCGTCGTTCCGAGCAGGAGGAAGTAGCGAGCCAGCGCGAGCGGTGTCACGCGCGACGCTTGCTGAACGAGGCGTATAAATCGTCGAGAAGCGCGCTGCCCCGCTCGATGCGCGCCGCATCCTCGTCATGGGCATCGGCGATTCCACGGATCAGGCTTGCGATGCCAGCCGTTTCCGGACGCCCGAAGCTTTCGTCCTTGCAATCGATGTCGTGCACGATCTCTCCGATCGCTATCACCACGCGGTCATTCAGCGCAAACTTCCGGGAGAGCGTCTGAAACGTGCAGTCCTCGCCGACGTGCGTGTACTCGGCCTCGAACATGTCGAAGCGAAGCTCAGACGAACGTGGCTTGTAGCCTCGCGCCGGGACGAACTTGAAATTTGCCGCAGGGTCGATGAAGCGGCGGATCAACCATGCGCTCGCGATGCGATCGACATGCACGTCTTCCCGGGTCACCCAGGTTTGCCCGGGACTGACCCGATCGGCTCGAGCGTCTCGCTCTGAATCAGGATCCTGCGGTTGACCATGCTGCGTTTCAAGCATCGCCTCTACCTCCTCATCCGATAGTCCCTCGATGAACTCGGCCTGTGCGATCATCGCGTTGCCGCCCTCCGATTCGATCTCTTCGCGAAGCCAGTGAAAGTCTTCAAGCGCCTCACTCGTATTGGGGAGCAGATAGACCGTCTGTTTGACCGCGACGGCCCCGATTCCCTTGAGGCGTCGTCGGATTTTCACGCGCAGGTAGTCGGGCTTGGGGGGAAGCTGGTGGATAAAGAGAAGCCAGCGGGCGCCGGGGGGCCCCCCTTGCGGAATTGCCTTATCTGAATCATCCATTGATTCAACTGTATCATGGCTCCATTCCCGCGTCAAGGGCAGCTTCATGAACGAACTGACTCGCTTGCTCACCCGATCGGATGTGGAACGCCTGCTCGACATCCGCTCGTGCATTGCCGGAGTAGAGAACGCTTTCAGGCAGAAGGGAGAAGGCCGGCTTTCGACGAGCGCAATACTCGGAGTGCATGTCGCGGGCGGCGGCTTTCACGCCAAGGCGGCGTTGCTCGAGCTGTCCCGCCCCTACTTTGTCGTAAAGGTCAACGCGAATTTTCCTGAGAATCCGTTGACCCGCGGACTGCCGGCGATTCAGGGCGTGCTTGTGCTCTTTGATGCGAGGGACGGAGTACCCCTCGCGGTGATGGATTCCATGGCGATTACGACACTTCGCACCGCGGCGGCGAGCGCCATCGCAGTAAGTTTTCTCGCTCGCCGCAGCGCCCGCACGGCAACTTTTATCGGTTGTGGCGTGCAGGCACGCGCGCACGTTGCGGCGATCTCGGCAGTTCGTGAGCTGGAGCGGGGATTTGTATTCGATCTGGACGAGGAGAAGGCGGCCGCCTTTGCGAAGGAAATGCACATGCTCCACCCGTTCGAGATCCTCGTTGCGACTGATCTCGGTCGAGCGACAAGAGCGAGCGACATTATCGTAACAACCACGAGCGCAACGAGGGCGTTCCTCGGCGCTGATCACGTCTCACCCGGCACCTTCGTCGCGGCAGTCGGTGCAGATAACGAGCACAAGCAGGAGATCGAAGTCGCTCTCTTGCGGGCAAGCGTTGTCATTCCCGATGACATGGAGCAGTGCGCGACGATCGGCGACCTGCACCACGCGATAGATGCAGGGGTTATCGCACGGCGGGATGTGCGGGCGACGTTGGATGAAGTCGTCGCCGGCGTGAAACCGGGACGGCTTAGCGAAGACGAAATCGTCATCTTCGACAGCACGGGCGTCGCTATAGAAGATGTCGCCGCAGCATCAATGGTTTTTGAGCGTGCGCTGGCGGATGGCGCCGGACTCGCTGTTCGACTGGGAAATTGACTCTGTGTGTTTTCTTTCGCGCACTAGTCCTGCCCAGCCGGCAAAGACGCGGTGGGCGTGACGCGCCAACTGGGAGGGTCATGCACGAGCACAACCGACTCAAGTCGAGAGAAGTGTCAGCATCGTGGTCAGAGCCGTTAGCGGGCGTCGGCCCGGGTATCACCTTCGCGACGCTTCGCGCCTCGTGAAGCGCTGACCGCAAGCACGAAGGTGAACTCGTGGAGGGATCCGCCCTTTGCCTCCCTCGGGCGCCGGCTGTGCAGAATCCGGAGGATGCGTCGCACCAGCATGTTTACTTCTTCGAGGGACGCAGTATCGAGCATCCCCTGGCGGCGTCCCGCCCAAAGGTTACGTCGCAGCCCGGAGACGACCGCGAGCTCCGGTCGAAAGGCGCGCCGGAATCCACGTAGCGCGTTCCGCAGCATTCCGGCGGCCACGAGGAACACGGCGTCTCGATTACGGGTGTCTGATGGGTCGTAGACGAGCGCCGGGGAGCTTGAGCGAACTCGTAATCGCGCCGTAGCACGACCATTCGCACCGGGCTCCTCGGTGATCGCAATGAGCCCTACCCGCCGAAGCCGAGCGATGTGGTAGTACAACCCATCTGGACGCCGACCGAGCGTGTGCGCAACGGTGGCGACCGAGCAGGGACCGAGCGTATCCACCACGTCGAGGATGTCCTGGCGGACGGGGGACGCCAGCGCGCGGATCTGGACGATCGCCCTTATGCGCCCCCCTGCCAATGCCCTCTGTTCAGCCTTGGTTGCCATATATTTAAATATTGTGCAATATTTCAATTGCTTGCAATAGCCACACCAGATCCTACATTCCGCGCACACGTTCCCGACATGTCCCTCCTTCCCCGTTGCCCACCCTCAGTACTCGTCACCGGGCACGTCGCTCTTCTCCCTGTTCTCTTCGCGGTAGTCGTGGCGGTCTCGCCTGCGCGGCTTGGCGCCCAAGCCGCGGGCCGCGCAGACAGCGGTTTCGCCTCGCTCGCGGTGCATCCAGTTCAGCCCGCCACCCGGCAGCACGTAGGCACGCTCCGCTACGAAGTGCATGTCGGGAATCCAGCCGACCATGTGTTCGACCTCACCCTGAAGATCCCGGCGTGCCGGGGCACGCTGACATTGCATCTACCCGCGACTACGCCCGGGGACATGGGCTTGAAGCAGCACGCCCGGTACATCGATCATTTCCGGGCGATAGGAGAGCGAGGGAGGGCGCTCACGTACGAGCGCGTGGGGGCACAGAGCTGGAAGGTCGAGGTCCCCTCCCCGTCGGAGGTCGTAGTTACCTACCGCATCCACATGAACGAGCGCGACATCCTGCGTCTGGGAACGAACGGGTTGAGCCTGCATGGGGGCTTCCTGGAGGGATCGTCCGTGTTTCTCTACGTGGACGATCACATCGATGACCCCGTAGAGGTCCGCTACCTGCTCCCGGAGAACTGGACCGTCGTCATGCTTCTGCCGGCTAACCAGGAACGCATATTCACGGCGGACGGGTATCGCACCCTTGTGGATGCCCCTGCTCAGTTCGGTGAGATGCGGGAGCGAGATATCCCCGTCGATGATTTCAAGGTCCGCCTCGTGTTTGATCGGCCGCTTCCTCCGTATGACAGCGTCGCGTTTGACGCAAACGTGAGGGCCATCATGCGTCAGCAGATCGCCCTCTTCGGCTCCAGACCGTTTTCCGGGTACACGATTTTCATTCACTGGCGTCCTGATCTGGATTACGGCGGGGGTATCGAGCACGGTCGTGCTATGGTACTCAACGTCGGGAGCAAGTGGATGCTCGATCTTCCGCGCAACGCCGCCGGCACGATTGCGCATGAGATCTTCCACGCGTGGAACGGCGAGGCATTCTATCCCACCGAGCTCAATCCGTGGGATTTCGCCGGCCCCAACTACTCGCCGCATCTCTGGTTCGTGGAAGGGGTCACCAGCTATTTCGCCTCGCTGGCACTGATCCGCTCCCGAATCCTTTCGGCGGATCAGTTCTTCGAGATGATGTCACGCTCGATAACCGAGTATGAGAACGATGCCGGGCGGGGTTGGTTGAGTATGGCGGAATCAGGCATTGCGGCATGGATCTCCTCACCCGATGCGCTTGATTACTACGGGGGCGGTGAAGTAACGGGTTTCCTCCTGGACCTCGCCCTTCGCCTCGAGACAGATGGCCAACGCGGACTGGACGACGTACTCCGATCTCTCTACGACCAGAGCCGGAACGCCGGATATGTCGGATACGACGATTCCCAGCTCAGAGCCTCCGTAAGCGCCATCGCCGGCCATGAAATGAGCGCGTTCTTCGACCGGTACGTAACCGGACGCGACTCCATCGACTATGCCTCGATACTGGGCCGAGCGGGACTCCGGTTTTCGCGAACCCACGATCCCGAGGGTCCGGTACGGATTGTCATCGCACCGCTTGAGCATCAAACGCCACTGCAGGCACGCATATGGAGCAAGATCCTGCACTGAGCGCGTCCACTAGGCATCCCTGCTGAGCAGCCGGCGAGCGTTCCGTGCGGGGGCACGGCAGCCCAGCTCTCCAGGCTCGCTCGATCGCTGCAATGTCGCGACCGTACGTTGCCTCGAAGATCTCCTCGTTACGGCGCAGCTCCACAGCGTTCGTCGTGTTCCGCAACCGGGCGTACACATCGCGGAAGCGCTCGATGCCGTACTGCTCGATCAGGAACGCTGTAACGGAAGCGGCCTCGGGATAGGCGATGGGAGGGAGCGTCGAGTCCGATCCGATGTCGGTGAATCGGAACAATCTGTTGAGCGGGATCAGCGCTCCCGATCGCAGATACCCGCAGACCACCTGCGTGACGGTCTTGCCGGGAGCTCCGAGATACTTCAGCGCATCGGCGCCAAGCCCGCCGGAAGACGTACGCTGCTTCGATCAACCGCTGGGACCGCGCCGGGATCTCGAAGCGGTAACCGTGCTGCCAGTTCGCGCGAACCCACAGCCCAGGCACCGCCCTGATGTTGAGACCGAGTGTCTGGGGAGAGGACATCTTGTTGGTGACGAGTGCCGTGAACCGGTTGGTGTCGAGCGCCAGTCGGCCAAGGTTCATCTGAGCGATGGTCAACTCATTGGTTTCAACAACCCGATGGCTGAACGTTGACGTGACCGTTCGAAAGTCGGCTGCGGGCTCCTGAGCGCTCAGTGGAGGAAGACTGAGAACGAGCGCCAATAGTCCCAGGTAGCATACAGCAGACCGCATAGGAGGCTCCTCGCGTCTTTAGTCGCTTGGATACCTTGCGGAGTGAAAAGGTTGGAGTCGACTATACCGCAAGCTGCGAACTGCGTTCAGCGCCTGCCCCTGCAACAATTTCGGTTGCAGGGGGTTTCTCTTTTCACCTAGGCGTGCGGTGCCCAGGACGGCTCGCCCGCCTTGTACGGAATGCACGGATCGAAACGTCCCGGCGACTCGACATAGCGCTGTGCCTGTGTGTAGCCGATCTCCGAGGTGAAGTAACCGAGCAACGCGAGCTCCTTCACCATGCGGAAGTAGTGGCTCGGGTCGCCGGCCTTCTTGGCGGCCATGTACGCCTTCTGCTCACGGTCGAGTGACCTCAGAAGGGCGAGGCGCGCCTCCGGCGTCGCCGACATGAACGACGTGTTGGTGGCCTTCCGGCTCGCCTCGTCGAGCTGCTGCATCCCTCGGCGGAATATCTTCTGGTCGCGCTCCTCGTAGCTGTCGGTGACCATCAGCGCCATGAACGCACCAACCTTTGCCGCCTTCGCGCCCGGGGTCTTCGTTTCCGGAAGAATCGTCTCGGCGACTTCATCCAGGAAGGCGATGTCGTCGGGGGTGAACGCCCCCTCGCCAGCGCCCGGTGCGCGCTCGCTCCGGCATCCGGTCCACAACGCACTCCCGCCGACGAGCGCGACTCCTCCAAGCAATGCGCTCACGCGGCGGATTGCTTCACGCCGGTCGATCGTGATCTTCTCTTCGGGCATCGACGACATAGTCACACCTTCCCTTGGTAAGTGTCCCTGCGTCAGAGATTCCGCCGATTCAGCTCGCTCACCGCGTGATCCGCCGCGCGCGCCGTGAGCGCCAT
>JBGPLS010000101.1:0-11033 GCA_041486565.1 Gemmatimonadaceae bacterium
CGCATAGCTAAAACGAATTTTCTGATCTCTGATCTCGCGCACCCAATCGCCGATCGTTGCTTTGGTGGCGGGATGCTCGTTGTTGCACGGCCATCCTCGAAAGTCGTTGTTCCAGAGCGTCAGGTAGTTCTCGACATCACCGGCCTTGACGAACCGCCAGTACGCATCCTCGAGCGCCCACACCTCGTCAACGATGTCCGGCGTACCTCGTGCCGCCCCGGAGGCCTGTCCCTCACTGCGTTGGCACGGTACCAGGAACAAGAGGGCGGCGATCCCGACGCTGGCGATAGCGCGCTGAAACATGTGCGTCCTTTGTTGGAAGGGTGGGTGCTGTATAACGCGATAGATAAGCTGCGAACGAATCCAGCAAGATGCGAGCGGAGCGAGCTTCCTTGTTCGTTAGGCTGCACCCGTGGAGCACGTCTCTACTAATCTGTACGCCAAATCAAAGAGGAAACTTGCGCAGCTGGCAGCCCGGGTCTGGACCGCCAGCAAAAGCAAAAGACGCCCGACTCAACGCATGATGGTCGGCCTGCTGATCGGGGCCAGCGAGAGCTTCCGGAACTCGACCTCGGATCCTTCCGACTGCAGAGCAATCCGGCCGCGATCGGCGGTCGCATCCGAGCCGTCATTCACCAGGTGGCCGTTGACCCAGACCCTGATCGAGCGGCCGACGGCCTCGATCACCATAGTGTTCCATTCGCCGACAGGTTTCTCGGAGTCATCGGTCAAGTTGCGGATGCGTCGCGCCTTGCCCTCAGTGGTCCCCCACTCCGCCGCCGGCCCACGCCGACGCTCCATGTCGGGAACGCGGATGTCTTCCAGGATGCACCAGAAATCGCCCGCGTTCCCGTGTTCCATCTGCACCTCGATGGAACGGGGAAACATCCCGTAGAGGGCGCGCGGGGTGGACGCGTGCACCAGAACGCCGGCGTTTCCTGGCGCCGCAGCGAAGCGGTATTCGATCTTGAGCCGGTAGTCGCGGAAGCTGGAATTGGTTAGGAGATGCCCGCGCGGCTCACCCAGGCTCACCAGCAACCCATTGCGCACGACGAACGGATTGCGAAGGCGCACGCTGGAGTCGGCCACGGGGACGTCGACGTGCCAGCCGGTGAGGTCTCTGCCGTTGAAGAGCCTTTCTGGTTGGCGCTCTGACGCGCAGCGAGCCGTCGAGCCGAACGCCGCAGCCATGCCGACCGCGAGAATCAGGAATGACTTCATGTCATCTCGCCGCGCAGGGCGCCTTTATGTGGCGACTGATACGAGTCGTGGTCATATGGAAGACTATTCACACGCGTCGGTGATTTTGAAGTTCAGTACACATCGAGGTCGTGGGCTGACACGACGCGTCCGCTGAAGCGCGATCGCACCTCGCTGAGCAGTTTCTCTTCGGTAGCACCGAAGAACAGCTGATGATTCAGTATCAGCAGTCCCGGCCTGGCGCGCGTTGCAATGTCGCCGAGCTGTGTCGCCGAAGTGTGTGCCTGCGCGTGGTAGGCTTGTCGCTCTGGCGCAAGGCTCGCGAATCCGGAGTCCGAGTACACCTCGTGAACCAGCACGTCGCACCCGCCACACTGCTCCGCGATGTTGGAATTCGCGCGCGTGTCGCCGCTGATCACGATGGTACGGTCCGGTGTCTGGATTCGGTACCCGAACGCGTACTTCCAACCCGCATGCGGAACCGCGAACGCGCGCACTGTGATCCGCGAATCCTGAAATACAATGCCCTCCGCGATTTCGTGAACCACTGCCTTCCAACCGTTTGGCGAGGGGCCTCCGGATCCGGCCACGCGTTCAGCGATGTCCTCGGAGTTCGCGTCGAGAATACCGCTCACGAGGTGACTTGTGCCTGGTGGGCCGTAGATGTCGAGTGGTGCGCGTCTTCCTTGAATCCACGGCGTGAAGATCACATCGGCCAGGCCGAGGGTGTGATCTGAATGCAAATGAGTGAGGAAAAGTCGGTCGAAGCGCGGTGATGGTTGCAGTGCTGCAGTGCGCGCCGCGAACGCTCGAACGCCGTTGCGCCCAGCCGCCGCCGCGCGACGAACGACGCCCGCTCCAGCATCAAACAGGTAAGCGACTGAGTCGACGACGATTGCCACCGCCGGTCCGCTGCGATCGGGATCAGGAATCGGCGTTCCGGTTCCGAGCATTACTATTTGCGTCCTCGACGGCTGTGCGACGACAAGGGTTGGCAGGAAGGCTACGACGGTTATGAGCGACCACAGAGATCGCATCAGATTTCTAGCTTGTCTCGCCATAACACCCGGCCCATTAGACCCTGAACTCTCAGCCCAGTTCGCGCACCGCCTCTTCCACCGCCTGGACATGCCCCGGGATCTTCACCTTCGGGAAGATGCGCGCTATCCGCCCCTCCCGATCGATGATCACAGTCGTCCGCTCGACTCCCTTGTACTTGAGGCCGTAGAGGGATTTCTCCTTCCAGATGCCGTAGGCGTCGGCCAGGCGGTGTCCCTCATCCACCAGAAGATTATATGGGAGCCCATGCTTTTTCTTGAACTTGCGGTGTGACTCGAGATTATCCGGGCTCACTCCCAACACCACCGCATCGATCTCCCCGAACCGGGGAAAGGCGTCGCGAAAATCGCACGCTTCCTTCGTTCACCCGGACGTATTGTCCTTCGGATAGAAGAAAAGGACGACGTTCTTCCCCCGGAGAGAATCGAGCGTGACGACGCTTTCGTCGTCCGCCGCGAGCGCGAACTTCGGCGCTGGATCGCCTTCCCTGATCATTGACACGCTCCGTCCTCCGTCATCTCGGAATCGCATCCGTGGTGGACTTCGCAAGGCTCTGGCACCACAGCTTTCCAGTCACGATCTCCGTACCGGTGTTCGGCGGCTCCGCTTCGAGGTGTACTGTGGGCAAGTCGACGAATTGCTCCCTTGGACCCACGCTTATGCTCACGCTGTCGTTCGACCAATGGTAATACGATATGCCGTCCTGCACGGTGAGGAACATCTGCGTGTTCTTGTAGCGCCCTGGGCCTTTATATGTCTCGACGTTGATGTACACCGCCACTGTCGCGTCGCCCGGCGCCTTCCTGAGAATCGCCACGTAAAAATCGTCAATGCTTCGACGGCACCTCAGGCTCGCTTCGTGACGGAATGAGCACGGACCCTTCGCCACGAAAGTGCTCTTTCCAACGGAGTCCTCAGGCGGAAGAACGCACAGCTCGGGGCGGAAGGCAACCATGATCGGCGTTGCCGCCGAGTCGGACACTGCGGCTGGCCGCGCGATGATCTTCACGTTGCTCGCCGGATCTCTGTCGCATGCAGGAAGCGCAAGGCACGCGACGATCATGAATACGCTGGTCCTCTTCATGCCCGCCTCAACGCTCGGGTCAGCATCACCGACGCAAGCGCCACCGAGGCCAGCGCGCACCCCGACAGCACGAGCATGTCGTTCCCGAAACCCACAAGATCCGGGTAGAACAATGCCTGGCGGAGTCCTTCGATGGCGTGGCTCGTCGGTACGAAACGACTCGCAACCTGCAGCCAGTGTGGAAGGAAGGCCACGGTGGTGAACCCGCCGCCCAGAAAGAAAAGATAGACCGCGGCGTTGAGGCCGAGCATCGTCACGAGCCGTGTGTCTCGCAACGCGACCCCGAGCAGCGTTCCCAGTCCGACTGTCATCAGCGTCACCGCCAGGAGAAGCGCGACCAGCGCCAGACCGTGGCTCGGCGTTGGGACCGGCAATATCCACCCGCACGGTCCGCTGAGCAGGAGGGTGAGCCAGAGCGGCGCATTCGATTCCTCGGCACAATAGGGAATGTTATGCGTGAGAAACCCGAGCGCGACCAGGGGCGTGACCAGTGCGATCGTGATCAGAGTCCCACCGAGGAGTCTGCCAATGACGATGACCGTGGCCGGGACTGGACTGACGACGAGCATCTTCGCCGTGCCGCGCTCGAAGTCGCGCGCCGTGAGGAGCGAGGTGCCGAGGAGGCCGATGCTGATGACGATCAGCACAATGATCGGTATCACCTGGTACTGCAGGAACGAGACGTTGGTGTCCCGGAGGTCGCGCTCGGCCACCGCGACGCGGTAGGGGTTGGGTAGAAGAACACCTTCCGAGGGTCCGTGCAGCTCGCCGAGCAGTCCGAGCTGCGCAGCGTCGAACTCGGCCACCGACCGTGTGACGCTGCGCCTGATGTCGTCGGCGAGATCGATGTCCACGTTGTTGAGATAGAGATCGACGGCAGCGTTGGCGCGAGCAACCGCTCCGTCGAAATTCTCAGGTACCACGATGATGGCGGCTACCCGCTGGCTCCCGATGGCCTTCTCCGCATCCGCCGGAGACATCTCCGTAATAATGTATGCGTCGACGTCGGATCGAATCAGGCCCGCCATGCGAGTGGCGGCTGGTCCCGTGCCCTTCACGACCAGTGCGACCGGTTGCTGACCCACGGAGTTCGTGAGCACCGCCACGAGCACACCCATGCCAAGCGCCGGAAGCAACGCCGCCGCGATCGCCGCCGGCGAGCGCATCCACACAATGAGATCGTTGCGTGCCATCCCCCACAGCGCGCGCATCACCTGGCGCCGCCCTTCGACAGCTTCCCGAGCGTCAGCCACGCCGCGGCGACTGCGATCCCGACGAGCACCAGGAGGTCCACGTATATCGGCTCGGGTGTGACTCTCAGTCCATGGAATGCCCACTCGAGCACGCCGACCGCGTAGTAGACCGGCGACAGGTGGGCGAGAATCCAGATTGTTTCGCCGTCAAAGCGGGTCGGCTCGAGCGCGCCACTATCCACGTAGAGGGGCATTGCCAGGCCGAACAGAAGCGGCACTGCGGCGAGCGTGCGCTTGAGCAGCGCTCCGAGCCAGGCGCCGAAGCATGTGAAGATCGCAACGCATGCTGCGAGCGCGAACACTGTGGTGGCCGGAGCCACCGGGACGACGCGGTAGCCGAAAACGATCGCCAGTAGAGTGATGCCGAGCGCGGAGCCTGACACGCCGGCGGCGACAGCGAGCTTGCCGGCGAGCACGACGCTCGCCGACGCTGGAGCGAGGCGGAGTAGCTTGACCGTGCGCCGTTCGAACTCGCGCGCCGTGGCCATCGCGCCAAGAATACCCGCGATCACCATCGCATCCAGCGCCAGCGCGCTCACGACGAGATACGGGATGTAACCGGTGTCGTGCGGGATGACGTCGTGCTCGGCCATGACCACTCGGACGCCCGGAAAATTGTTGCGGTGTCCGAATGCGACTATCGCCGCCGGCAACGCGCGCTGCACGTCGTTGGTGAGATCGATGTTGACATTGTCGATTCGCACATCTATCGGCACGGTCACGCCACGCGCGATTGAACTACTGAAGCCAGGTGGAATCGTGATGATGGCAACGAGTCTACCGGAGCCGAGGGCGGCGTCGGCTGCCTCGGCGCTCATGTACTTGAGGGCGAAGGAATGATGCGCGCCGTTCAGCGCCTCGACGAATTGTTTTGCGTACGGTCCGCCGTCCTTGTCGATAAGCGCCGTCGGCGCGTAGGCTCCAGTGAGCCCGAACAGGCTCACCATCGCCAGAAAATTCACCGCCGCGAGCGCGGTGAGGACGACGAAGCCGCGATTACGGCGAAGCTGTGCTGCCTCGAGCGCGGCGCTCGCCCGAAACAGCCGCCATGCGCTCACGACTGTCCGTTCGCGGCGGTGAGGGAGCGGAACACCTCCAGAAGATCGGGCGACCGGGTGCGAAAGCCCTCAACGGCGCAGACTGTTCGCGCCTCGCGCACGATGTCCTCGGGGACGGTATCGGCGGCGAGGTAGACGCGGAGGCCGAAGTCTACTATCTCTGCGCGAAGCACACCGGGAAGCGCGGTGAGGGCCTTGGACAGCTGCCTTCCTCCTTCGTCCCAGCACTCGAGCTCGAGGCAGCGTCCGGTGCGTGCAGCGAGACTCGCCGGCGTGTCCTCGGCAACGAGCGAGCCGGTGCGGAGAATTGCAACCCGATCGCACAGCGCTTCTGCTTCGTCGAGATAGTTGGTCGTCAATACGACCGTTCTACCCCCGGCGCGGAGGGAACGAATGTGGGTCCAGATCTGATGTCTCGCCTCCACGTCAACGCCCACAGTCGGCTCGTCGAGAATGAGCAGCTGCGGATCGTGTAGCAATGCGCGCGCGATCGCCAGTCGTCGCTGCATTCCGCCCGAGAATCCGCGCACGACGTCGTGAGCCCGCGCACTCAGACCGACGAGCTCCAGTACTTCGGCGATTCGCGAATCGGCATCGGGCACGTCGTAGAGCGCCGCGGCAAAACGGAGGTTCTGCACCGCGGTGACCTCGTCGTAAAGCGCGGTCTCCTGCGGAAGGACGCCGATCTTCGCACGGAGAGCGGTGGTGTTGCCGGACACATCCTGCCCCAATACACGTACGCTGCCGCGCGACGGACGGACGAGGCCACAGATCACGTCGATAAGCGTGGTCTTGCCCGCGCCGTTGGGACCGACGATGCCAACGACCGTGCCGGCGAGAATGTCGAGTGACAGTCCATCGAGCGCGCGGATGCGTCCGAACTGGCAGACGACGTCGCGAATTTCGACGGCTGGCGCGGCGTTGCTCTCCTTGATCAAAGGGCGACTCCGCCCATCAGGTTGGCCATGATCGCCTTCTGAATGTGAAGCCGATTCTCGGCCTCGTCCCAGACGCGGCTGCGCGGACCGTCTATCACCGCGGCGGCAACCTCCTCGCCGCGATGCGCGGGAAGACAGTGCAGGAAAATAGCGTGGCTCATCGCCCGCGCCATCAATTTTTCATCGACGATGAAACCGGCGAACGCCTTCTCGCGCACCTCCTGCTCCCCTTCCTGTCCCATCGACGCCCAGACGTCGGTGTTGACGACGTCGGCGGAGTCGGCGGCTTCACCTGGATCGCGCACGACCCGCACGTTTCCAGCCAATTGTGCGCGCTTCAAAATCGCCGGATCGGGATCGTATCCCTCCGGGCACGCAAGCGTGAGGTTGAAGCCGAGCCGATACGCCGCGTTGATCCACGAGTTCGCCATGTTGTTGCCGTCGCCGATCCAGGCGATGCGCTTTCCTTCGATTGTCCCGACGTGCTGCCGAACGGTGAGGATGTCGGCGAGAACCTGGCAGGGATGGAGCAGGTCGGTGAGGCCGTTGATCACCGGCACCGACGCGAACTTCGCCAGCTCCTCGACCTCGGCGTGGGCGAACGTCCTGATCATGATCCCGTCCACGTAGCGCGAAAGAACGCGCGCAGTGTCAGCGAGCGGCTCGCCCCGCCCGAGCTGGACATCCCGCGACGACAGGAAGAGAGCGTGTCCGCCCAGTTGCGATGTGCCGACCTCGAACGAGACGCGCGTCCTGGTGGACGATTTCATGAAGATCATCGCCAGCGACTTTCCGGCGAGCGGACGCTCGGCATAGGATCCGGCGCGCATCCGCTCGGCGAGCTCGAACAGCTTCAGCAGCTCGTCGCGTGAATAATCGGGGATCGCGAGAAAATCTCGGGCGCGGTCAGCGGGCATTGTCAGGAAAATTCGGGAAGCGGAAGCTAGAGAATATATCTCCGCAGGTCCTCATCCTCGACAATCGCCTTGAGGCGCTCGGTCACCAGCTCCGCGTTCACGGCGATCTCGCCGTTGCCGCGGTCAGGCAGCTCGTAGAGAAACTCTTCGAGCAGCGTCGTCATCACGGTGTGGAGCCGGCGAGCGCCGATGTTCTCCATCCGGTCGTTCACCTGTGCGGCAATCCGTGCGATCTCGGCGATGCCGTCAGTCGTGAAGGTGAGTTTCGCGCCATCGGCTTCAACGAGCGCCGCGTATTGCTTGGTGAGGGCGTTTTCGGGCTCCGTCATGATGCGCACGAAGTCGCCCTCGGTGAGCGGCTTGAGCTCGACGCGGATCGGGAAGCGGCCCTGCAGCTCGGGGATGAGATCGCTCGGCTTTGCGACGCTAAAAGCGCCAGCGGCGATGAACAGCACGTGGTCAGTCTTCACCATTCCGTATTTCGTCTGAACGTTGGAGCCTTCGACGATCGGCAGCAGGTCGCGCTGCACACCTTCGCGCGACACGTCGGGTCCGCCCATCGCCGGCCCGCGAGCGCCGGCGATCTTGTCGATCTCATCGAGGAAGATGATGCCCATGCTCTCGACTCGCTCGAGCGCGTCTGAGGTCACGTCCTCGTCGTCGATCAGCTTGTCGAGCTCCTGCTCGAGCAGAATCCGCCGCGCCTCCGAGACTTTCACCGTGCGCTTCTTCGTGCGCTTCGGAAGCATGTCCTGGAGCATATCCGAGAAATTCTCCATCCCCTCGGGCGCGCCCTGCGGAATCATCATGTCGAACACCGGCGCGTTCTGCGAAACCTCGATCTCGACTTCGCGCCCCTCGAGCTGGCTGTCGAGCAGCAGCTGCCTCAGCTTGTCGCGCGTCCGCTTATAGCGCTCCTTCTCGACATCCACTTCCTGCGACACGTTGCCGCTCGATGAGACGAGAAATATCGGCGTGTCGCCGCTCACCGGCTCGGGCGACTTCGACTGCCTGGCATCGGCGGGCACCGGGAGGAGAAGATCGAGAAGGCGATCGTCCACCCGGTCGTGCGCCAGGTCTTCGACTTCGGCTTCGCGCTCCGAGCGCACCATGTTGACCGCGCTCTCGACGAGGTCGCGCACCATCGACTCGACGTCGCGGCCGACGTAGCCGACCTCGGTGAACTTCGACGCCTCGACCTTGATGAAAGGCGCGCCCGCAAGCTTCGCGAGCCGACGCGCGATTTCCGTCTTTCCCACCCCAGTGGGACCGACAAGGATGATGTTGTTGGGCGAGATCTCCTCGCGGATCGCCTCCGGCGTGCGCTGGCGCCGCCAGCGGTTGCGCATCGCAATGGCGACCGATTTTTTTGCCTCCGCCTGTCCGACGATGTAGCGGTCGAGTTCGGCGACGATGTGGCGTGGCGTGAGCTCGGCCAGCCGAGCCAGAGCCTGAAGCGTCCTCGGCGAGGTCATCAGACCGGCTCGAGGACGGTGATGTTCGTGTTCGTGTAGACGCAGATCTCGCCGGCAATCTTCAGCGATCGCTCGACAATATCCCGCGCGGAAAGATCGGTGTTGGCAACGAGAGCGCGGGCGGCGGCGAGAGCATAGGATCCACCCGAGCCGATCGCGAGAATCCCATCGTCCGGCTCGATGAGATCGCCCGTGCCGGAAATGATGAAGCCATGCTCGGCATCGGTCACTGCGAGGAGCGCCTCGAGGCGCCTCAGGACGCGATCGCTCCTCCAGTCCTTGGCCAGCTCGACCGCAGCTCGCGAGAGATTTCCGGGATGGCGTTCCAGCTTTTCCTCGAACTTCTCGAAGAGCGTGAAGGCGTCGGCTGCGGCGCCGGCAAAACCGGCGAGCAATTTGCCCCCACGCAGGGCGCGCACCTTCAGTGCGTTGGACTTCATAACCGTATCTCCGACGGTCACTTGGCCGTCACCGCCGAGGGCTACTTTGCCATCCCGGCGGACGGCGAGAATCGTCGTGGAGCGAATCCTGCGAGTCTCACTGTGCATGGCTCAAAATTAACAGGGATGGCGGGGTGAAGCTGGAGCAGTTTCCGATCGTTCTCGGAATTATCGTGTGTTTGATCGCGCTGGCGATAGTCTACGACGCGATGAGCCCGGAAGAGAGACGTCCCTTCAGGGAGCGCCGGCGGCGGCAGCGCGCCGAGCTCAATCGTGGTGGAGAGCTTCTGGTCGCGTGCGGCACCGCAAGCATGGGCGCAGCGCTGATGGGGCGCGACAACTGGCGATGGGGGAACATCGCCGTGTTTGCGGGCGTCGCGCTGCTTGTCGCAGGCGCATTGCTGAACCGCCAGTTCCTGAGAGAACTATTGCTGTTTCGCGGCGCAAGCCGACGCGCGACGGGTCCCGACGGCATTCCGCCGGCAGACAAGACAACATCGAAAACGCTGCGAATCCGCTAAGCCTTGGGAGCTAATCGCCGGCGCGCGACTCCGGCTCGTACTTGAGCTTTACTCTCGCGATGTCACGCACCAGCGCCAGGAATGCTTCGGGAGACATTTCGGCACAAACCAATTTCAGGCGCGCGGCAATCTCGCGCTCGAGCTGATCGAGCGTGGGATCTATATTGTCCATCGATATTCTCTAGGTGGGGTGCGGCGGGAACGAGCAACATCAGTTTACGTACCAGGCCATACACCTGTTCAACAGATAGGTTCATATCCCGCCGTACCACTCGTACCCCTTGTCGCTCCAGTAGCCGCCGTTTCGATCCGGGAGAAAAGCGACCCTCGTGAGATACTTGGTATTCTTGTAGCCGAGTTTCACCGGAGAGAACAGGCGCGCCGGCGCACCGTGCGGGGGGCCGAGCATCCGTCCGTCCAGACCGTAGGCAATCACCGTCTGCGGATGCATCGCGCTCTCGATGTCCCAGCTCTCGTGATAGCCGTCGTCGAAGGACTGAAAGTCGACATACCTCGCGCCCCTCTGGACGCCGGCAAGGCGAGCCAGCTCCCGCACGCGGCAGCCCGTCCATTCCTCGACCGCGGTCCAGCCCTCGACACAGTAGTGATTCACACGCTCAGTCGTTCGCGGAAGCTTTTGCAGCTCATCAAGAGTGAGCACGAGCGGCCTGTCCACCATTCCCGAGACCTCGAGAGTCCACCGGCCGCGCTGCGCCTCGTTCCAGACCGGAACCGTCTTCGATATGAAGTAGCTGGGAAGCGCGTTACCGGCCAGGCGCGAGCCTGCAATCGGGACGTCCATCGATGTGTGGCGGAAGAGAGCGCGCTCGATGACCTCGTTCTTTCGCTCGGCGTAGCGGAGAAGTCGCTGGGCTCCCTTCGGTCCGCGCGAATCGCTGGCTGCGATGAGCGCCGACGACAGGGTAGAGCCGCTGACGATCAGAAAGCCGCGGCGGTCGAGGGTCACGACTTGTCTCCTCGTGTCGTATCGGGGGGAGGCCGTGGCGGAACCTGGAATGCTTCCGTCGGAGTGAGCGAAGGATGCAGGTCTGTCAGCGAGGGTTGCTGATCTTCCTTCGGACGCGGTC
>JBGPLS010000102.1:0-10790 GCA_041486565.1 Gemmatimonadaceae bacterium
AGGGATCGACAGCTGGTTCGGAACGGGGGACGGCGGACGGTTGAGCGGCTGGAGTCGGGTCAGAACTTCCTTCGCGTGTCCAGGTCGATGCTGTGTAGTTCGCGGTTTGATACAGCTTGACCAGGCGATTCGGCGACGCGATCTGAAGCACCATGCGGCCATTTCCGCGAAAACGTCCGGTCGGAAGATCGAGCCAGCTGCCGGCGATCACGGGGCCAGTGATGATCCCGCAGAAGACATTCTGGTCACTGGTCCAGCAGAATTCCTCGCCTGCCTGGCGCACCACATACCGGCCGCCGGTGTTGTCACGCCAGATTCCCGTGAGGTCTTGCGCTGCGACAGGCGAGGTCGCGAGCGCGAGCAGCATTGCAATACCTGTGTGGCGAAGAGTGAACATGATTCCTCGATGACAGGATTGTTTCGGGTTCATTAGAACTTGATCTGAGACCAGATTCCTTCTCTTACGTTGCGAATATCCACCCACCGTGCGGTAATCGCGCGCATCTCGTCGTCCGAGAACTGCTCGGCCATTCCGCCCACCCTCATCAGACTGAAATAGGACTGGAATCGTTCGTCGACCTCGCGGTAGTCCAGCTGTGTCATTTGGCCTGCCTGCCAGTGTGAGGCACCGCCGCTGTTAGCAAGTGCATAGCGTGCTTTCACCCAGCGCGTGATCAATGCATCGGTGATAGTCGGCTGGCCGTCAGGCCTGCGCTCGATCGGCAACGGCCCGGAAGCTTCGGGTGGCGCCGACTGGCAAAGCAACTTGTCGTACTCCGCATCATTTCGGGCCTGCCGCAGAAAGATCCTGTCGAAGCTTGCCTTGAAGTCGTCAACCCTGGAGAACACCTCCGTATCTGCGCGCCGCCAGAACTCCGCGGGCCGCTCTGCCCTGATGAGATCGTCCAAGTCGGCCGGGAGGCGGTTCTCTTCACGGAACCGGCGCATACCTCGGGCGCTGTAAGCTTCAGCCTCCAACAAGACAACGAGGACGGGATCTCGGGCGGCACCCTCGATCGCCTGGATACGGCGGAGCGCCGTTGTGCGCGCGTCTCTCACCTTGTCTAGTGCGGCGCTGGCGTTCTGCGCTTCGACGTAAAGCGCGGCTCGCTCCGCTTTCAGTTCCGCGCAACGCTGCTGAGTGGTTTGCGCGGTGGCTGGAACGGAGATAACCGCAGCACTGAGGAAAGTGAGAAAAATCAGGCGCATTGGCGGACTAGTTTGCGAGGAATCAGGATTTCTCGCAAGCATCAGCCGCAGCTACTTCCCGATACCTCGGCGCGTTGTGAGATATGTCGCGAAGCTGCCGAGCCAGTGTCCGCCGGCGTAGTGTTCTCCGGTGACCGCGGCGAGACCACTCGCGGCGTGAGTGTGAGCCGCGGCCATCAGTGCGCGAATACGTGGATCGCTTGCCGGCAAGCCGGATGCGATTCCTTCCAACATCCAGGCGCGACTGAGATTCAGCCCGTCCAGATGTGCGAGCTTGCCGTCGGTCTTGTCGGTGACGATTCCAATAGGCAGCCATCCGCCTGAATTGGTAGTGGGTATTCGCGGAAGAAACTTCGTCAACCATTTCGCAAATTCGGCAGGCGGCAGAACGCGGCGCATCACATCGGCTTCGGCGATACATAGCGAGAGGAAATCCTGGCCGGACGGCTCGTAGTTGATCGGACAGTCGCGATCTTTGAGATGAAACTCGCGAACCTTCGCAGCGACCATCGTGGCCAACGCTGGATCGTTTTCCCGAGCGTAGTCGAGGATCAATCCGAAAGCGAATGCAGTTTGCGCGTGTTCACCTTCGCGAATGGGATATGCGAGTTTCGGCAGCCACTGCTTGAGACGCGCGACCACCGCCGCTTCGAGTGGTTTCAACGCCGACGATAATGCAGCCGCATCAGGCGTCTTTGATTCGCTCAGCTCGGCGCCGAGCTGAAGCAGCCAGGCCAAACCGTAGGGACGTTCGAACGACTCGCGTCCGGTGGCATTCAAATACGCAACTTCGCCGGAGATGTGGGCCGGCGTGATATTCGCCTTGAGTGCTGTAACTGCATCGGTCGCGAAGGGCGCATTGGGAAACTCGCGGACCAAACGCGCCAGCAGCCAGTGGCCGTGCACCGATGAATGCCAGTCGTAGCATCCGTAAAACGCAGGGGCCAGCTCGTGCGGCGCTTTCACGTCGTCCGCGGAATTCAGAACGTGCGAGATCTTGTTCGGGTATTCCTTCTGGACGCACGCGAGCGCGAGGGCTGCGAATCGTGCTGCGGTGGGCGCGTCAAGCCTCGGCGTTGCGGGCTGTGCCGACGCGGATGAGACAACAGCGGCGGTGACTACGGCTGCGGTCGTGATGAATTTCATCGTTCAGAACGTAATCATCCACGAGCTAAATAGCTTCCGACTTCATGCAGGCACCGAAGTCACCGGCGCAAGTCGCATCGGACTGTCTCTTGTTTGAATGGCCGGCGCAGCAGCCACAGCGCGATCGCCGGGACCTATGGCACTGCCGGCTCAATTATTGGTGCGAGTTCGGCCGACCGTCGCGCGAGTCGCAAACCAACAAGTATCATCACGCCAATCGTGAGCGACGGCACACCGCCGACTATGGCATGAACATCGGCGTCATGAGGACGAAAGCTATGATCCCGAAGCCAATGACGCGGCTACCAAGTGTGTGCCGAAGCTCCGGCAGTACATCACACGCCGGAGGCCAAGACGCCTGATGTTTTTTGATTGTAGAAACAGCGTGAGACACGGCCGTCAAACAGAAGCGGGGCCGCCAAAGCGCGGCCCCGCCGATCAAACCAGGAAATAGTGAGATCTGTTATTGCGCGGTAATTACAATCCCCGCGAGCGACCATGGAATCCAAAGGAAGACGCCGCGATTTGCTCCTTTGCGATCGACATATGTGATCGTCCATGCATACACGTTCACCAAATACTTTGCCACGGTGACTGCCGCTCACTCTATCGGGACGCGGGCCGCTGCTTCGTCGGAAGTAATGACCGGATGAATCTCGAACTCGACGATGTCATCCCAAGCCGCGATCCACTCATCGAGCAGCACGCGATCGTCGCACTCCATCACTTGATAGCAACGCGTAAGGTCCGGCGTCATCCAACTGTTGATCTAATGAAGTCCATCGGGTGCAAGCGGCCGCGCTGTCGGAATCGTTCGTAGACCGGCTTGGGATCACCATTCCGAAAGTGCTCGATGATCATGAAGAGCACCGAGAGTCTCCTATGTGCGAAAGATCGACGTTGATGACCGTCATCGGGCGGTCGCCCCTCGAATGGTCGGCATGGAACGCTCTTATTCAGAGCGGATCGAGTAAGCCTTGGCCCCGTGACGAATGCCGCTCCGGAATTCGATGGTGACAGCCCGTGCGCCGATCGCAGTCGGTCAATCACGGAGTCGCTCCCTGGTTCCTCGGACGCTCGAGGCGCTGGTGCCAGTTTACCAGCAGGCGCACTTCCCGCAGCGGGCGCGCCGCGACGTGCTGCTTGAACACGAACACGCTGCCGCCGCCCCCCACCGAATAGTTGCGCCCGGGGAAGTCCGCGACGCTGGCGCGAAACAGCAACCGCGGCTCGCCGAACGGCTGCGCAGCGCTGGGCGTGTACGACACTGCCCAGAACTCCTGCTGCGTCATCTCGGCATCGGCCTGCCCGCCATCGTTCGCCTTTTGGGCCGCGAGGATCAGTTCCGTAGAACCGACTTCCCAGTACGGCATGCTGAAGCGCGAACTCGACCCGAGCACCACACGGCGTTGGCTCCCGTCGAGCGCGTGCACGACGAGGTCGCTCCCGGAGCCCACCTCCTCCTCGTTCACCAGCCAGCGTCCGTCGGGACTCAAGGCCGGCCACCCCGCGCCTGGCGCCGGGACCCGAACCGGTTGCCCCTTCCCGTCGAATCGCGCCACCACGGCCGTGTCGTGTGCGTAACTCAAGTAACGCTCGCTGTCGGACAGCACGTAGAGCCCCCCGGGCGCCGAGACCGTCAGCTCTTCCGGCGGCGCGGCCAGCTCGGGATCGAGCAAGAAATACTTGCTGCCGCGTCGGAACGTGACCTTGTGCTCGCCGGGCCACCATCGCGGCCGATCCATCAGGTCGCGGCCGGTGACCCACGGGGCGTCGTGTCCGCTCGCGATGTCGATGATGTGAAATGAGCGCTCCCCGGTCGGGAGGCTCACCGAGGCGAGCAAGCGCCGTCCGTCGTGTGCGAGCTCGAGCGAAGTGTAATTCTCCGCGCCGATCGGCAGCGGCGTCACCTTTCCCGCGCGGTCCGCGCGCACGATGGTGCCGACCGACATGAGTGGACCGTTCGCATAGGCGAGCACGCCTGTCTTCGACAGCGCGAACTGCGCCGAGCCGCGCCCGCTCTCCACGCGGACATCGCTGCCGATCGGCACGGGCGCGCCGGTGAACTCGCACCGCACCGGGTCGAACGGTGCAGCGAGAAGATGGCCGTCGGTGTCCACCCACACGAGGTGCCCGTCGCCATCGTAGCGTGGCAGTGTGCCGCGCATCCCGGCGGGGCCGCTCCCCTCGGCCTCTCCCGATGGTCCGCTGAGCGGTTCGATGCTGCCGCGCTGGAGGTCCACGACCGCGAGATGCGTCCCCGTGCTGACCAACACGTGCCGGCTGTCAGGCAGTGCTTCGGGGTTGCCGCAGATGCCGCCGCACGGGATCTCGCGGATGGAATCGCCATTGGCCGTCATCATCAGCAGCGACGTCGCGCGGTCGACCGAGACGAGCAGCCGATCGTCCGCGACCCACGCGCCGCCCCACGTCCTTCCCCCCGTGCTCGCGACGGTGGTGGTCCGCTGCTCGCTCACGGAATATCGCTTTAGACTTCCGTCGGCGAAGAAGCCGATCTGGTCGCCGCGCGGCGAGAAGAAGGGCGCGTAGCCGCGCTCCGTCCCCGCGAGCGGGCGCAGCTGGTCATCGCCGAGCCGGCGCATGAAGAGTCGGGCACCGCTCGCCGTGCGCCCGACGACAACGAGCATCGATGCGTCGGGGGAGAGCGCGATGGCTACTTCCCCTTCGGGCACCGGCGCCAGGGGCTCGATGGTGACGGAGTCCGGCAACGATACGCTCACATCGATCACGCCGCCCGCGTCCGTCGAATGCGATTGGCCGCGGCCGAGCAGCCAGCCGACCGCGAGCGCAGCGGCAGCCACGCCGAGAATCACTGGCGTGCGCGCAACCCAGCTCCGTCGCAGCGAGCGGGCGCCGGCGCTGTCAGCGGGCGCCGCTCCCGTCGCGCCGAGCGCGGCGCTGAACTCCGCCGCGCTAGCGAACCGGTCGGCGGGGAGCTTAGCTAGCGCTCGGAGCACCGCGCGCTCGACATGCGCCGGGATCGTCTTCCGGATGAGCGTCGGCGCCTGGGGTTCTGCGCCCATGACCTTCGCTACGATCGCCTGCACACTCGCCCCGGTGAACGGCGGCTCCCCGACGAGCATCTCGTACGTCACCGCGCCAAGCGCATATATATCCGCGCGCAGGTCGATCACCTTCTCCCCCATCGCCTGCTCGGGACTCATGTACTGCGGCGTCCCGAGCGACAGCCCTGTCTGCGTCATGCGCGCTCCGCCGGCGCTCTGCACCGCGAGCGCGATCCCGAAGTCAGCGACCAGTGCGTGGCCGCCCTGCAGCAGGATGTTCTCCGGCTTGATGTCGCGGTGAATGATCCCGATGGCGTGCGCGGCGCCGATCGCGTCGGCGACTTCACGGGCGATGCGCAGCGCGTCGTCCATCGGGAGCTGTCGCTCGCGCTCGATCCGCGCCCGCAGCGTCTCGCCCGTGAAGTACGGCATCACATAGTAGAGCAGCCCCTCCGCCTCGCCCGAATCGAGCAGCGGCAGAATGTGCGGATGCTGGAGTTTCGCGGTGGTCTTGATCTCGCTCAGGAACCGCTCGCCGCCCAGAGCGGCGCCAAGATCCGGGTGCAAGACCTTGATCGCGACTTCGCGGTCGTGCTTGAGATCGTGGGCGAGATAGACCGTCGCCATGCCGCCGGTGCCAAGTTCGCGATCGACGCGATACCGGTCGGCGAGGGCGGTGCGCAGCCGCTCGAGAGGGGAGTTCATTGCGCCCCTAAGATGGATGCGGGGGCGGCTCGGCGCACGGGGGCTTCCCTCGCTCTTCGGATTACTACTCCCTCTGTCTGGATGACAGATCGCTTGTCAGCTTGCCCGCCGCTTCGTCCGACTTAGGGCTGGGCCAACAGAAGTCCCGCCAGAGGAAGAATTATCACGATGGAAAAGGCGATGCCTAACGTCCAGTTAAGCCATCGCTTCTCGGGATGAGTGACCCAATGAAACACTACAACTGATAGCAGAAAGGACTGCAGCAGGACTTCCCACAGACCCAGCATCTGAGCCGACGGCGGAATTTTCGTGTAGATCAGCCCCTCCACAGAGCCGGGGGCAGGTCCGAACGTCGATAGTACGCCGAGAGCAAACAGGAGCCACCAGAGAGTTAGCCACCCACGTCTTTCTGCAAAGAGGACGCTACGCAAGGGGTAGAAAGCCAGGGCAAAGATGACCCCGCGTAAGGGTTGGAACAGAGGGCCCGCCATGACCCACCGATCCGAAGTGGGGCGCATGAAATAGGACAACGGGGGTTGAGAAAACGTCTTCTCATACCCTCCGAGCCTGTATGCCAAGACCCCAGCAACAAAATACGTAACCGTATGCACGACGACGGTCTTAACAGTCAGACTTGACAGCGTGAGTCGTTTCGCGTCGACCTCGTCAGTCATTGATCCTTGTTTCTTTCCATGCATGCTTCGAAGCATTGCCCGGCTAACGCCTTCAGTTAAGCTGCGGGCGAATCGTACAAAATGCGAGCGTAGCGAGCTTCATTAGATCGCCCGTCAGCTTCAACGAGCCTCTGAAAGTCAATGGACGAGAGACACAGCGTGATGCTCGCCCGTTGTTGACGGGCGGTGATTCTGTCGTGCGCTAGCGAATCGGCTTCCCGCCTCCGCACCGTTTCTGCGTCGCTGATTCAAGAACGCTTCGCCGACGGCGAAGTCGTCTTCAAGCGCCTCTTCGTCCGGTGAGGACACGAGCATCTGTTCGAAGGAGGTGGCCCATTCGTGTTACCGGGTGGATGGCTGAGCTGCGCTACGCCACCGCTCCCATTCGCTGAACCGGGCGCACCTCCGACCAGACTTCTTTTCCCCGACGGGCGAGCCACTCCTCGTAGCTCAGGCCGTCCTTCCACATCCAATAGATATAGCAGCACAGTTTCCGCGCCGCCGCCATCGTCGCCTTAGGGTTTCCTTTCGCCCGCACGAGCCGGCGATACTGATCGCCCACCGGACCCGGCGCCTGCTTCAACGTCTGCACGATCTCCACCAATATCCACTTGAGCCAGCGATTGCTGGCGTGGCCCACAGAGCCGTGAGTGGTTTTCCCGCCTGAGCTCCGCGTCGTTGGAACTAGTCCTGCGTACGCCGCCAACTGGTGGCTCGAGCGAAACCGCTCGATCGTGCCGATCTCGGCGACGAGAAAGAGCGCGCCAAAGAGGCCCACCCCAGGAATGGTGTGCAACGGTTCGATCATCGGATGATCGCGACGGAGTCGCTTGACCTCTTCGTCGAGCTGACCGATCTCGGTGGTCATTGCATCGTGCAGGCGCAGCAGTCGATCGACCTGGCTCCGGAGGACAGGTGAGAGGCTGATCGTTGCCAACCACGCGCGCCCGGCGCGGCCATAAAGATCGGAACGCGGAAAGAGCCGGTTCTCTGCGGTCAGCCGGCCGTGAATGCGATTCTTGATCTGCGTGCGTTGTCGGACGAGGAAGGCTCGCCCGTGCAGCAGTTGCCGCCGCCGGCGCGTGTCCGCATCGGGAATCCAGATCGCCGGAAAGAGGTTAACCCGCACGAGCTCAGCCAGCTTTCGCGCGTCGATCGGATCGGTCTTCGAGCGCGTCTGCCAGATCAGCTTCACTTGCCGCGCGTCGGCGACGCGGACGATGTGTCCGAGCGCCTCGAGCTGATCGTGCAGCCACTGCCAGTAGAGCGTCGCTTCCATCGCAACAGTCACCGGCCCGGTGAGCACCACGAGGAAATCGCCCAACGCGTCAAGCGAGACCGGCATCCGCCGCACCTCGCCAACGACACCGCCTGTGCCGTCTAGCGCACTCGCTGTGATATAGCGCTTATGCAAATCCAGTCCGACGAAAGTCATCCCAGCCTCCCGAGAGTGATTCGGTGAAGCTGTGCCTCGCTCTCACTCGCCGCGACTCACCGCGGCATGAATGACTTTCAACTTCATATAGTCGTGTTAGACGACCGGGCGATATGAACCTATCCAAGTACTCTGAGGATAATAGCGGAAGTTGTGACCGCGGATGCTACGACCTCAGGACTTGAATCATCGAGTGCTTTTCTAACACACTCCCGCGCCCGCGACTCTTGCGGAAGGCGGCCATATTCCAATACGACCGCAGCAATAGCGGTCATAGCCGCTTTGCGAATTGCCACCTCTGGGCGAGACATAACATCGATATAAATTGAAACAGCGTCGTCGATGTGTTCCGGAATTCGAACCCATTCCGGAATCGCGAGTTCAAGCGCCTTTGGTTCCGGCATTGGATGGCTCGCACCACTCTCGTCAACCGTTATTCCGCACCAACCCAAAGCGGACCCAATGTATGTCTCGGTGAAATCTCCCCGATGGTCGAAAGGTTGGTCCATGAAGAGTCCGTCGTGAGGTCGTCTAACTATCAAATGGACTGCCGACTTAGACTGCGGAGCCGTGACGAAAACTGCAAGCGTCGGATGCTTTTGCAATTGTCTGCGATATCCCGTGAGAGGCGAACTCGAAATCAGAAAATGCTTTAGACCGGTCCATGAAGGCGCAGAGAAATGAAATTGCTGCAAAATCCTCGCAGCCTAATAATGAGCGTTGTTTTTTGAGAACGGAGCATCTTTCAGCTGACTATAAAGGCTCGCGTCGGGCCACGAAGTGTGCGGATTGAGCAGAGAGCTTCTAAAGCCGATCAGCCGGACTCTGTACTCCCATTGCGCCTTTGTTCAACACATGCGTGTAGATCATCGTGGTCTGAAGGCTCGAATGACCGAGCAATTCCTGAATCGTTCGGATGTCGCAGCCGCTCTCCAATAGATGCGTCGCGAACGAATGACGCAGCGCATGACAGGTTACCCGCTTCCGGATTCCACTCGTTCGGGCGGCTGAGGTCACGGCGCGCTGCACAGCTGTCTCGTGCAAATGATGCCGACGTCGGTCACCTGACTCTCGCTCGACGTAGGTCCGCGAAGCAGGGAAGACCCACTGCCATCCGAGCTCCCGCTCGGCGTTCGGCAACTTTCGGCCGAGCGCATCGGGGAGAGCAGCTCCTCTCACACCCGCGGCTCGGTCCCTGGCGAAGCATCGTATCACTCGGTCAACCTGACCGGCGAAAGCGCGGCTTGCCGCTGAAGGGAACGGCACACGTCTATCTTTATCACCCTTTCCGGAACGCACGACGATCTCGCCTCGCTCGAGATCGACATCCTTCACTCGCAGCGACACGCACTCGCCAAGCCTGAGACCACTTCCGTACATCAATGTCGCACAAAGCCTCGAAACACCGCGCATATGCGCAAGCAGTTGACGGACCTCACCAACCGATAGCACCACCGGCAACCGGCGCCCGCGCTTAGCAGGAGTTATCCCCTCCAGTACCTGCAAATTGCGGTTCAGAACGCGACGATAAAAGAAGAGCAGCGCATGGAGTGCCTGGTTCTGGGTCGACGCGCTCACTCGACCCTCGACAGCAAGACTCGTCAGAAACGCACCAATCTCCGCTTCACCCATGTGGATTGGGTGACGCCGGTCATTGAACAAGACGAATCGCCGCACCCAGTCGCAGTAGGCCTGCTCGGTACGAGCGCTGTAATGCAACGTGCGCAATCGATGGCGGAGCTGCTCGAGAATCCGATACTTCTTCGAGCCGTCCGCTTCCCGTCCGAGGTCTGACTGCGGAATCCGCAAGATCGAGTCGACCATAACCCAGTCTCGCCCGCAACCCACCCTGAAGACGCATCGAAAACGCGCCGACAGTTCCACTCCAACGCACACCCTATACATTAGAAAGCAATGACAGGGGTGCTGCCGAGCGGCAGCTGAGAAAGTCCCTCATAACCTGATCCGGCTAGTACCGGCGTAGGGAGTCAAACAATGGAAGCACGCACGCAGATGCACTACGCGCGTCGGGGCGAGATCACCGACGCGATGCGTTTTGTCGCCGACCGCGAAGAGATTTCACCCGAGCTGGTGCGGGACGAGATTGCCATCGGGCGGCTGATCATCCCCGCCAACGTCCGCCACCTCGCCGGCGCTCTCGAGCCGATGTGCATCGGCAAAGTCGCCAAAGTCAAAATCAACGCGAACATCGGCAACAGCGCGGTGAGCTCGGACATCAACGGCGAAATCGAAAAGCTCGGCATGGCGGTGAAGTACGGCGCCGACACGGTGATGGACCTCTCCACCGGCGGAAACATCGACGCAATCCGGCAGGCAATCATCGACGCGTCGCCCGTCCCGATCGGAACGGTTCCGATCTACCAGGCAGTTCAACAAGAAAAACAACTCGAGGAGCTCACCGCACAGGATCTTCTCGACATGATCGAGCGCCAGGCGAAGCAGGGCGTCGATTACATGACGATCCACGCCGCAATCCTCATCGAGCACCTGCCGCTCGTCCACGGCCGCGTCACCGGGATCGTCAGTCGCGGCGGGTCACTGCACGCAGTGTGGATGATGTACCACCGCAAACAG
>JBGPLS010000103.1:0-10688 GCA_041486565.1 Gemmatimonadaceae bacterium
CTTCGCAGCAACTTCAACGCCCTCGTCGCCGGGACCCAGCCGCTCCTCACGACCGTGGACGGGCATCGCGCCCTCGTCGTATCGTACGCCAACGCCGGCCGGGTCAGGGAGCGTGGAGTGGAGGTCGGTACCGTGATGCAGATCTCCGACGTGCTCCGCGCCGAGGCAAGCTATGCTCTCTTCGACTTCCGCGTGAAGGATCCGAGTCTCGGTAACGACGCGCTCCTGCCGAACACTCCGAGGAACAAGGGCACCGTGGCTTTGTTCTACGCGTCGCCGCGCGGCCTCGATCTCAATGGGAACGTGCGCCTGCTGGCCGGCTACCCGTGGGCAGCGGGAGTGTTCGCCGGATACATCCCCGCAGCGCAGTTCGTAAACGCAAACGCTGCCTACAGGGTGACTCATCAGCTCAAGGTGTTCGTCGCCGGCACCAACGTGCTTGACCAGCGCCGCTTTCAGATCTACGGCGGCTCGATTATCGGACGGCGCCTGCTAGGGGGTCTGACCGCGACGTTCTGACCGCGACGTTCTGACGGCGATGCCCCGGACGGGATGCCCGACGGCTTCCCTACTTCAAGTCTCCCGTCCATCTTGCAGACCAATGACCCCGGCTTTATCCACTCTGGCGGTTGCGTTGGCCGACCGATACGTGATCGAGCGCGAAATCGGTCGTGGGGGCACAGCGACTGTCTGGCTCGCCCAGGATGTTCGTCATTCCCGGCGGGTGGCGATCAAGGTGCTCAAGCCCGAGCTTGCGGCGGTGCTCGGATCGGAGCGCTTCCTGCTCGAAATCGAGATCGCGGCCCGCCTTAGCCATCCCCATATCCTTCCGTTGTTCGACTCCGGAGAAGTGAATGGGATCCCATACTATGTGATGCCTTATGTGGCCGGCGAGTCGCTGCGCGGCGCGATCGACCGTCAGCATCAGCTCCCGATCGCCGAGGCCGTCCAGATAGTGAGCGAGGTCGCGGGCGCGCTGGCATTCGCGCACGAGCAGGGCGTGGTGCATCGCGACATCAAGCCGGAGAACATCCTCATCGCCGCAGGTCAGGCGGTGATCACCGATTTCGGCATCGCGCGGGCACTCGACGTTTCGGCGAACGAGCGCCTCACACTGGTTGGCATCGCGGTCGGTACGCCGGCCTACATCAGTCCCGAGCAGGCCGCCGGCGACCCGAACGTCGACGCCCGCTCCGACATCTATTCGCTCGGCTGCATGCTCTACGAGATGCTCGCCGGTCAACCGCCGTTTACCGGCAGGACAGCCGCCGAGATAATCGCCAAGCGGTTCGTCGAGCGCCCGGCCCTGGTGACCACTCTCCGCGAGGACGTGCCGGCCTCCGTCGCCGTCGCCGTCGAGCGGGCGCTCGAGCGTGATGCAGATCTGCGATTCCAGACTGTAAAGGAATTCGCGCTGGCGCTGGAACAGAATGCCACATCGATCTCCGATGGGCGACTTCAGGCGTACCGGAGGGACGGTTTTCCGCGCGAAACTTCCATTGCTGTGCTGCCCTTCGTCAACATGTCCACGGACCAGGAGGGTGAGTACTTCGCCGATGGCATGACCGAGGAGCTGATCAGCGCCCTTTCCCATGTGCCATCGCTGCGCGTCCCGGCGCCAACCTCCTCATTTGCCTTCAAGCGGTCGACTGAAGACGTCCGCACCGTTGGCAGGAAGCTCGGCGTCACCTCGGTGCTCGAGGGGAGCATCCGGCGCTTCGGCAACCGCCTGCGCATCTCCGCGCAGCTCATCAATGTGTCCGACGGTTTTCACCTCTGGTCCGAGCGATACGACCGCGAGATGAAGGACGTCTTCGAGATTCAGGACGAAATCTCGGCGGCAATCGTAAACACGGTCAAAGGCAAGCTCATCACCGGCGGCGACCTTCCGCCATCGAAGCCTCCAACCAGGAACCTGGAGGCGTATCACCTCTATCTGAAAGGCCGCTATTACTGGTATCAGCGTGACCTGAGGCAGGCGATCAGCTTCTTCGAGCGTGCGATCGCCACGGACCCGGACTACACCCTTGCCCAGTGCGGCCTCGCCGATACCTACAGCGCTCTCGGCCTGTTCGGTTTCGTTCCGTCACAGGTGGCGTACGAACGCGCGAAATCGCTGGTCGAGCGCGCCCTGGCGCGCGACGACACCCTGCCCGAAGTGCACCACTCGCGCGGACTGGCGGAGTTCTTCTTCGGCTGGAACTTCCCGCAGTCCATTCGCTCTTTCCGAACCGCCATCGACCTCAGTCCACGAATGGCCACTGCGCACGCCTATCTCTGTGCCGTCTCGGGGATGACTGGCGACCCGGTGACCGCTCTCGATGCGGGCCCGAGAGGGCAGGAGCTCGAGCCCCTCTCTCCACTCATCAGCACGACCGCGAGCATGGGCTATTTCCTGCTCGGACGGCCGGAGCTGACGGAGCAGGCCTGCCAGCAAGCGGTGGCAATCGACCCGGCCCATGGCAGTGCCGAATACCTGCTGGCGCTGGCCTGCGCCGAGCAGGGCCGGTTCGACGAGGCAATCGAGCACCTCGAGCGGACCGCCGCGCGCTTGCAGCGGATACCTCATATCCTCATGTTTCTCGGCGAAGTTCTGTGGGCCAGTGGCCGGCACGAGGAGGCGCGCAAGATCCTCGACGAGATGACCGAGCGATGCGCGAAGGGCCCTGATCGTCCGGCTTCGAGGGCCTGGCTTCACCTTCATTACGGTGATCTCGATAAGGGCTTCGAGCTGTTGGAGCAGGGCGCGGATCTTCACGATCCCGCGGTAGTGTTTCTTCTGAGCTGGCCAGGGGTCGGGCACATCCGCGCCGACCCGCGCTACGACCGGTTGGTCGAGCGACTCGGGTTTACGCAGTACGCCGCGACCTGGCATGGTCGCAGCGCCTTGGGGTTCCACGACAAATGACGACCACTCTCACACAGCGGAACATCGAGCAGCCGGCAGCGCCGCGCGTTCCCCGTGCGCTGCGGTCGTTCCACCGGCTCCTCCAGTACGGCAATGCTCCGTGCGAGGTTGTTCTACCCTCGGGCGAGTCGCTTCGCTACGGCGACAGCGACAAGCCGCCCGCATTTCGCGTCCGCATCAAATCCGAGCGCGCATTCAGCCACGGCCTGGACGAGCTGGCAGTCGCGAAGGCCTACATCGATGGCGCTTTCGATGTGGAGCTCGACATGCTCACAGCGATGAATATTCGAACGCAGCTCCGCGACCGGCCACCTGTCGCGCTCCTTGCGAAGTTCTGGGCCGCGAGACTGTTCCGCTCGATGACCAGGGAAAACAAGTTCGCCATCAAGTCGCATTACAGCCTGGGCGACGATTTCTACCTCAGCTTCATCGATCGACGCTGGAGATTCTACTCACACGGCATCTTCAAGAGCGACGACGAGACGATCGAAGAAGCGTCGGAGCACAAGCTCGAGCGGATGTACGAATCGCTCCAGCTGCGGCCGGGCATGCGGCTCCTCGACATCGGAGCCGGCTGGGGCGGCGTGGAGGAGTACTGCGGCGAGCGCGGCGTGAACGTGACGGGGCTTACGATCGCGCCCGACTCGCACCGGTTCGTGAGCCGCCTCATCGAGCAGCGCAAGCTTCCGGCAACGGTGCACCTCGAGGATTTCCTGACGCACACTCCCGCCAAGCCGTACGACGCCATCGTCATTTACGGCGTCATCGAGCACATCCCCAACTACCGCCGCTTCGTGCGCCGCGTCTGGGATTGCCTGCGACCCGGCGGCCGGTTGTATCTGGATGCGTCGGCGTCACGCGAGAAATACGCGGTTAGCGCATTTGCGCGGCGCTACATCTGGCCCGGAACGCATACTTTCCTGTGCCTACAGGATTTTGTGCGCGAGGTCGCCTACCATGGGATGGACCTGGTCGAGGTGCGGAACGAGACACACGACTACGAGCTGACGATGCGTCAGTGGGCGGAGCGATTCGACGCCGCTCGCAAGGAGATAACCGCCCGATGGGGCGAGCGAACGTATCGAGCCTTCCGGCTGTATCTGTGGGGCGGCAGCCGCGCCTTCCATCACGACCTGATGCAGGCGTACAGCGTCATCGTGGAGCGTCGCAGCGAACGCGGTCCGCGGCCGGGCCTGGTTCGACGGGGATTCAACGGAATCAAGGGATGGATCTAAGTCGCGCGGCGAGCGGGTTGACGCTCGCCGTCGTAATAGCTGCAACTTGCGCCGACGCGCCCGCGATTGACGCGCAGGCGGCACAATCCGCCACTCCTGACTCAGCGGCGTTCGCGCAGCTTCGCTACCGCTACATCGGCCCCGTCGGTAACCGCGTCTCCTCTGTGGCCGGCGTTCCCGGCGACGCCAATGTCTACTACGCCGGTGCTGCGTCAGGGGGAATCTGGAAAACCACCGACGCCGGAATTCACTGGAGCCCGATCTTCGACGACCAGAACGTATCGTCGATCGGAGCGCTCGCTGTCGCACGTTCGAACCCGCGCATCGTGTGGGCGGGAACGGGCGAGCCGTTCATTCGCAGCCATATCTCGATCGGAAACGGTGTCTACAAGTCCACTGATGCCGGGCGCACGTGGACGCGCATGGGACTCGAAGCCAGCGGCCGCGTCGGGCGGATCGCGATCGACCCCAATAATCCCGATATCGTTTTCGTCGCCGCGCAGGGGCACAGCTACGGACCGCAGGAGGAGCGCGGGATCTATCGCACCACCGATGGCGGCCGTACCTGGACACGCGTTCTTTTCGTTGACCCGAACACGGGCGCGATCGACGTCGTCATGGATCCCGCGAACCCGCGTACCTTGTTCGCCGCAATGTGGCAGCTCGAAATGCACACATGGGGGCGGGAGAGCGGTGGCCCGGGCAGCGGCATCTTCGTTTCACACGACGGCGGCGACAACTGGACCCGGCTCCAGGGCAATGGCCTGCCTCTGCACACGATCGGAAAGATCGGACTGGCGATCGCGAGGTCGAAGCCGGATCGCGTATACGCGTTGATCGAGACCGGCGACGGAGTGCCGTTCCACGGCCAGCCCACCGACAACGGCGAGCTTTGGCGCTCGGAGGACGGCGGCAACAACTGGCGGGTCGTCAGCTACGACAGGAATCTCGCCTGCCGCCAGCCATATTACACGCGCATGGCTGTATCGACTGATAATCCTGACGAGGCGTACTTCCTCTGCGCTGCCTTCAGCCGCTCGCTCGATGGCGGCGTGACGAACACCGCCGCCGCGTTCGGTGGTGCGGCGGCGGCAGCGGCGGCGGCAGCGGCAGCGCGCATTCCCGCTGATTCTGGCGCGGTTCGCACGCCCGCTCTCAGCACGCCGGGTGGCGACAATCATGACATGTGGATCGACCCGGGCAATGCCGACCGGATGGCGGTTGCGAACGATGCCGGAATCTCGATTTCCACCACGCGTGGCCGGAGCTGGCTGCGTGTCCAGCTTCCGATCGCCCAGATATATCACGTCACGGTGGACAACCGCGTTCCGTACTATGTCTACGGCAACAAGCAGGATGGCCCTTCATATCGCGGTCCGAGCAACAGCCGCTCGGGGAACACGATCCCGCGCAGCGAGTGGCATGGCGTGGGGGGCGGCGAGAGCGGATGGGCCACGCCCGACCCGGTGGATCCGAACATCATCTGGTCCACGGCTTCGGGATCGGGGAGCCGCGGCGGCATCGTCATCCGCTTCGACGAGCGGACGCGGCAGGGACAGAACGTCGAGGTGTGGCCACTCAGCACCGGCGGTCACCCGGCGGGCGAGGTGCAGTACCGGTTCGTGTGGGATGCGCCCTTCGTCATCTCGCCTCACGATCACAACAAGATCTACATCGGCAGCCAGTTCGTGCATACATCCACCAATGGGGGACGGAGCTGGCGCATCATCAGCCCCGATCTCACGCGCAACGACAAGTCGAAGCAGCAGATCTCGGGCGGCCTTACGCCGGACAACATCGGCGTCGAATACGCCGACGTCATCTACGCGATCGCCGAGTCGCGAGTACAGCCGGGTTTGATCTGGACCGGAAGCAATGACGGGCTTGTCCACCTGACGCGCGATGGTGGGAAGACGTGGACGAACGTGACAGCGAACATTCCCGGAATCCCGGCGTGGGGCTCGGTGCGTCACATCGAGCCGTCGAGGTACGATGCCGGCGTTGCTTATCTCATCGTCGATGGGCACCAGGAGAACAGCCGGGATCCGTGGGTCTACAGGACAAAGGATTTCGGCAAGACGTGGAAGCTGACCGTCAACGGGATTCCGAAAAGTCCGCTGAGTTACGCCCACATCATTCGCGAAGACCCGGTACGGCGGGGACTTCTCTATCTCGGCACCGAGAACGCGCTCTACGTCTCATTCGATGACGGTGAGCGATGGCAGCCGCTGCAGATGAATCTTCCGCACGCTCCCGTCTACGGCATGGTGATCCAGGAGAAGTTCAACGATCTGGTGATCGCCACGTATGGCCGCGGATTCTGGATTCTGGATGATCTGAGTCCGCTCCAGAGGATGACACCCGCTGTGAATGCGGCGAGCTCGCACCTGTTCGCGCCCCGCGTCGCGTACCGGTTCACGGATATCGCGGGAAATGTTGCGACCGTCGACGATCCCACCGCGGGCACGAATCCGCCGGACGGTGCGGCGATCAACTATTGGTTGAAGGCAGCCCATCCCGACAGCGGCGCGGGGGCGGTGTCGATCGCGATACTCGATCGCGTGGGAAAGACCATCCGCACTCTTCGCGGAACAGGCAAGGCCGGACTCAACCGCGTTTACTGGAATCTGCGGAACGACTCGAGCAAGACCGCCCGTCTTCGAACGAGGCCGATGTACAACGCTGAGTTCCAGATGGACAGGGACAGCACGCGAAGCGCCCCGGGATTGGGGCGGTTCTCGGTGCTCATGCCGCCGGGCTCGTACACCGTGAAGCTCACGGTGGATGATCAGTCGTCGACTCAACCGCTCCTGGTGCGGCGGGATCCCAACAGCGGCGCGACGGAGCAGGACGTCCGTGCCGCGACCGACATGCTTCTCGCGCTGCAAAGCGACATGAGCGCCGTTGCGGAGATGCTGGGCACGATCGAGTCGGTGCGCCTGCAGCTCCTGCATGTGGCGGGGAGTCCGCCCGAGCTGCGCTCGGCGGCCGATGCGCTCGAGCAGAAGTTTATCGCGCTCGAGCAGAACATCGTGGACCTTCGGATGACCGGACGCGGCCAGGACGAAGTGCGATGGCCGGTGAAGCTCGGTGGCCAGATCTCGTATCTCGCGGGCGGCGTCGGCGCGTCGGATTTCACACCTGCGGCGCAACAGCGCGAAGTCCAGCAGCTACTGGCGAATCGAGTGAAGGAGACGCGCGGCTCGCTCGACCGGCTGATGCAGAGTGATGTGGCGGAGTTCAACAGACTGTTGAACGGCCGCGGGATGAAGACGATCGAGCACTAACTTGCCCGTCCGGCATTTTCGGACACGAGCGGCTTCGTCATCAGAACGAGGTGGGCGTCGCGGCTGAGCTTGCTCGGATCGGGAAACGGCGCGGTACCGAACGCCTCGAACCCGAGCGCTGCGTAATAGGCTGGAAGCTCTGAACGCAGGTTGACTACTTCCAGGTCGAGAGAGCGACATCCGGCCCGTCGGCAGTGTTCCTCCGCCGCGACAATGAGAGAGCGGCCAAGGCCCTTCCGTTGCAGGAACGGATCCACTGAAAGCAATGCGAAGTGGCCGCGTGAACCCTTGACATCCACGTAAACGGCGCCCGCCAGCTCGCCGGCAGCGCCATCGACAACGAGGAAGAACGCATTCGGAGCCTCGATCCGTGCCCCGACGTCTTCTGCGTTTGTGCGATCACCGTTGACGAAAAAATCTTCCACTCGATACGCCGAATTGATCAGACTCACGAGGGCGCGAATGTCGTCCGGTGTCGCGCGGCGGGGGGTCATGCTGTTAGTGCTCCGTATGACATTGCGATTCTCCGGGTTGAGCGCCTGCCACCGGGGCGTACTCCGAGCGCGCGCCGGATATCGAAGTTAATTTGTAGCGGCGCTTTGCCTTGTGGGACCCGTGGTTCCTGCCGCTTTTCACTGGGCGGATGGCCCTGCGCTGATCTGTGGTGAAACACGAATCCAGAGAGGTTTCCTTGATCAAGAACCTGTTCGCGAGGGTCTCGCGGAATCCTATCAGCATGGCGGGCGTGGTGGTGACCACCATCAGCGCGATCATCTTCCTGACGCTGTTCGCCATCGAGCTCGTGGGCTACAGCGGCGGCCCCTACGTCGGGATCATGGTCTTCCTGGTCGTCCCCGCCTTCTTCGTCGGTGGCCTGCTCCTCATTCCCTTGGGGATCTGGCTCGCCCAGCGAAAGGCCCGGGTCGCTGCGAAGGCCGGTGAAGCGCCAGCGCCGGAGGATTTCCCGGTCATCGACCTGAACAAGGTCGGGGTTCGCAAAGCCGTGCTTTTGTTCGCCGCGCTCACGGTCATCAACGTTGTCATCATCGCCACTGCCACCTACAAGGGCGTGGAAGTGATGGGATCCACGAAATTCTGCGGCACCGTCTGCCACAGCGTGATGACGCCGGAGTACACCAGCTACCAGCGCTCGCCGCACGCGCGTGTGAAGTGCGTGGAATGCCATATCGGAGCTGGCGCGAGCTGGTTCGTGAAGTCCAAGCTCTCCGGCTCCTGGCAGATAGCGTCGGTGCTGTTCAATCTCTACGACCGGCCCATCCCGACCCCAGTCCACAACCTGCGCCCGGCGCGCGAGACCTGCGAACAGTGCCACTGGCCCGCCAAATTCGTCGGCGACCGCCTGAAGGTCATCACCAAGTTCGACGAGGACGAGCAAAACACCGAGAAGAAGACTGCCCTTCTGATCCACGTCGGCGGAACCATGGGGTCCACGTCCCGCGGCATTCACTGGCACGTCGATCGCGGCGTCCATGTGAGCTTCGTGTCCGACGAGAACCGCGAAACCATCGGCGACGTGGACCTGACTCTCGCTGACGGCACCCACCGGATCTACAAGGCATCAGCTGCGCTGGCAAAGCCTGCGACAGGCACGCGCACTATGGAATGCGTCGATTGCCACAACCGGCCGTCGCACATCTACCGCCTGCCGGATCAGGAGGTGGACGACGCCCTCATGGATGGTCGCATCGACCGTACTCTACCCTTCATCCGCCGTGAGGCTGTGAAGGCACTCAAGACCACCTACGCCACCCGGGAAGAGGCCACGGTGAAAATCCGCCGGGCTGTTCAGGGCTTCTATATGGCCTCTTACCCCGACCTGGCGAAGACCAAGGCCCGGTCCATCGACGCCGCGGTGAAGAGCGTGCAGGGCATCTACAACTCCAATGTCTGGCCCAGCATGAAGATCACGTGGGGCGCCTACCCGAGCTTCCTCGGACACACCGCGGCGACCGGCTGCTTCAGGTGCCACGACGACGAGCACAAGACTTCCGATGGCCGCACGATCCCCGGGGACTGCGCGCTCTGCCATTCGGTGCTGGCAGAGGATGAGGCCGACCCGAAGATTCTGCGGGACATGATCCAGCAGTGAACCGCGTCATCCTCGAGCACAACGCGGTCATACCACACGTAATTATGGAGACTTCACAATGAGGAGTTTGTCAGTGTCACGCCTCGGCTTCTGCTTCGCCGCCGCCGTGACGGTCTGGGGCTGTGGCGGAAGCAATCGCGAAGCGCCAAAAATACCACTCGATCAGGCACAATCCGGAGGCATGGACACGAGCGGCGCGGCTACCCCAGGCCCGATGGGAGAGGAAGCCAGGATAGCCCTCGATAGCGGCAACATCCTGTACCGGGCGAAGGCCTATGACCGGGCGCTCGTGCAATACCGCCGCTCAGCGGAATTGGCCCCGACCGAATCGGCACCACTCGTCGGCATTCTCATGGTCGCCAACGTGACGAAGAACGCAAGGCTTGCCGACAGCGCGCTCACGCGCATGCGCGCCCTCAATCCGCACGTCGCGGATTCTATGTCGCAGGCTGAGATCCTCGACATTCATGCCGGCATGAAGAAGGCCATACCTCCACCACCCGCGAAAAAGCGGTGACGAAATAGATGAACGGGAGGCGCGGCCATTCCCCGTCTGTCAGGCATTCCCAGTGCCGTATATCAGGCAATTCCGGATAGCGGTTCGCTCCCGGCACACCGAAATTAGCAGGCAGGGGAAACTCATCTCGGCGTGAAGCTCGATTGCAGCTTCATTAAAAGACCGACAAGGGGAGCAATTCATGAAGCGCACATTTTCTCTTCTCGCGCTCGCGGCGTGTGCGGTCTCCACGGCGAACATGGCTGGAGCACAGGCGGCGGCCCACACATATGTCGGCGCGAAAGCATGCGGCATGTGCCACAAGTCCGAAAAGTCGGGGAACCAGCTCGGCATCTGGCAAAAGTCGAAGCACGCGCAAGCGTATGCGACGCTGACGTCGCAGAAAGCGAACGACATCGCCAAGGCTAAGGGGATCACCACGCCCGCCGCCGAATCACCAGCGTGCCTTAAATGCCACGCCATCGCCGGTGACGCCAAGGCGGACGTCAAGGACGGCGTGCAGTGCGAAACGTGCCACGGTCCCGGTTCGGATTACAAGAGCCTGACGGTGATGAAGGACGAGGGCAAGTCCGTCGCGGCCGGATTGAGGTTGTACAAGGACAACGCGGCGATCGAAAAGCAGTGCCGCACA
>JBGPLS010000104.1:0-10650 GCA_041486565.1 Gemmatimonadaceae bacterium
AGGCCGCCGCGCCGTTCGAACTCGCGCAGCGCGTTCTCCCAGATCCGGTAGTTCTCCTTCCAGAACGTCTCGTCGGTGGACGTCCAGCCGATGAAATACGATCCATGGTTTGCCGGATCGGGCTTGAAGTATTGCTCAAGCGTCGGATGCAGGTAGTCGGTGAACCACGGCTGCGTCCTCGCTCGCTGAAGGTCTCTGCTCGCTTCATAGATATCGAGCGTCGGAACCCACGCCACGTGCGCGACGACCATCGAGTCTAGCACCTGCATCAGCTTGGCCGAATCGGCCTCGCGCCAGAGATGTCCGGCGTACCGGAAGCGGTCCACCTCGTTCCGGTAGTTGTAGCTCGAGGGAAAGTTCTGGACGCGATCCTTGATCGCCGCGTCGGGAATCCCGTACCAGTGCTCGATGCTCGTCGTCCCGAGCCGGATGTCGTCCCAGGCGGTCGTCTCCTCGACACCGACGTGATGGGCGATGCGAAGCCCAAGCTTGTGAGCTTCGTCTTCCATCGCCGTCATCAGGTCGCGGTCGATGCCGAGTATCTTGATGCCGTCCACTCCTATCTTCTTCAGGTCGCGCACCCGCTGCCTCGCTTCCTCCGGAGTTTTCGCCACCGGGGGATTGCTGAACCGTCCGTACACGAAAATCCTCGGGCTCGCCACCTCGCCACGCGCGCTCCGCCCGCGAAGGTCGATTATCGACTGGGTGTTGTCGGCGCCGACTTCGCGAACCGAAGTGATTCCGCAGGCGAGCCAGATATTGAGCTCGTACTGCAGCGGCTGCGGAATTCCACCGCGCTCATCCTGCACGTGTGCGTGAGCGTCGATCAGGCCCGGGAGCAGGAATCTGCCAGTGGCGTCGATCTCGGCATCACCGGCGGCGGGACGGCGCGCATTGCCGGCGCGGACGGCAACCGGATCGAGGAACACGATGCTGGTTATTCGATTCCCCTCGACGACGACGTCGGCCGGCCCCGATGCCGGAGTTCCGTTGCCGTCCTCGATCGTCGCGTTCCGGATGACCAGCCGCGTAGCGCGCTTGCCATTCACCGGCAGTGGACCGGTCTGCGCACCGCTCGCGCTCACGGTCAGCGCTGAGAGCGCAATTCCAGTCACCAGCATGAATATCGGCCGCGACAGCACCGTCGGAATCCTCACGTTTTCTCCACCCTGTATATGCGGCGTGAAAATATGGGTCGCGCGCGAATGGAGGGAAGTGACCAGCAGGAGCATAAGAAAAGGATCTTCGCGGATTACCGCCGATTCCGGTGATGAAAGGGGGTCACAACAACCCATTCAGTTTGCGCGTCGTGAGTTTCCCGTTCTTCAGTTAATCCGTTCGTCCGTGTCACCAATCACGGGAAAACAGGCGACGGGATCACGGGGAACTCATAACGCGCATACTGGATGGGTCCGCTCCTCTCTGACTCGATTCGAATAATGTATTCATCATTGTCGATTTACTCCGGTTGACCATCAGACTCTTACTAATAGGCAGGCATCCTGCCAGTAGAACGCCTTTGTTCCTCTTTTGATGGGGTTGAAACCCGAGATGTAAATTGGGGTTGATCGTCTACTAATTCGGTACCAGGACATGCAGGACCGCAGCCCGATTTACACCACCCACAGCCGCCAGATGACAATCGCCCTCTTTCGCCGCATCCCGATAGCACTCGCGCTCCTCGCCCTCGCTTCCGGCTGCCGCGAGACCATTACCGAGCCGGATACCATTTGCGGCCACGACCGTAACGCCTCGAGCGGGCCGTTGAATCACGACCCGATCCTCTTCGTCCACGGCTACGGCGGAAATGGAGGGAATTTCTGCACGATGATCGAGCGCTTCCGCGCCGATGGATGGACCGACAACGAGCTGTACGCCTACAACTACAGCTTCATCGCATCTCATGCGACGGACGCGGAAGAGATACGGAGCCAGGTCGACGCGATTCTCGCCGCCACCGGCGCGAACAAAGTGGACATCATCGCCCACTCGGCGGGGAGCGTCTCCTCACGCTATTACCTCAAGAACCTGGGCGGTGATTCAAAGGTGGATGCGTGGGTGTCGCTCGCCGGTCCCAATCACGGCACCGACACCGCAATCAACTGCTCCTTCACCCCATGTCTCGAGATCCTGATCGGGTCTGCCTTTCTTGCCGCCCTGAATGCCGGCGACGAGACGCCCGGGTTTCCGCGCTACGCCACCTGGTGGTCGCCGTGCGATGCGACCATCAATCCGGACGAGAGCGTTCTGCTCGTCGGTGCGACCAATCACCAGTCAGCGTGCATCGCGCACGCGCAGTTCCTCGACGATCCGGTGATCTACCAGCAGGTGCGCGACTGGATTCTCTAGAGGGTCCGTCGGTCCATTCAGTTTGCGCGTCGAGAGTTTCCCGTGATCCAGTTGACCGTTTCACCGTGTCATTATTCACGGAAAAACGGACGACGGGATCAACGGGGAACTCATAACGCGCATACTGGAAGGGGTCCGATTCTCTCTGACACCGGATTCCCCGAATTCCAAGGAAGAACCTAAAAGCCGAAGCTTACCCCGACCGATCCGTACGCCCGCGCGTCGGCCGGCTGCGGCCCGCTGAACTGGTTGAACGTCACGATGTCGCCGCCGCTCACGCGGCCGATCTCGGCGACGATGCGCAGGATCTGCGACGTGATCCAGAGGCTCCCGAAAACGTTGGTCCGCGTGAGCTTCTGCTGGAGCAGAATCGGACCGCCGCTCCCACCCTCGCTCGCCGGCCGAGGGGCGATAGTAACGCTGATCCTTGCGTTCGTGTCATAGCTGTCGCTGCCGACTCCCGCTGCCGCCCCGAAGAACAGAAAGCTCTTCCCCGCTACAAGCCGCCACGACCGCGCTGTCATGCGAAGACTGTCGAGTGTCAGTCGATCCTCGCCCGATTTCCCCGTGATGCTGACGACAGGAAGCGAGCGCGTGAGAAAGCTCACCGACACGCCGGGAACGAGCAGGCTTTCCTGGAGGATCCCGAGCTTCGCCCCGTACCCGAATTTCCAGGAGCTCGAAGGCACTGCAATGTCGAGATTCGGGTTGTTGTAGCTGGGCAAATATGCCGCGCTCAGCAGGAGATCGAGGCCGCCGGCATTCGTGAGTCCCAGCGGCAGTCCCTTGAAGAGGCCGACCGCGAGATCGCCGGTCGGCAGTCCGACGACCTGATCGGCAATCGTATAGCTGCTCTGCTGCGCACCGCGAACAGCGGGCACTACGCGGTCCACCTCGGGGATCGAGCCACGAATGACGTTGCCCCGGATTCCAGCGGAAAAATGTCCGATTCCGCCGAGCGTGCCGGTGAGTCCCTGCGTTGCATTCCCGCCGGCGAGTACGGCACCGAGCTGCGGCGCCATGTACAGAAAGAGATCTATCGCCTTCTGGCATGCATCCTGGGCGATCTTCGTGTTGTCCGGTTCGCCGTCGGGCTTGAACGACCCCGGTGGACACTGGGAGCTGATTCCCTGGGCCGGGAGTGAATGCGAGACCGCGACGAGACAGGCCATTGCCGCGATGAGAGCTGATCGTTTCATGTGATGTCGTCAGTTGGTAGCAGGGCTCAGTCCCAGAACATCTCCGGTCTCTTACCCATCTCCGCACGGAAAAGTCCCTGCAGATACGCAATGTCCGCGGTGATGTCGCCCGTCGGGTAAAAGGGCGGCCCGATCCCGACGGTCTTCTTCGGATAGTCGAACCAGACCGGCACGATCGGCACACCCGCACCACGCGCAACATGATAAAACCCGGTTTTCCACGCTTTCACCTTCTTTCGCGTCCCCTCTGGAGCGAGCCCCAGTACAAGACGATCATGTTTCCGAAAAATCTCGACCATCTCGGCAACACGGTCCTTGCTCACCGACCGGTCCACGGGTATCCCGCCGAGCCAGCGCATGATCCAGCCCGCCGGCCCCCGAAAAACCGAATCCTTCCCCAGGAACGCCACCCGGAGCCCGAGCGAGAACAGCGCACCGACCCCGACGAAGAAATCCCAGTTCGAGGTGTGCGGGGCGACGATCCCCACGAACTTTGGCAAATCGGGGAGCGCCCCCTGGATGCGCCACCCGGAAAGCGCATACGCGCTGCGGCCAAGCCAGCGGGAGAATGCGTTGCCGCGGGCGGGGATGCTCGGGGCGAGCTTGGTCATCTGCATTGCGGATTGTAGTGCCCCGGATCGGGAACGGCCACCTCGAGAAGTGGCCGTTCGAAGACTTGCCGCTGCCTGCTATCGCTTTGCGCCTTTTCGCCTGGTGAGATTCGCGCAGACGTTCGAGAATGCGCCCGCTCCCTCCGACCGCAGCTTCAGCCTGTCCCAGGTCATGTACTGCACCGAGCTCGGGTCCGGCAGTGTGCCCTCCTTCACCACCGCACCTTCGGGTCCGTAGAACGACTCGGTGAGACGCTTGATCCGCACCGGCGTGCACCTGATGAGCGCCACCTCGGTCATCTGCGTGTACGGTTTCTTGCTCTCGAGCTTGCGCGGCGACGTGTAATCCCATCGCGTACGCGTCATGTACGAGCCGTCACGGTTGCGGCTGACCCCCGCGGTATCGAGCGCGACACTCACATCCTTGTTCCTGTAGATAATCGGCCATGGCGCCTGGGCCTGGGCGCTGGGCGCAATTCCCGTCAGTGCAAGGGCGGCGATCGTCGCCGGAAGGAACAAACGCTTCATCAATAGTCTCCGTAATGAGAGCGCGCCGACGATGGCGCGCTGGATGGTAGAACCCGACCGCGCCTGCGCGGTTCCCGCGAAGCTGTCATCCTAGGCCAGTTCCGCGCCACGAGACTCGACCACTGGTGGCGCCGCCGGCAAGGTGAAGATGAACGAAGCGCCCTCTCCGGGCTTGCTCTCCACCCAGATGCGGCCTCCGTGAGCCTCCACGATTCCCTTTGCAATCGACAGACCCAGCCCCGTCCCCAGTTTCGCCGTTGACTTGGCCTGCCAGTATCGGTCGAAGACGTGGGGGAGATGCTCGGGCGGAATTCCAGGTCCGGTGTCGCATACCGCGAACTTCACCTCGTGTCCGTCGGTCTCCGCCCGGATCGTGATCTGTCCGCCCTTTGGGGTAAACTTGATCGCGTTGCCGGTGAGGTTGCCGAACACCTGCAACACACGGTCGCGGTCGGCGCTCACGGTCCCGACGTTATCTGCGACTTCGCGTTCGACCGTCAGCTTCCCTCCACTCGCCAGAGGCGTTGCGGCATCCACGGCCTCCTGCACCAATGACCGCACCTCCACCGTCACCGGCTCGACGGCGAGTCCTCCCGCCTGAATTCGCGCCACGTCGAGCAGGTCGCTGATCAGCCGGTTGGCGCGGTTGGCCGCCCGCTGAATCACCTCGAGCTGACGGCGCGTGGTTAACCTCCGGTCCACCGGCGGTGCGATCTCGAGCAGAACGCCCGCCGCCATGCCGATCGTATGCAGCGGATTTCGCAGGTCGTGCGAAACGATCGCCACCAGATCGTCGCGCGCCCGCGTCGCGTCCTGCGCTGCCTTGTAAAGCCACGCGTTCTCCAGTGCCACCGAGCACATCTGCGCCAGCTGTGTCAGAATCGCTTGATCGCTTTCGCTGAATTTTCCCTCCTTCTTCCCCCACAGCTGGATGATGCCGAGTGTCCGTCCATTCCGCCCGACGAGCGGAGCGAAGAGAGTGGTATCGTCCGCCCCTTCCGCGAAAAGCTTTCCCGGATCCAGCGGGTCGGCGGTCAGCATGTCGATGCTCACGGTCTTCATCTCGCGCGTCACGTCGGTCCACGACGTGAGCTTCTCCTCTTCATCGACGGCGTGCCAGATGTTCGTCGCCTCCTCCGGCGTGAGGCTCCGCATCGCGCCCGAAGTTTCCTCTGTCAGTCTCGTTTCCGCCCGCCGCGCGCCCAGAATGCGGCGAGCGATCTCGGTGGCGACCTGGAGCATCGCGTCGGCGGCCAGCGTCGAGTTGATCTCGATCGCGGCTTCAGCGAGCGCGCGAAGCTGTGTCGCGTAGAGCCGGAGCTGGACCTCTGCCTTCCCCGCCTCCACTTCGGCCTGGTGCACTCGCATGACTGCACGGAGACTCTGGCCCAGCCGCTCGGGCGTCAGCGAGCCCTTCGGCAGGTAATCGGAGGCCCCCGCCTTCATCAGCTCGACTGCCGTCTGCTCGTCGCCGAATCCGGTGAGCATTATCACCGGGATCCCGACGCCGTCGGCGCGGATCTGCCGCAGAAGCTCGAGTCCATCGGATCCGGGCATGCGGAAATCGAACAGTCCCAGATCGTAGCGCGACGACCGGATGTGACTCAGCGCTGTCTCAGCGTCCGGCGCTTCGGTAACGTCGGCCTCGATGCCCGTTGCCTTCAGCGAGCGCCGCACCGCCATGCGGTCTATATCGTCGTCGTCGACTACCAGGACCTTCAGCCGCTCTTCCATTGCCTCGCCTTACGGCATCTCCACCTGAGTCCAGTACTTGTCGAGCGTCGCCATCCGCTCGCAGAAGCTGCTGAACGTCACCGGCTTCAGCATGTAGCCCGCGACGTTGAAGTTGTACGCGTCCACCTTGTCCTGATCGTCGTTCGACGTCGTGAGAACGACAACCGGCGTGCTCGACAGCTCAGGGTCGGCGCGCAGCGCCTCGAGAAACTCGATGCCGTTCATCTTCGGCATGTTGAGATCGAGAAGGACGAGCCGCCGCTCCTTCGGAATCTTCTTCCCCCGGAGCAGCTCCAGCGCCTCCAGTCCGTTGCCGGCAACGAACAGCGCGTTGTGCAGCTTGTTCCGCTCGAATGCGCGCTCGACGTTCATCACGTCCACTGCGTCGTCTTCCACGAGCAGAATATTCAAGGATCTCTCCGCCATTTATGTCATTCTCCGGTCTTCGGATCCTTCGGCCAGAGGAACCGGAATGTCGCTCCTTTGCCCACATCCGATTCTACCCAGACGCGGCCGCGATGTCCCTCCACGATCTTTTTTACGACCGACAGGCCGATCCCGGTGCCCTCGACCTTGTCGCGTGCCTCGAGCGTCTGGAATATCGCAAATATGCGCTCGTGATACTTAGGAGCGATGCCATGGCCGTTGTCCTTTACGGCGAACTGCAGGAACGCTCCCTTGTCCGCCCATGTCACCTCGATCCTCGGCTCCTCAGCTCCGGCGTGCTTGATGGCGTTGCCGAGGAGGTTGATGAAGACCTGCTGGAGGGGAACCCGCTGGGTTTCTATCGTCGGCATTCCAGGCATGACGTCGATCGCGACCCGCTTCGGCGGCGCGATGAGCTCGATGACGTCGGCAACCAGCGCTGCGATGTCCACCTGTTCGGGCTTCACTCGCATGCGCCCGGCACGCGAATACTGGAGGATGCCGTCGATCAGGGCCTCCATCCGGTTGACGCGTCCGCGCAGCAGCTCCATGTGAGCCTTCCCTTCGCCGGCGAGTGAGTTGCCAAGATCCTCTTCCACCCACTGCGACAGATTTGCGATCCCACGCAGCGGCGCCTTGAGATCGTGCGACGCGACGTACGCGAACTGGTCGAGCTCCTCGTTGCTCTTCGCCAGCGCCTTGATCAGCTGCTCGCGCTCGACCTCCGCCTTCTTCCACTCGGTGATGTCGCGGACGACTCCGGTGAATGCGGGATCCCCGTCGATGTCGGCCCGCGTGATCGACAGCTCGGCCAGGAATTCGCTCCCGTCCGAGCGCCTTGCCGGAAGCTCCAGTCGCTTGCCGATCACATGCGCCTCGCCCGTCTCGAGGTAGCGTTTCATGCCGGCGCGATGCGCCTCACGATATCGCTCAGGGATGATCGTTTCTTCCAGCAGCTTCCCGATCACATCCTCCCGCCTGTAGCCGAAGGCTTCCTCCGCGGCCCGATTGAATTCGGTGATCCGGTCGTTCGCGTCCATGGCGATGATCGAGTCGAGCGTGGAGCTCAACACGGCAGCGTTCTGCTTGGCGAGTCGCGCCTGCTCGTGCTCTGCCTCGCTCGCGTGCCGCAGCGCTTCTTCCGCCCTCGCCCGGGCTTCACCCGTCGCGATGCTCGCCGCCTGCAGATGATCGTTGGTCGCCGAGAGCTGGGCGGCCATCGTCCGCGATTCACGCAGCTGCCGCTCGAGCTCGCTCGCTTGCTTCTTGAGCTGCCTCGCCTGCCGCTCGATCAGCTCCTTCTGGTCCTGCTGGGCGATCACGTCGCTGCGGATTCCGCGGTTCACGAGCAGCGACAGGAGGAATGCAATCGCACTGCCCACGACGATGACGGTCACCGCCAGTTCTCTGCTCTGGGTCTGCAGCCGAGTCCGCCCGGCGAGGAGGGTTTCTTCCTCGGCTTCCATCTGACCGAGGATGTCGGTCGCATGGTCCATCACCATCTTGGACTGGCCGGTGGATATGAGATCCCTCGCGATCTGGTACCCACCCTCGCGGCGATAACGGACGATTTGCGCGGCGTAGCTGACAGCGTCTCCGACGACGCTCTCGAGAGTATCGAGCCGCGCCTGCTGAGGGCGATTGTCAGCGGTGAGGACTCGGAGCTCCTGGAGCGACGCGGAGACATTGGCCGGGGCACCCTTGTACGGCTCGAGAAAGGTCGTGTCGCCAGTCAGTACGAATCCTCGCGCACCGGTCTCTGCATCCTTGAGCGCGGACAGGAGCTTCTCCCTCTCGATGAGGACGGAGTCGGTGTGGGACACGAGGCCCGCGGCCCGGGTGGACCTTCCGACCGCGTAGTACGAGGCGCCGCCGACGAGCAGCACGAGCAGCGCCGTCGCCAGCCCGGCGGCAATCTTGGCTCGAAGAGAGTATACGAAGCGGTCGCTCATGGCAGGTGAGCCCAAGTTACCCGCCCGATGTTATCGCCGCGAGCGACTGCCCCCGAAGAAGTACCAGAGCAGCACGGCAATCAGTGCAATAGCGCCCACGACGACGAGAATCTCCGTCGCGTCCATCAGGCAGCTCCAGCCGAAGCCGGGATGAGCGGCGCGCGAAAACGGCGCAGCCGGAGACTGTTCGTGACCACGGAGACACTGGACAGCGACATCGCCGCGCTGGCAATCACCGGAGACAGCAGCCACCCGGTGAGTGGGTAAAGCGCCCCGGCGGCGAGCGGAATTCCGATCACGTTGTATACGAACGCCCAGAACAAATTCTGCTTCACGGTCGTGATGGTCGCCCTCGAGAGCGCGATCGCAGTCACTACTCCGCGCAGGTCTCCGCCCAGCAGCGTGATGTCGGATGCTTCGATCGCGACGTCGGTCCCCGTTCCGATCGCGATGCCGACATCAGCCTGTGCCAGCGCCGGTGCGTCGTTGATGCCGTCGCCCACCATTCCGACAATCTTCTTCTCTGCCTGCAGCCGCTTGACCTCCCCGGTCTTGCCGGCAGGAAGAACCTCAGCCAGAACGCGCGTGATCCCCACGCTGCGCGCAATCGCCTCGGCCGTGCGTCTGTTGTCCCCGGTGATCATTACTACTTCGAGTCCCATTCGCTGCATCGCCGCAACGGCAGCCGCCGATTCCGGCTTGACCTGGTCGGCAACGGCGATGATCCCCGCCAGCTTCCCGTCGACTGCGGCGAACATCGGCGTCTTGCCGGCTGCCGCTAGCGCCTCCGCTCGAGACTCGGCACCGCCCATACTCACTCCCCGATCGCGCATCAGTCTGGCGTTGCCGAGCAGGAGATCGCGCCCATCCACGGTCCCCTCGAGGCCGTGGCCGGGAACGGCCCGGAATGCGGAGACGTCCGCGAGCGCCACGCCGCGTTGTCCGGCGCCGCGCACGATCGCATCCGCCAGGGAGTGTTCGCTCTTCCGTTCTGCGCTCGCGACGAGACGTAGCAGTTCGTCTGCCGTCAGATTCGACAGCGGAACGACATCGGTCAGCTCCGCCTCGCCTCGAGTGATGGTTCCCGTCTTGTCGAGGACGATCGTGTCTAGCTGATGTGTGCGCTCGAGGCTCGCGCCACCCTTGACCAGCACGCCGGATTCTGCGCCGCGTCCGGTGCCGACCATGATCGCCGTCGGCGTCGCGAGGCCGAGCGCGCAGGGACAGGCGATGATGAGCACGGAGACGAAATTCACCAGCGCCATCGTGAACCGCACGTCAACCGGAGCGAGAACGAACCACGCCGCGAATGTGGCGATGGCGATGCAGAGTACAACGGGTGTGAATATCCCGCTGATCACGTCGGCCAGCCGCGCGATCGGCGCCTTCGATCCCTGCGCATCCTGCACCAGCCGCACGATTTGATTGAGAGCCGTGTCGTGACCCACTTTCGTCGCCTCGAATCGGAAGGCGCCCGTCTTGTTGAGCGTCGCCCCGAAGACCTCGTCGCCCGGGTCCTTTGCCGACGGAAGGCTCTCTCCGGTCAGCATGGACTCGTCGACCGCCGAGCTCCCCTCGCGCACCACGCCATCAACGGGGATCTTCTCTCCCGGCCGAACCTGGATGAGATCCCCGGGCTGTACCTCCTCGATTCGAACCTCGATCTCCTGTCCGCCGCGCACCACGCGCGCCGTCTTTGCCTGGAGCTTCACAAGCTGGCGGATTGATTCCGATGTCCGTCCCTTTGCGCGCGCCTCGAGCATCCTCCCGAGCAGAATCAGCGCGATGATCACACCCGCGGCCTCGAAGTAAACCGGAACCGTGGGCGCGCCGGTCGTGCCGCCCATGCCG
>JBGPLS010000105.1:0-10631 GCA_041486565.1 Gemmatimonadaceae bacterium
AACTGCGGACTGCGGACTAACTGCGCTCACTGCGACTGGGTCACCCCTACTGAGTGCGCGGGGGCGGAGAAGGCGGCAGCGAGCGTATGCGCGCGCGGAAGCTGTTGTAGTTGGTCGTATTCGTGGTCAGATTTCGAAGCGAGGCCGCGGGGTAGCGATTGATCTCCGCCTGGGCTGCCACGATGCGGTCCTCCTCACCGGGGTGCGTCGCGAAAAACGCCGAGACTGCGTCCGGACGGCTCTTTCGCTCGGCTATCAGCTTCTCGAACATCGTGATGACGCCGTGTGGATCGATGCCCGCCGCAACGGTGTTCTTCACGGCCTGAGCGTCGGCCTCCGCCTCATCGCCGCGGCTGAACTTGGCGAACACCGCCGTGCCGGCGATGTTGATTCCTGCCTGCGCGAGCCCGCTGTTACAGACATTGGTGAGCACGCAGGCGAGGGTGACGCCAATATTTGCTCCCTGCATCTTCTCCATCTGCTTGACGGTGTGACGCAGCACAACGTGGCCTATTTCGTGGCCGAGGACCCCGGCAAGCTCGTCCATCCGGTCAGTTCGCTCGACCAGTCCGCGGTTCACGTAGACGTAGCCGCCGGGCACCGCGAAGGCGTTGACCTCCTGGGCGTCGACGACGTAGAACCGCCAGTCGAGGTCGGCACGAGTGGTGTGAGACGCGATCTGATCGCCGAGGAGGTTGATGTACCGATTGATCTCGGGATCTCTCACGAGCGGCAGCTGCTGATTTATCTGGGCGGCCTCCTCCTGACCCATCTGGACCTCCTGCTGGGTCGAGATGCCGCATGCTGCCGCCCCCATTATCAGTGCGAAGGGGATAAATATTCGTTTCATTTTGACTCCTGCGGTAGATTGCTTTCCCGTTCGAAAGGCAAGTCCTATTCCAAGCGCCACCTGAGAGGCTTTTCTTGAGACTACTGACGTTCGCTCGCGACCTCAGGCGTCGGAAATCTCGCGAGCGGCAAGGGTATTTCGTGGTCGAAGGCGTCCGGGCGGTGGAAGAGCTTCTCCGGTCGCCGCTCACTGTCCGCGGCATCCTGTCGGCCCCCCAGCTCGCCGACGCTCCGCGAGGCCGCGAGCTGATCAGCCAGATCGCCGGCACGGCAATCGAGCACTCCGCTGTCAACGACGCCGAGTTCAGGAGCGCGGCGGAGACGGAATCACCGCAGGGAATCCTGGCGATCGCGAGGATCCCCGATCGCTCTCTGCGCGAGCTCTCCGGCGTAACTCCATTCCGGATGCTCGTCCTCGATGCACTTCAGGATCCGGGAAACGTCGGCACCATCCTTCGCACCGCCGCGGCGCTCGGCGCCGACGCCACTGTCGCGCTCCCCGGAACCGTCGATCTCTGGAACGCCAAGGTCGTGCGCTCGGCGATGGGAGCGCACTTCCATCATATGGCCTTCCATTGTACAGCCGACCAGCTATTCGAGTTCCTCGACGCAGAGCTGGTTCCACTTTGGGCCGCTGATGCGGGTGGCTCGCCTGTCGAGTCGGTATCCGCGCCCGGGCGTCTGGCGCTCGCCGTCGGAAACGAAGGCGCCGGTCTGTCGTCTTCGGTACGCGAGCGGGCGAGCGCGACTGTTTCGCTTCCCATCGCCCGCTCGGTCGAGTCACTGAACGTGGCCGTCGCGACGGGAATCCTTCTATATCAACTCAGGAAATGATGGAAAGCCTGTGGGCAGTCTACAGTTTCGTCGTTGGCGCCTGCTTCGGCTCCTTCCTCAACGTTTGCATCTCCCGGTGGCCTGACGGTCTCTCGGTCGTCTCGCCGCGATCACGCTGCCCGAAATGCGAGCGACAGATTACGGCGCTCGAGAATATTCCGCTTCTGAGCTGGATCGCGCTCCGCGGAAAGTGCCGGGGCTGCGGAATGCCCATCTCGCTCCAGTATCCTCTCGTCGAGCTCGCGGTGGGGCTCATCTGGCTGGCGTGCTATCTCCACTACGGCCTGACTTTCACAGCGCTCCGCGTGGCCGTATTCTCCACGATCCTTCTCGGGATCGCCATCACTGACGCAAAGCACTATCTGATTCCGGATGGCTTCACGGCGTTCGGACTGCTGTGGGTGATCGTCAGCGCGCTCGTGTCGCTCTTCATCGTTGACGACTCGCCATTCGCCGGTGCCTACGGCGCGCTCATCGGGGCCTGTGCCGGCGCCGGTGCGATCGCGATCTCCGGCTGGCTCGGCGAGCTCGTCCTGAAGAAGGAAGCGATGGGATTTGGTGACGTGACGCTGATGGCGGTGGTCGGTGCGGCGGTCGGTCCGGCGCGCGCGATCCTGACGATCTTCCTCGGCGCGCTGATCGCAACGGTCGTGTTTCTCGGGGTCGTCTATCCCATCGCCTGGATCCGCACCCGCCGAGCCGGGACTGAGTTCGATCCGCCTCAGGTTCCTTTCGGTGTTTTTCTTGCGCCTGCTGCCATGATCGCCTTGCTTTGGGGCAACTCGATCGTCTCGCTCTACACGCGCTCCATGGGACTGTGACCGGCGATGCGACCCAGAACCCTTATCGGCTCCTCGACGATGATGGCGGAATTCCGAAGCGGAGCGCGGCTGGCGGCAGCCGCCTGCATCATGCTGTCTGGCGCGATTTCCTGTCGCGGTGAGAAGCGCGCCGACTATTCGGGACCCTACGGCAAGCAGGTGGCGGAGACGGTTCCGCGCATCGAAGCCGCGGTCGGGCTCAAGTTCAAGACTCCGCCGCGCGTGGAAGCGAGATCCAAGGACCAGGTTCGCGAGTTCATCATGCGTCAGTTCCGCGATCCGAAGTCGCTGCGCGAGTTCACGGGAATCGAGGCGGCGTACAAGCGGCTGGGGATGGTGCCCGACTCGCTCGACCTAAAGAAATTCCTCGTTGACCTGCTCGCCGAGCAGATCGTGGGCTACTACGATCCGAAGACAAAGGTCCTCTACGTCGTGAGCGGCTCTCCTCCGGAGGCGGCGTCGATCACCATCACACATGAGCTGGTCCACGCGCTTCAGGACCAGTACATCAGCCTCGACTCGACCCAGAAGATCGAAGGGCAGAACGACCGCACGTCGGCCGCGCAGGCGGTGTTCGAGGGGCAGGCGGTGTACGAGCAGATCGCGGCGATGCTCGGCGGCAACAACGTTGCGGTGAATCTGCCCGGGGGCTGGGATCGCGTTCGCGAGATGATCCGCGAGAACCAGAGCTCGATGCCGGTCTTTGCCGCCGCGCCGCTGGTGATCCAGGAGACGCTCATCTTTCCATATCTGAGCGGCGCCGAGTTCGTGCGCAACTTCAAGGAGAGGACCCCGGGGAAGACGATCTACGAGGACATGCCACTTTCCACGGAGCAGATCCTTCATCCGACGGCGTACTTCGGCAAACGGGATAATCCGACGAGCCTCACGCTACCTCAGCTCAAGTCAGGAACACCGACATACCAGAATACGCTGGGCGAATTCGAGACGCGGCTCTTTCTGTTCCAGCATCTCAAGGATCAGAACGAGGCGGTTCGCGGAGCCACCGGATGGGACGCCGATCGTTACGAGTTGTTCAACGCCGCCGGCGGCGAGGGAATCGTCTGGGTGACGGTCTGGGATTCCGATCTGGACGCCTCCGAATTCTACGACATGCTCAACCAGGCGGTCGAGAAGCGCTACGTCGTGAAGCGGTCGGGGCCACCGGGCGCCGTCAGTCGCAGCTACAACGCGGCAGGCCGATCGGTGCAGATCACGACGGCGGAAGTATCAGGACGTCCAGTGGTCGTCTATGTGGATGTCCCTGCGGGCGCGAGCACAGACGTCATTGACCTGAGCAAGGTCAGGCTCCAGGAATAGCGGAGGAGCTACAGCCCGATCAGGCGGGAGATGGCGAAGGTCCCGAGCCCGATCACCCCGCCGAGTACGTAGCCGGTGATGATGATCAACCGGAGCTCGTTGTCGATCACCGAGCGGAGGATCTCCTCCACCCTGTCGACGCTGAACGCCATCACCTTTCGCTCGACCATGGCCTGAACGTCGAGGCGCTGGACGAGCACCGGGAGCTGGGCATGAATCCAGTCCCAGATGTGCGGCGCGGTGGTGTGCGCCAGCTTTCGCCCGGCGTCGGGATCCTTGCTGCTCGACGCGACGTCGGCGATGATCTCCGAGATCGGCTTCTGCAGATACGTCAGCAGTGCGTCATGGATAGTGTTGGTGATCTCTTCGCGGATCATCGGCTCGTCGAGCAGGACGACGAGCTGTTCGACTCCGTCGGTCTCGATTGCGTCCAGCGCGGCCTCGAACTTCCGCTCGGTCATCATCAGCTTGGCGAGGACCTTCTCGTGGAACTTGAGGTCCTCGACGAACCTGTTGAACATCCCGTGAAGCGCTTCGCGCATCTTTATGCGCGTCGTCGGCTGGCCGAGGAATGAGCCCAGCTTTCCCATCGCGACAGGGAGATACGAGCTCATCGCCCCTTCGAGGGCCGTGACCGCGGCGGGCGGCACCTTGTCGATCAACGGCTCGCGTGACGCGATGATCGCCTCTATTACGTCGCCGAGCTTCTCCTCGAACGCCGCCCGCAGCTCCGGACGACCGAGCTCCTTCTGGAGGTCACCAGGTGTTACCAGCCGCTCTCCGACGGTGCGACCGAGGCTCCGCGCCATCCGTGCCTGGTTCTTCGGTATCGCGCCCTGAAATCCGAAGCGCTTCTGCTTCGGGTTGAAGAGCATCCACACGGCGACCGTATCCGAGAGCCCGCCCGCCACGGTGCCAACGAGAACGTGCACCGCGAGCTGGACCCACACGTTCTCCATGTTCACTTACGGCTTCACCTGGTGTGCGGAGATCGTCGTCTGGTTGTCGGAAGCTTCGGCGGCCATCGGCTGCGTCTTTCGAGGGCCGCGACGGGGCGGTGAATCGGCGAGGCCCAGCGCCGCCTGCTGCATCAGCATCAGATGGATCACCTCGTCCATCGTCGATACGAATGTGAACGCCATCTTCTCGCGAACTTCATTCGGGATGTCGCGAAGGTCCTTCTCGTTTGCCTCGGGCATGATGATGTGGCGCAGTCCCGCTCGATACGCAGCCAGCACCTTTTCCTTCACGCCTCCGATCTCGAGAACCTTGCCGCGCAGCGTCACTTCTCCGGTAAGAGCGGTGTCGCGTCGCACAGGACGGCGGCTGAGCACGCTCGCTATCGCAAGCGTCACCGCGGCGCCGGCGCTCGGACCATCCTTCGGAATCGCCCCCGCGGGGAAGTGGACGTGGAGATCGGAGTCCTTGAACTCGGCTTCTGGAATGGCGAGCACCTCGGCCCGCGAGCGCACGTACGAGTAGGCGGCATCGACCGACTCGCGCATCACGCTGCCAAGCTGGCCCGTGACGGTGAGCCGGCCCGACCCGGTCATGCGCAGTGCCTCGATGAGCATCAGGTCGCCGCCCGTTGCAGTCCATGCAAGGCCGGTGACCACTCCCACCTCGGGCTCCTGGTCCGCCTCCTCGAGCGTGTAGCGCGGATTGCCGAGAATCTCGGTGACGCGATCGTTGTCGATCACCCACGCGCCTTCCTCGCCGTCCGCCTTGCGGCGCGCCCGGCGGCGCATGATCGACGAGACGTCGCGCTCGAAATTGCGGAGCCCCGCCTCGCGAGAATAACGGCTCGCGAGGAGTCCCAGAACCTCGTCGGTGAACTGGATGTCCTTGTCCGTGATGCCATGCTCCTCGAGGAGTCGCGGCAGCATGTACCGCCACGCGATCTCGACCTTCTCCTCGACCGTGTAGCCGGCGATGCGGATGATCTCCATCCGGTCGCGCAGCGGCGGCGGAATGTCGTAGATGTTGTTCGCGGTGCAGATGAAGAGCACCGACGAGAGATCGAAGGGGACGTTGAGGTAGTGATCCACGAACTCGTCGTTCTGCGATGGATCGAGCACCTCGAGCATCGCCGACGTCGGATCGCCCGAGGGTCCGCCGCCGCTCATCTTGTCGATCTCGTCGATCATCATCACCGGGTCCTTCACCTGCACGCGCCTGAGCGCCTGAATGACGAGGCCCGGCATCGCTCCGACGTAGGTGCGCCGATGTCCACGGATCTCCGCTTCGTCGCGCACTCCGCCGACGGAAATGCGGTAGAACTCCCGCCCGATCGCCGACGCGATCGCTTCGCCGAGTGAGGTCTTGCCCGTGCCCGGTGGACCGGCGAAGCAGAGGATGGGGCCGTGCGGATCGCCGCCGCGAAGCTTTCGCACAGCGAGGTACTCGACGATCCGCTCCTTGGCCTCGTTGAGTCCGTAGTGCCCGCGGTCGAGCGCCTCCTCGACAGCCTTGAGCTCGATCTCCTCGCGGCCCGACCGCTTGTCCCACGGCAGCGACAGCAGCCAGTCGAGGTAGGTCCGGATGACCTGGTACTCGCTCGCCGCCGGGGAAAGCATGCGAAGCCGCTCGGTCTCCCGCTTCGCTTCTGCGGCCGCGCGGGGCGGCAGCTTCGCTTCCTCGATCTTGCGCAGCGTCTCGACCGCTTCCTTCTCACCCGGATCGGCTTCGCCCAGCTCGGTCTGAATAGCCCGCAGCTGCTGGCGGAGATAGAACTCGCGCTGGTGCTGCTCGATCTTGATTTCCGTCTGTCGCTTGACGTCTTCGACGACGTGTGCGCGGCCCACCTCGCGCTCGAGACGCGTGAGGAGAAAGCGAAGGCGCTGGCCGATGTCGAGCCGCTGAACGATCTCGTCCTTGTCGGAGATCTTGAAGTTCATGTTGGTCGCGGCAAGATCGGCGAAGCGGCCGGGATCGGCGACGTTCATTCGGAGAATCGCCGGGACCTCGTCCGGAATTCTGTCCACCATGCGGGCGAGAGTCTCGGCGGCGCTGACGACCCGGCTTACGAGGTCGTCTACTTCGTCAGGGTCGGCCGGGATCTCTTTCGCCGGTTTGACGTGGGCGACGGGATAAGGCTCGTTCTGGACGATCTTGTCGACGACGATCCGTCGCAGTCCCTGGAGCGTGATCTGGACGGTGTCGCCGGGAAGATTGATCCGCTCGTGGACGCGCGCCGCGACGCCGACGCGGCCGACAAAGCGCTCGAGGTCGATAGGGTCGTCGTGGTCGCCGGAGGCGATGACGAGCGCGACGATCAGACCGGAGCCCTCGTTGCTCTTGAGGAGCGCGAGATTTTCGGGGGCGCCCATCTGCACGGCGATCGTCCCGAGCGGGTACACGATCGTCGAGCGGAGCGCCATCATCGGAAGATTCGCGGGAATCTCCGATTTCATGATGTCGTCCTTGCGCGAGGCCCTGGGCATCCGGAGAAGTTAAGCGCACTGCGCGCCGCGAGCCATGAAACCGAAGACCGGCTACGCGCTAGCCGCTACGCCACTTCCTGCGCCGGCCTTCGGGCAAGCAACGCTGCAAATCCCGGGTCCGAGCGTATCGAGTCGAGCGAGCCGTCGTGCTCGATCCACTTCCAGTGTCCGAACCCGTGATCGATGGCCTTGTTGAGAGCGGCTATCGCGTCCTCTGCCTGGCCTTCCTGCGCAAAATTGCAGGCAATGTTGTAGAGCACCGACGGATCATCGGGCTCCATTGCGAGCGCGCGACGGTTCCACTCGCGGGATTTCTCCGACTCGCCGAGGTAGGTAAGGTCGGCGGCTCCCATATAGAGAGCTCGCGGGTTGTCGGGGTTTAGCTCGAGGTGCTTTCGCGCCGCGTCGTAGCCTCGGCGCGCGGAGCGGATGGACTCGTCGTTGCGACCAAGGCCCTTGTACACGTCGGCCAGTAGGGTGAGCGTCGCGAAGTCGTCGGGGCGGACGGCAACGGCTCGCTCGTACCATTTTGCGGCTTCATCCGCTTTGCCCTGGGCGATGCATGCTCTCGCGTAGAAGTACGCCGCCTCGAAGGATTTTGGATCGAGCCGCATCGCCGTCTGAAATTCTTGTTCGGCTCCTTCGAAGCCGCTGCTGAGCGAAAGAGCGAGCCCGCGTGATGCGTGTGCTTCGGCGAGCTCCGGCGCAAGCTCGATCGCTCGTCTGCTCGCCGCCTCGGCGCGTGCCAGGTTCGCGGGAGTCGCATCGAAGTACTGGAAAAGAAAGGAGCAGCAATCGGCGATACCCGCGTGCGCCAATGCGTACCCCGGGTCGAGCTCGATTGCACGCTCGAACATCTGCCTCGCGAACTCGTGGCTCTTCCGACGATGCTGGTGAAAGTACTGGCGCCCGCGCAGATAAAACTCGTACGCTTCGACGTTCGCGGTCGGGACCTGCTCGATCGCCTTCTTCTCGTCTTCGCTGAGGACAACCCGAAGCGCCGCGACGATGCTCTGCGAAATCTCGTCCTGGATGGCGAACACGTCCTCCATCTCGCGGTCGTAGCGCTCCGCCCAGAGCTGCGTATTGTCGGTGGCATTCACCAGCTGCGCGGTGAGGCGCAGCCGCTTCCCGGCCTTGCGCACGCTTCCCTCGAGAACAGTCGCCACCTGCAGCCGGCGCCCGATCTCCCTGATGTCCTCGTTCTTTCCCTTGAAGGTGAAGGACGACGTGCGCGACGAGACCTTTAACGCCTTGATCTTGGAAAGCGCGTTGATGATCTCCTCGGCGATTCCGTCGGCGAAGAATTCTCCCTCGGGATCAGCGCTGACGTTCGCGAATGGAAGCACGGCAATCGACTTTACGCCGCCGGCTGCGCCTGGCGTCAGCGGGCTGCCGTCGGGAGTGGACAGATGCGTCGCGACCAACGCCCTGGCGAATTCCATCGTCGTCGAGAACCGCTCGGTGGCATCCTTGGAAAGCGCTTTCCCGAGAGCGGTTTCCACCTCCTCGGGCGCCGCTGCAAAAACGGAGCGAAGGGAGGGAACGGGCTCGGTGAATCGCTTGCTGAGGATTGCCTGCGCCGTCGCCCCGACGAATGGCTTTCGGCCGGAGAGCATCTCATAAAGGACGCACGCCAGACTGTACTGATCGCTCCGGCCGTCGACGACGCTGTCACCCGCGGCCTGCTCCGGGCTCACGTACGCGGGCGTCCCGACCATCATGCCCGTCTGGGTCAGTGTATCGCCCGCCGCGACACTCACCGCTTTGGCGATGCCGAAGTCCATCACCATCGCCTCGCCTTCCTGCAGCATCACGTTCTCGGGCTTGATGTCGCGATGCACGATGTTGTTGCGATGCGCGTAGTCGAGGGCAGAGGCGATTCCGCGGACGAGCTGCAGCGCCTCGTCTACGGGGATCTGCCCGTCGCGGAGGAGGCGGTCGCGCAGCGACTCACCTTCGACGACAGGCATGACGTAGAACAGATACCCGGCAGCCTCTCCCGAGTCGAAGAGAGGAACGATGTGTGGATGATTGAGTCGCGCCGCGAGCTTGATCTCGCGCAGAAACCGATCGGGCCCGAGGGCCGAGCTCAGCTCGGGGTGGAGCACCTTGAGTGCGACGCGGCGGCCGTGCCGGACATCCTCGGCGAGATAAACTGTCGCCATTCCGCCACGGCCGAGCTCGCGCTCCAGCTTGTAGCGGGACGAAAGTGCGGATTCGAGTTGCTGCTGCACGACACTCCGTTGGAAGGATTCCGGCGCAAAGCTATAGATCGGGCCGACGAACGGCCACTGTCCACTCTAGGTGGTGGTGACCGATTATGAATAGTTACAAAGTACGGGGGGTCGAACGCGCCCCAACACTTTTTGGTGACGGTAAGGCAGACGACACCGAAGCGTTCCAGTGGTATCTCGACAATGACGTACCGATACCGGACCCTCCAGGGGGAGTGGGCTATCTAATCCGAATCGGGGCGCTGTGGTTTCTCGGGGATAGAGTGTGCCTGAGAAAACCCTGTCGCATGCCGGGTTGGGGCATCGGACGACTGACCGCTTCCACACAGCGGGTGCAGTCTCGCGGATTAGAACCTCGCCGCAGTTAGGGCATGACAACGTAAGGCTGCCACGATCAGCCTCACGGATCGGGCGTAGCCCGCTTTCAGGGTGCAACTTGAAATTCTTCCTCGTGCCAACAACCAGGGTGTTTTTGCCAACTGGACGAAAAACGGGCCTCCGTTTCGGAAGGCCCGTTTCCCTTTACTCCGGTGGACTGGAGCACTCGTCTGCTACCTAAGAATACGGCCCAATGGGCCTAAAGGCAACTACCGTAAGCGCAGTTAATAGAAGAAGGGGTGCCTCCCCGACAGGAATCGAACCTGTATCCCAAGTTTAGCAGACGAGTGCTCTATCCATTGAGCTACGGGGAGTGTGGTAGCCTTACTTGACTCTCGCGGATGCTAACCCGCAGCAATGGCTACGCGCCCCAATGTCCAATATACCGGGGTCCGCCCGGATCAAGTAGTTCGAGCCGACTCCAGCGATGCAAGAATTGCACAGTCCCCCTTGCTAACAAGCGCCGATCACGTTTAGCGGCTAAACGAAATACAGTGATCGAGCCTCATTCTGATTTCGTTACAATGAAACGTGGACACCGCCACGCTAGGTCTCTCACACTCTAGGTCTCGACACACTCCAGGTCCCGACACACTCCAGGTCCCGATGTGTTGAACACGGATGATAATGTCCCCCTGATTCGCGGATAGAAATGTCACCCCTCAAGATGTTCCCTCTGACGAGGAGGGAGCTTGGAGAGGACGGCATTGAGCGAACGGGAATTGGTAAGGGCTTCTGTAGTGAAGCGT
>JBGPLS010000106.1:0-10614 GCA_041486565.1 Gemmatimonadaceae bacterium
ATCAAGTGCGGCGGCCGCCTTGGCGGCGCCGAGATCGCGCGTACCGAGGGTTATCACGAGGGTCGTGTGCCGCTGCACACGCTCCGCGCAGACATCGATTACGCGACATCGACGGCAAAGACGACGTTCGGCACGATCGGCGTGAAGGTGTGGCTGTTCAAGGGCGAGATCGTCGAAGACCGCCGTGGCAAGACATACTCGACCGGCGTCTAGTGCGCTGCCCGTGACCCGTTACCCGCTACCCGTACAGGACGGTCGATGCTGAGTCCGAAGAGAGTCAAGTTCAGAAAGATGTTCAAGGGACGCACGAAAGGCCTGGCGACCCGCGGGTCGACCGTCGCCTTCGGCGCGTTCGGGCTGCAGGCGGTCGAGCCCGGCTGGGTCTCGAACCGCCAGATCGAAGCCGCCCGTGTGGCGCTGACGCGCCACATCAAGCGCGGCGGCAAGGTCTGGATCCGGATTTTTCCCGACAAGCCGATAACGAAAAAGCCGGCCGAGACGCGAATGGGCAAAGGCAAGGGGTCGCCTGAGGGATGGGTGGCGGTGGTGAAGCCTGGCCGAATGATGTTCGAGCTCGAGGGCGTGACGCCCGAGACCGCGCGCAAGGCGATGGCACTGGCGGCGGCGAAGCTGGGAGTGAAGTCGAGATTCGTGGCCCGTGCGGAGGCTCACACCGATGCTGAGTAAGGACATACGCGAAATGACGGAAGCGGACATCAGGATCCGCATCACGGAGCTCGAAGAGGAGAGGTTCCGCCTCAAGTTCCGCGCGGGCACCGAGACACTGGATGATCCGCTGAAGCTTCGCGTCATGCGCAAGGACGTCGCGCGGCTCAACACGGTGCTGCGCGAGAAGATCATCGGGATCGTCGAGGCCGGCACGTCGGCGTCGCTTCCCAAGGCGCGGAGCGCGAAGAAGACGCGCGTGAGCCGCCGTACCAGGACGGGTGCCACCCGCTCGAGCAAGAGGGCATAGGACAGAATGGCCGAGATACTTGAGAACGCTCAGACAATCACCCGAACCTCGCGCAAGACGCGAATCGGCACAGTCGTGAGCGACAAGATGGACAAGACCGTGGTCGTCTCGATCGAGCGACGCGTCCAGCACCCGGTGTACGGCAAGATGGTGCGGCGGACGAAGCGGCTGAAGGCGCACGACGAGCGCAACGACGCGAAGACGGGGGATACGGTGCGGATCATGGAGACGCGCCCACTGTCCAAGGACAAGCGTTGGCGGCTGGTCGAAATCGTCGAGCGCGCCCGCTAGTCTCCGCAATTACTGAAGTACTGAACCAGGATTTCCAATGATCCAGCAAGAATCGGTGGTCAAGGTCGCGGACAACTCGGGGGCCAAGACGGCGCTCGTGATCCGCGTGCTCGGCGGAACGCGCCGGCGCTACGCGGGTCTGGGCGATGTCGTCATCGTCACCGTAAAGAACGCGCTTCCCAATGGAACGGTGAAGAAATCCGAGATTGCGCGCGGAGTAGTCGTGCGCACGGCGAAGGAGACGCGGCGAAAGGACGGCTCGTACATCCGCTTCGACGAGAACGCCATCGTAATGATCACTGAAACGGGCGAGCCGCGTGCCACCCGCATCTTCGGACCCGTTGCACGCGAGCTGCGCGAGAAGAAGTACATGAAGATCGTCTCGCTCGCTCCGGAGGTTTTGTAGGAATGAGGGATCTCAAGTACAGGAAGACCGCCGGGAAGCGCAGCCGGACGAGGCACGGGATCAACTCCGAGCGCGTGAAGATGCGCGTGTCCAAGGGTGATACCGTACGCGTCATGCGCGGCGACGATCGCGGCAAGGAGGGCAAGGTGCTCCGCACTTTCCCCAAGACCGGCCGCGTGCTCGTCGAAGGCGTGAACATCGTCAAGAAGCATCGCAAGGCGCGGACTGCCGACGAGCAGAGCGGAATCACCGAGGCTCCGGCGGCGGTTCACGCGTCGAACCTGATGCTTGTCGACGCCAAGACCGGCGAGCCGACGCGCACGAAGGCGCGGATCGACACCGACGGAACGAAGGAAAGAGTCGGCGTGCGCACGGGGGAGCCGATCCCCCGGGTACGCTGACGGAGAGACGATAAATGGCGACGACAGAGAAAGAGACGAAGCCCGCCGCGAAGGCCGGCGGACAGCAGAAGGGTGGCGACGCGAAAGAGAGCAAGGCGTCGAAGGGAAAGAAGAAGCAGGCGGGCGAGTACAAGCAGGGAACGCACGCCGGCGTCGGACTTCCCATTCCAACACCACGCCTCAAGACGTATTACAACGAGACGGTGCGCAGCCGCCTCAGGGAGCAGTTCGGCTACAAGAATCCGCACCAGATACCGACAGTGGAGAAAATCGTTCTCAACTGCGGCGTCGGTGAGGCGATCAAGAATCCGAAGGTGCTCGACAAGGTGGTAGAGGAGCTGGCGATCATCAGCGGACAGCGTCCGGTGCGCCGCAAGGCGAAGAAGTCGATCGCCAACTTCGGCCAGCGCGAGGGGCAGGAGATCGGCGCCGCGGTGACGCTCCGCGGCGCCCGGATGTGGGAGTTCATGGACCGTCTGATCACGATCGCGATCCCGCGAATCCGTGATTTCCGGGGTATCAACACCCGCTCATTCGACGGGCGCGGGAACTACAGCATGGGCGTGAAGGAGCAGATGATTTTTCCCGAGATCAACTACGACATGGTCGAGCAGATCCACGGAATGGACATCACCTTCGTCACGACGACGAACAAGGACGACCAGGCGTTCGCGCTGCTGCGCGAGCTCGGCATGCCCTTCAAGGGCGACGACAAGCCGATCATCGTGCAGGACTGATCGATGAGCAACACTTTCTTGAGAGAGACAAGGTAATGGCGCGAAAGGCCATGGTGGAGAAGAGCAAGCGGAAGCCGAAATTCGGAGTCCGGCAGCACAATCGGTGCGGCAGGTGCGGACGTTCGCGCGCCTTCCTCAGAAAGTTCGGCGTATGCCGAATCTGCTTCCGCGAGCTGGCGCTGTCGGGGTTTATTCCCGGCGTCCGCAAGGCGAGCTGGTGAAATACAACTGCGGACTGCGGACCAACCACCATTGCGGACTGCGGACTAACTGCGGACTGCGGACTAACTGCGGACTACGGACAAAAAGCAAAACAGGGAAGGAATTGTAAATGAGCATGACCGATCCAATTGCCGACATGTTGACGCGCATCCGCAACGCTCTCGGAGCGAAGCACCGCCGCGTAGACATGCCCGGCTCCAAAATGAAGGTCGAGATAGCCAAGATCCTGAAGGAGAACAACTTCATTCAGGACTACAAGACGCTGGAAGCCGAGACCGGGCGCAAGACGCTCCGTGTCGTACTCAAGTACGCCCAGGGCGGGCAGCCGGTCATTCGCGATCTGAAGCGCGTGTCCACGCCGGGACTCCGGAAGTACGTCGGGGTGACCGAGATCCCGCGTGTCCGGAACGGCCTCGGCATGGCCATTCTCAGTACTTCGAAGGGGCTGATGTCGGACCGCCAGGCGCGCCAGGCGCGTACCGGCGGCGAGATCCTCGCCCTCGTCTGGTAAGGGGAGTCACACAATGTCACGCATTGGAAGGCACCCGGTCGCCGTTCCCGCCGGCGTCACGGTGACGATCGACGGAAACACGGTCAAGGTGAAAGGTCCGCGCGGCGAGCTGACGCGCCGGCTGCATCCGGACATGAAGGTCGCTCTGGCAGACGGTCAGGTCACGGTCTCGCGTCCCTCGGACGAGTCGAATCACAAGGCACTTCACGGACTGAGCCGAACGCTCGTGGCGAACATGGTCGAGGGCGTCACCAAGGGATATCGAAAGCAGCTCGACATCATCGGCGTCGGCTACAAGGCGGAGGTTCGCCCGTACGGACTGCAGCTCACGCTTGGCTTCTCGCACGCCGTGGAATACCGGTCGCCCGAGGGAATCAAGCTTTCAGCGCCGCAGCCGACGCAGATCATCATCGAGGGCGCGAACAAGGAGATCGTCGGTCAGGTGGCGGCTGAGCTGCGGAGTCTCAGGCCACCCGAGCCGTACAAGGGGAAGGGAATCAAGTACGCGGGCGAGCAGGTCCGTCGAAAGGCCGGCAAGGCAGGGGGCACCAAGTAATGGGCAAGATGGCCACCCGGACACGCGAAGGGCTGCGCACGCGCCGCCATTTCCGGATTCGCAAGCGAGTGAATGGAACCGGCGAGAGGCCGAGGCTCGTAGTCTACAGATCGCTCAAGCACATCTACGCGCAGCTCGTGGACGATGTGCTGCAGCGCACGCTGATGACGGCGACCGACTCTGGGCTCACCGGGAAGAAGAGCGAGAAAGCTGTCGGAGTCGGCAAGCGCATCGCGCAGAAGGCAAAGGATGCGGGAGTCACGAAAGTCGTGTTCGACCGTGGTGGATACCTGTATCACGGCCGCGTGAAAGCGGTGGCCGATGGAGCCCGCGAAGGCGGGCTGGAGTTCTAGGGATATGGCAGAGAACGAGACCGAGGAAGGGGCGGGCACACCGCCGGCAGCGGAGGAGCGACCGGCGGCTGAAGAGCGGCCGGCAGCGGCGCGTTCGGGTGGCGGGCGCAGCGCTCGCAGCGGCGGCGGCGTGGGTGGCCCCGGAGGTCGCGGCGGAAGAGGCGGCGGCGGACGCGGAGGCCCGGGTGGTGGCCGCGGTGGACCCGGCGGCGGGCGAGGCGGTCCGGGCGGCGGTGGTGGTGGACGCGAAGGCGGCCAGGGTGGCGGACGGTCGCGCGATGGTAGGGGTCGTGACGGTGGCCGCGGCGATGGCCGCGGCGATGGCGGCAGCGAGCTGGTCGAGAACGTGATCGCGATCAACCGCGTGGCAAAGGTTGTGAAGGGTGGCCGGCGATTCTCGTTCAACGCCCTCGTCGCAGTAGGCGACGGCCAGGGGAAAGTCGGTTTCGCGACCGGCAAGGCCAACGAGGTATCGGAGGCCGTCCGTAAGGCGGTGGACGGTGCGCGGCGCAACATGGCACGTGTCCCGATGACGGGCGGGACGATTCCGCACGAGGTCGTTGGCCAACACGGGGCGGGCAAGGTCCTGATGAAGCCGGCAGCTCCGGGAGCCGGCGTGATCGCCGGCGGCGCGGTTCGCGCGATCATGGAATGCGCCGGCATCACCGACATTCTCACCAAGAGCCTCGGCTCGACGAATCCGCACAACATGGTGCTCGCCGCCCTCGACGGGCTGAAGCAGCTCACGACTGTCGAAGAGATCGCGCGCGAGCGCGGCGTCGAGGTCAGCTCGCTCGGCTATCGGTCGCGCGCAAAGATAAGGGAGGCGCAACTTGGCTAGAACTCACGTATGGTGGAACACCAGGGGTCCCACCAGGACGGAAAAGTCCACGCTCACTTCCGGCAACGTTCGCATCAAGCAGGTGCGGAGCGGAATCGGACATTCGTGGCGAATGCGTCAGACCCTGATCGCGATGGGACTCAGGCATCATCAGGCCGAGGTCGTGGTGAAGGATTCTCCTTCGCTTCGTGGGCAGATCAAGCGCGTGCGTCACCTCGTGGAAGTGACGACGGTAGAGGAATAGAAGAGTGGCCAGAAAGACAACGGAGCCGCGTGCGAGCGGCACAACGGAGCGTTCGGACAGGATCGGACTGCACAACCTCGTGCCCGCTCCGGGATCGCATAAGAATCGCAAGCGGCTCGGCCGCGGACCAGGCTCGGGCACCGGCAAGACTTCGGGCAAGGGTCACAAGGGAATCAAGGCGCGTGCGGGACACCACGGACCGGGCGGCGGCAAGCCACGGTTCGAGGGTGGCCAGATGCCGCTCACCCGGCGGCTGCCAAAGCGCGGGTTCACGAATATCTTTCGCGTTGAGCACCAGGTTGTTCGGTTGAACGATCTCGAGCGCCTGCCCGAAGGAATGGAAGTGACCCAGCAGACGCTCGCCGACGTCGGACTCATCCACAAGCGGAAGGGTCCGGCCAAGGTGCTGGCAAATGGCGATCTGTCACGCGCTGTCACGGTTCGGGGCATCAAGATGAGCGCTGGCGCACGCGAGAAGATCGAAGCGGCCGGAGGCCGCGTCGAGGAGTAACATGGCACAAAACAACCCGGCGGCGGCGGTCCAGAACATCTATCGGACCCCCGAGCTGTGGCAGAAAATAATCTTCACGTTCATCTGCCTCGTGCTCTATCGCACGGGCGCGCACATCACTGTGCCTGGTGTGGACGTGTTGGCGCTCACCGACTTCTTCAAGAATCGGGGTGGTGGCGGCGGCATCCTCGGACTGTACGATCTATTCGTCGGCGGCGGGCTTTCCCGCGCGACGGTGTTCGCCCTTGGCATCATGCCGTACATCTCGTCGAGCATCTTCATGCAGATCGCCGGCGCGGTCGTGCCGACCGTCGAGAAGATGCAGAAGGACGAGGAAGGCCGGAAACAAGTCACCCAGTGGTCGCGCTATCTGACAGTGCTGCTGGCGATGGTGCAGGGATGGGGCTTTGCGCTGTTCACGTCGTCGCTCGAGGGCGCGGTAATCGCGCCGGGCTTCGGATTCAAGCTCCAGATGGTGCTCTTCCTCACGGCCGGCGCGATCTTCGTGATGTGGCTCGGCGAGCAGATCACCGAGCGGGGCCTCGGAAACGGCGCCAGCCTGATCATCTTCTTCTCGATCGTCGAGCGCTTCTGGCCCGGCATCCTCAGCACCTTCAACTTCGTCAAGACGCAGGCGGTCGGCGCGTTCTCGCTGATCGTGCTCGGCATCGTGATGGTGGCGGTTGTCGCGGGAACGGTGGCGGTGACGATGGCCGCGCGCCGGGTGATGATACAGATACCGCAGCGAACGATGGCTCGCGGGCGGATGCGCGAAGCGGCCAAGAATTTCATTCCACTGCGCGTCAATGCGTCGGGCGTGATGCCGATCATCTTTGCGCAGTCGGTCATCGTGGTTCCCGGCGCGATCGCGCAGTTTTTCGGGAACGAGCAGGCAAAGCTGATGGCCGAGCGCTTCCAACCCGGAACGTGGCTGTACTATCTGCTGTCGGCGGTGCTGATCGTTTTCTTCACCTACTTCTACACATCGATCATCTTCAATCCGCTTGATCTGTCGGAGAATCTGAAAAAGCAGGGCGGGTTCATTCCGGGAGTGAAGCCGGGGACGAAGACGGCTGAATACATCGACCACGTCGTCACGCGCATCACGCTGCCGGGGGCGATCTTCCTGACGTTCATCGCGCTTCTGCCGGTGTTCATCGCCGACCTGATCAACGTGCCGTTCCGCTTCGGAGGAACGTCGCTGCTGATCGTCGTCGGTGTGGCGCTCGATACGATGGCGCAGATCCAGCAGCACCTGCTGTTGAGAAAGTACGACGGCTTCATGAAGAAGGGCCGCGTGCGATTCCGCGGCCGGCAGGCGATGGGCGGGTACTAGTACCCGTTGCCCGTTACCCGCTACCCGGGCGACAGCTTGAAAGCATTAAGGGAATGATCGTCGTATTACTTGGACCGCCGGGCGCGGGGAAGGGAACTCAAGGTGAGCGCATTGCTGAGCGGCTCGGGATTCCGAAGATCGCTACTGGTGACGTGCTGCGCGACGCGATCCGCCAGGGCACGCAACAGGGGCTCGCCGCGAAGGGGTACATGGACCGGGGGGAGCTCGTCCCTGACAACATGATTCTCGGGATCATGAAGCACGCGCTGAGGGCGCCGGCCGCGGCGAAGGGGGCGATCCTCGATGGAGTCGTCCGCACTGTCCCCCAGGCGCAAGGATTGGAGAGACTCGTCACCGAGCTCGGCAGGAAGGTCGACAAGGTCCTGCTGTTCGACGTGGATGACGACGAGCTTATTCGGCGGCTGAGCGGTCGCACCGTCTGCGAGAAGTGCCAGACGCCGTACCGCGGGCTCGAGCCTGGCACGGATTGCGTAAAGTGTGGCGGCAAGCTCGTGCGCCGCCCGGATGACGAGCCGGAAGCCATTCGCACGCGCCTCCGGGTCTATCGCGCGCGAACAGAGCCGGTGATAAAGTGGGCGAGAGACCACGGCCTCGAGATCGCCGAGATCGACGCCACCGGTGAGCTCGATGCGATCACCGACCGCGCGATGAAAGCGCTGGCCACGTGATACAGCTCAAGTCGCAGCGGGAGATCGAGGTCATGGCGCGAGGTGGACATATCCTCGCCGAGACGGTAACCCTGATGGAGCGATCGGTCCGTCCGGGGATCTCGACGTGGGACCTCGACCGAATCGCGGAAGAGTTCATCCGCAGCCATCTCGGCGCCGTGCCGTCGTTCAAGGGCCTGTACGACTTTCCCGCCAGCATCTGCACTTCGATAAACAACGAAATCGTCCACGGAATTCCGTCACGGAAGCGCGTTCTGATCGAAGGTGACATCGTATCGGTGGACGTCGGCGTGAAGTTCGAGGGATATCACACCGATTCCGCGACCACCGTGCCGGTGGGGGAGATTGCCGAGGAATCGCGGCGGCTGCTGGCGATCACGCGCCAGGCCCTCGACGCCGGTGTGAGCGCGGCGAAGAACGGAAACCATCTCGGTGACATCGGCGCCGCGGTGCAGCAGGTGGTGGAGGCGGCGGGCTTCAGCGTCGTGCGTGACCTCGTCGGACATGGAATCGGAACCGGCTTCCACGAGGAGCCTCAGGTACCCAACTACGGCAAGGCGAACCGGGGGTTGAGGCTCGTGCCGGGACTCACGATCGCGATCGAGCCGATGGTGAACGTCGGCAAGCCCGGCATCAGGACAATGCCCGACAAATGGACTGTCGTGACGATGGATGGAACGAGGTCAGCGCATTTCGAGCACACCATCGCGATTACCGAAAACGGTCCGAGGATTCTCACGACGGCGTAATTCCGACGTTACCGTCCCGTCACCTCTGTGCCGCGAGCGCGGTTGCAGCTTGCACCATCCGCTCCTCGAGAGTTCGCACCCGCTGCTCGAGGTCCGCGAATTCACCAGCGGGCGCCGTCGCTCCTGCACTCCGCGCTTCAGCGGGTGCCCGGCGGCGCACGAACCGCACATAACCCAGAGCCAGCGTGATCACCAGCGCGAAGGTCATGACGATGAACCGGGTGGCGGATGTGCCGGAAACGATAACCCAGCCGACACCGTAGAGCATCGTGAAGACTCCGCCCATCAGGAGACCGTTGCTGATCACCGGAAGCTGAGCGGCGGCCGTGAGGGAAATCGCCATCGCAAGCGTGGCCAGCGCGACCAGGATGATACTCGTGCGCCCGCCCCACGCCTCGGTGGATGCACGGCTCGCGTCCTGTACCCTATTCCGGTCATCGACGATCTTCTGGATCTGGGCGCGATCGGCAGGTGTCAGCGCAGCTTCGGGCCGGGAATCCCTGATTGCCTGCTGCTGGCGGTCCAGGCTTGTGATTCGATCTCTGTAGTGTGCGTCGGGCGATGGGTAGAATGTGTAGACTCCCACGCCTACGAACGCCGTCACCATCAGGCCAAGGAATATCGCGAACAGGGTCTGCAGTCCGGTGCCTGATCGAGCATCTGCCATTGTGTCCTCCCGTACGGGGGTTCGAAGTTGCGGGGCATCACTTCTATCGCGCGAGTTCGCTGGAGGGAGTGTATACGCATCGGGAGGAAGTCGCATTGGGAGAATCCCTGACCTATGCAGCGTGGGCATATCCTCGGCTAGGCGATAGCCTTCTCGACCATCTCTGCAGTCCTGGCGGCGCTCGCCATGGCTCGCATCACCAGCTTCATCGCTTCGCGCACAAGAGGCTCGCCCCGCGAACGATCCTCCAATGACGCAACGTTGATCCGCACGTTGTATGCGGCCGCCTTGCAGCCGGCTTCGGCAAGCAGCGCCGCAACTCCGGCATCGCTGATTGCGCTCAAATTGCCCTTCTCCGCCACGATCGCTGCAAGATCTGCGACTTCAGCGCACGCACGCGCGGTATCCAGGGGGACCTCTGCTGCGGCAAGCAACGCGGTAGTTATCGCCTGCTTGCGCACGTCGCTCTCCAGATCCGTCCCCTTCGGCATCCGGTAAGCTCTTGATACTTCAGCATACACGGCGGCGTCACTCGCGACGAGCTCTTCCAGTCGCTCGGCGAGTGATTGCGCGCTCACCGCCACCGCTCCGATCTCGGCTTCAACCGCCGCGTATTTCTTCTTCCCGAGCGTGAGGCCAGCTACCATCCGAGTCAGCGCCGCGCCAAGTGCGCCGGCATACGCGGCGACGCTACCGCCTCCCGGAACCGGATCTGAGGAGGCGACGGCCGCGAGAAATGCATCACTCTTCGGCGGCGTTGTTGAACCGCCCTCCTTGTGTTCCGCGCCGTCCCTCATCGCCCGCGCAACCTGGCGCTCCAGAACCTGTTCGCTGGTGAACCGATCGAGCTTGAGGTAGTGCTTCGCCGATTCGAACAACACCCGCTCGGGGACGAGCCCGATGATCTCGCTCCAGCTCACCTCGGCACCCGCTGACTTCGCCTGCTGGGCGATAAAGTCGAAAGGAACGTGAAGCGGAGTAGCCTCGGTATCGACGAGATTCATCGAGACCTGTGACTGTCCGTCCACCTCGAGTCCAAGTCCTTTCACGTGCCGGAAGCCGCCTGACGATTCGCGCACGCTCTTGGCGATGCTCTTGGCGAGCGGAAGATTGGCGGCGTCGCC
>JBGPLS010000107.1:0-10517 GCA_041486565.1 Gemmatimonadaceae bacterium
AAGCATCACCGGTGCCGACGCGACGACCGACGCCAACGGCATCGCCAGAGTCGGAAGCTGGACGCTTGGCGGCAGCTCCGGACCGAACGTGCTCGCCGCAACCTCAGGTGGTCTCGCAGGCAGTCCCGTACTATTCTCGGCGACGGCGCTCGAGCCGCCTCCGCCGCCTCCGCCGCCTCCGCCGCCTCCGCCGCCGGCGGCGATCGAGATTTTCGCCGGTGACGGACAGACGGCTCCCGCGGGTTCCGCAGTACCCATTGCTCCGGCAGCAAAAGTCACCGATGCACACGGGCTCCCGGTTGCGGACGCGACGGTCACGTTCTCACTCAGGAGCGGCGGCGGTACTCTTACCGATTCGGTCAAGACCACTGACGCCAACGGCATCGCTGTGCTCGGGCAATGGGTCCTCGGACCCAGTGTCGGAAACTCCATTTTCGCAGCGGTCGCCGGAGTCGCCAGCCCTATCGTCTTCGTTGCCTCCTCTACTGCGGCGAACGTAGCGATATTTGCCGGTGACGGGCAGTCCGCCGTGGCAGGCACCACTGTGCCGATACCGCCCGCCATCAAAGCCACCGGCGCCAACGGTGGTCCAGTCTCCGGCGTTCCGGTCGTTTTCTCGATCGGCAGCGGTGGTGGAACGATCACCGGTGCGGCGGCATGGACCGACCTCAACGGCGTCGCGACCGTGGGCAGCTGGAAGCTCGGATCTGCAGGGGCAAACTCCCTCATCGCCACCGTCCAGGGCATACCGGGCAGCCCGCTCACCTTCGTGGCCACCGCATCGGCACCGAGTGGCGGTGGTGGCGGTGGTGGCGGCGGCGGTGGCGGTGGCGGTGGCGGACCGCTCCGAATAATCACATTCGGCGATTCCAACACGGACTTAGGCTGGTCCGGAACGTCATCGGTGGCGTTAGCGGCGTCGTACGTTTCCTCCACGACCATCCGAATGTCGCCGAACTCCCCAAACAGTCCGTATCAGCTCGCGGGGAAGATCGAAGTCAAGTGGTCAGGTCTGAGCGTTACTCCCATCACCGCCGTCAATCACGGCATTGCCGGCACGACGACCGGCGGCGGGCGGACGTCGGTTGGAGCACCCAACTCCCGCCTTGTGGTCGGCGGCATCACGCGGTTCGAAGGCGAGGTCATGGGAAAGAGCTACCCATGGAACGGTGCGGAGCCACAGGGGCCTGATTACCCGTCAGGCGGGATCGCCCGCGTGCGCGCATTTACACCCGCTGGGAACGACTTCGTTTACGTATCCATGGGAACGAACGACCCGGCGAACGGAATAACGGATTCGCAGACGGAAGCTAACCTGGAGTGGATGATCGACCAGTGGGTCGCGGGTGGGCGCGAAGTCAATCACTTCATCCTGACGACACTCGCTCCGCGCAACGGTCTGCCGACTGAGATTCCCTTGATAAACGACCGCATCCGCTCGCTCGCCGCGCGGCGCGGGGTGCACCTCGTGGATCTGACGGCGCGAACTTCTACCGACAATGGAGCCTCGTGGAGCAACCCGGCCGATCACATTGGCGACGGAATCCACTACAGCGAGGCGGTCCGCGACTGGCTTGGCAACGCGATAGTGGGATACATCGTGACGGTGCCTCTGAAATAGCCCGCAGGACATTCGTCACGATACCGTGACACTTCATCCGTTGACGCTTCGCCGAAGACACGGCCAGGTTTAAGGGATGGCCACGAGCGGGGCTGCCGAAAAAAATGTTCTTGTAGTCGACGACGAAGCCGACATCGTCGCCCTCGTTGCCTACCATCTCGCGAAAGCGGGCTACGGCGTGTCAACGGCAACGAGCGGAGCGGCGGCCCTCGAGAAGGCACGCGAGGAGCGCCCGTCGCTTGTCGTCCTCGACCTGATGCTTCCCGACATGTCGGGCTTCGACGTTCTCGAGGCGCTTCGCGCCGACAACGCGACGAAAGGCATCGCCGTGCTCCTGCTCACCGCGCGGCGTGAGGAGCCCGATCGTATTCGCGGCCTGTCACTCGGTGCCGACGACTATCTGATGAAGCCGTTCAGCCCTCAGGAGCTGGTTCTCCGGGTGCGGGCCATCCTGAGACGCGTTGGCGCCGGCGGAACCCAGACGGACGACATGGTGAAGATCGGCTCGCTTCGCATCGACCGCGCCGCGCATCGCGTCAGCGTCGGTGATCGCGACGTCGATCTGACGCCCACCGAGTTCAAGCTCCTCCTTCTTCTCGCCGAGCGGAAAGGTCGGGTGCAGGCGCGCTCGCTCCTGCTGCAGACTGTATGGGAAGCCGCGCCCGACATTCAGACTCGCACCGTCGACATGCACGTGCAGCGGCTGCGGTCGAAGCTCGGGGCCGCCGGCGACATGATCGAGACCGTGCGCGGATTCGGCTACCGGATCAACGCGGCGCGGTAGGGCGGCACAGGCACTTCGCGAACTGAAACCCCTAGGACAACGGGATGATGAGATTCAGTACGTAGAACGACATCGCGGCCATCACCGCCGCCGCCGGAATCGTGATCAGCCACGCCCACACGATGCGCCGCGCGATGCCCCATCGGACGGCGGATACGCGGTGTGTCGCGCCGACTCCGACGATTGACCCGGTGATCGTGTGAGTCGTGCTCACTGGAATTCCGTAGTGACTCGCCAGCGTGATGGCGAGCGCACCACCAGTCTCGGCACAGAATCCGCTCACTGGACGCAGCTTCGTGATGCGCGAGCCCATTGTGTGAACGATGCGCCATCCACCGAAGAGCGTGCCGAGCGAGATCGCGGAGTAGGCGGTCATCTCCACCCAGAGCGGAACGTCGCCGGTCGCGAGGTAGAGATTGTGCCAGATTCTGGTCTGGGCCGCCATCAGCGGCCTCACCGAAATCAGGAGGCCGACGATGATCCCCATCGTTTTCTGGGCGTCGTTACCTCCGTGCGCAAGCGACATCGCCGCAGAGCTGGCCAGCTGTGCGACCCTGAAGATGCGATCGACGCGTCCCGGCGATGCCCGCTGGAACACCCAGTATACGATCACCATCAGGATAAACCCGGCGGCAGCGCCGACGAGCGGCGAGATCACGATGAACGAAAGAGTCTGGATCCATTTCTCCCCCCACAGGATCGCCGCCCAGCCCGCTTTCGCGATCGCCGCGCCCGAGTAGCCGCCGATGATTGCGTGCGAGGAGCTGGACGGAATCCCGTAGGCCCAGGTGATGAGGTTCCAGATGATGGCGCCAATCAGTCCGCCGAGGACGACATTGGGATTGACGATGTTGGCATCGATCAGGCCCTTGGAGACCGCCTTCGCCACCGCGGTACCGACGGTAAAGGCGGCGGCGAAGTTGAAGAGGCCGCCCCATATCACGGCGGCGAGCGGGCTGAGCACCCGGGTGCCGACGATCGTCGCGATCGAATTCGCCGAATCGTGGAAGCCGTTGATGAAATCGAATATGAAGGCCACGACCACGATCGCGACTACGTAATACAGCACGGCCCTACGCGTTTTTGAGTGAGATGCTCTGCAGAACGTTGCCCACGTCTTCGCACTGATCGATCGCGTCCTCGATCTTGTCGTACAGCTCCTTCCACTTGATGACGAGGATCGCGTCGGTGTTGGTCGTGAAGAGTACGTCCAGCGCGTCGTGGTAGACCGCGTCGCCCTCTTCCTCGAGCAGCTTGAGCTGGCGGTTGCCCATGCTGACCGCTTTCGGGTCCTTCATCCGGTCCACGGTGTCGGCGACGCAGCGCGCCGATCGCTGAAGCACGTCGGACAGCGTCACTCCGTGTGAAGTCGCCTGCTTGATGCGGAAGATTGCAGCCCGCCGCGCCGCTCCATCGATCAGGTCAACGACGTCGTCGAGCGCACGGGCCAGCCCGTGAATGTCCTCGCGGTCGAAGGGCGTGACGAAGGTGCGGTCGATCCGGTCGATGATGTCGTGCGTCAGGTTGTCCGCTTCGTGCTCGAGGGCCTTGATCCTGGCGACGTTCTCTTCGAGCGCAGAAGGGTCCTTGAAGACCGCATGCAGCAGCGTCGCCGAGCCGGTGAGCCGCTTCGCGACCTCGGCGAACATGTCGTAGAACTGCGCGTCGCGTGGTATGAGCTGCAATTGAGATCCCGGGTCTGAAGAGGGCGAAAGTCCTTTGAAGTCGCGCAGGCGAAATTTACGCCGCCGTATCGCGACGGGCCACTGCGTTAACTTTCAGTCCGATCATGGCAAAACCCTCGACCGCCGTTCTCACCCTGAGCTCCTCCACTTCCCGTCAGCCGCGCGGCGACGAGCGGATAGCCGCAATTGACATCGGCTCCAACTCCATTCGCCAGATCATCGCCGACGTCTCGCCGTCTGGTCAGATCCGCGTCGTGGACGAGCTGAAAGCGGCGCCCCGGCTCGGCGCCGGCCTCGACCGCACGGGGAAGCTGAGCGCGGTCGCGATCCAGAACGCCCTCACCACGCTCGGCAGAATGGCCGCTCTCGCCCGGCAACTTGGCGCCAGGCGGACGCATGTGATCGCCACCAGCGCGGTGCGCGACGCCGAGAATGGCAAGCTCTTTCTCGATCTGGTGCGCGAGGAGACCGGACTGAGGGTGAAGGTCGTCAATGGCGAGGATGAAGCGCGGCTGAGCTTTCGCAGCGCGCTCGCCCACTTCGACCTCGGGGTCGGGCGGGCCGTCATCATGGACATCGGCGGGGGATCGTTGGAGCTGGTGCTGAGCGCCGATGGTCTCGTCGAGCGGCTCATCTCCCTCCCGCTCGGATCGATCCGGATGTCGGAGGAGTTTCTCTCCAACGGAACGCGCCCCAAGGCGATCCGCCGGCTGCGCAAGCATGTGCGGCGCGAGCTCGCCGACCATCTCTCGGCGAAGCTCTGGCACGGGGCGCGCATCATCGCCTCGGGGGGGACATTCACGAGTCTCGCCGGCATCCATCTCGCCCGAGGGGGAATGGGGAGTGCGCGGACAGTCCACGGTACGGTGGTGCCGCGAGTGGATCTCGAGCACATCGTGGATGTTCTCGCCGACATGTCGCCGAGCGAGCGACAGGGAGTTCCCGGCCTCAACGCGGCGCGGGCGGACATCATCGTCGCCGGGCTCGCGGTTGCCGCGGAAGTTCTGGCCCGCCTCGAGTCGCGCCAGCTGGAGGTTTCCGCGTACGGGATACGTGAAGGCATTCTGCTCGAGGCGGCACGGGTCACGCCGACGGTTGCAGACCCGGGCGACGCGCGCGAGCGATCGGTACACGAGCTCGCGACAAGAACGCACTACGAGGAGCCACACTCAAAGCATGTGCAGCGGCTGGCGCTCGTCCTGTTCGACGCAATCGGCGCGCGGCTTGGCTGCGCGCCCGGTGAGAGACAGCTGCTCGCCGACGCAGCGCTGCTGCACGACATCGGCTATCACATCAACTACGACAAGCATCACAAGCACGCGTATCATCTCATCCAGCACGCCGAGCTGCTTGGGATGACGCCGGCCGAACAGGTCATCGTCGCCAACGTCGCCCGCTATCATCGGGGCAGCGAGCCAAAGAAGAAGCACCCGAACTTCGGCTCGCTCGACGCGCCGATGCGCAACACGATTCTTCGGCAGGCGGCAATGCTGCGCGTCGCCGACGGCTTCGACCGGGGTCACGTCGGAGCGGTCGCAAACATCAAGGTGAGATGGACCCAGCGAGCTCTTCGCCTCACCGCGGTACCCCACCCCCGCGCGCTCAACATGCGTCTCGACCTGTGGGGCGCAACGCAAAAATCAGGTCTCCTGTCGAGCGTCTCCGGAATGCGGGTGGAGATCGTCGCGCCCGATGGCGTGGTTTTCAGCTACGACGACGAGGAAGGCAAAGCGGACTGATCGTCAGCCGAGTCCTCGGCATCCGTCGTGAAGTCCGGTGCGCTCGCGGCCGCGGGCGTCGTCCCGGTCGCAGCTTCGTTGGCGAGGACACCGGAGCTCAGGCCCCACGGGTCTCCAATCAGCAGCTCGTGCGACGCAATCTTTTGTTCGCCGTCCGGATGACGTTGCGAGTAGCTGCCGTCGGCGGCGAGCTCCCAGGCCTGCCGGTTGTCTGCCAGATAAAGCGTGAGCAGCGAGTGAACTCTGGCCTGCAGCACGGGATCCTCGATCGGAATCACCGCCTCGACACGCCGATCGAAGTTGCGCGGCATCCAGTCCGCCGAGCCGAAGTAGAACCTGCCGTTACCCCCGTTCGCGAAGAAAAAGATTCGCGAGTGCTCGAGAAACCGACCGATGATGCTCCTGACGCGTATGCGATCGCTGACGCCAGGCACTCCCGGCCGCAGGCAGCAAGTGCCGCGCACCAGCAGGTCTATCTCCACGCCGGCCCGCGACGCCTCATAGAGAGCTTCGATCAGCTCCGCGTCGACGAGAGCGTTCATCTTCGCAATGATTGCCGCCGGCTGGCCCGCTCGCGCGCATGCGGTTTCACGCTCGATGAGCTCCTTGAACCGCATTCGCATGTTCGCCGGCGCGACCAGCAGCTTGCGATAGATGCTCTGCCGCGAAAAACCGGTGAGCGCGTTGAACAGATCGGTTAGATCGGCCCCGATCGCCGGGGTCGACGAGAAGAGGCCGATGTCGGTGTACAACCGCGCGGTCTTCGAGTTGTAGTTCCCGGAGCTGATATGGGCGTAGCGGCGGATTTCGTCCGCTTCGCGCCGGACGACGAGGGCGGTCTTGGTGTGCGTCTTGAGCCCGGCCAGACCATAAGCAACATGAACGCCGACGTTTTCCAGCGTCCGCGCGAAATTGATGTTGTTGGCCTCGTCGAATCTTGCCTGAAGCTCGATGAGCACCGCCACCTGCTTGCCGTTGTTCGCCGCCTCGGTCAGGGCACGCACGATTGCCGTGTCGCCTGTCGTACGATAGAGCGTCATCTTGATCGCGAGCACGTCCTCGTCCACCGCCGCGCAGCTGATGAACTGCTCCACCGTTGAAGAGAATGCGTCGAACGGGTGATGAACCAGGATGTCCCGTTCGCGGATTGCGTCGAAGATCGACCGGCTCGGATCGCGCAGCTCGGGGGGCGTGTGCGGCTGGAGCGGCGGGTCGCGAAGCTCGGGCAGGTCCAGCGTCGTCAGCGACATCAGGTCGCCGAGCTCGAGCAGCGGCCCGACTTCGACGAAATCGGCTTCCGTGAGCGGCGGCATTTCGGACGGCTGATCGTCGCGCAGCTCGTCCAGCAGGAGCGCGCGCAGCGACGCGGGCATGTCATCCTGTACCTCGACACGCACGACCTCAGTGAATCGTCGCTGAAAGACCTGCTCCTCGATCATCTCCAGGAGGTCGTCATTCTCGTCGAAGTTGGGCAGGTCCAGATCGGAATAACGGCTGACGCGAAAGGCGTAGTAGCCGCGAATCTCCATTCCCGGGAACAGCGAGCCGAGGTTGGCACCGATGACCTCTTCGAGCGGGATGAACTCACGCTCCCGCCCGAACCGCACCCAGCGCGGCAGGCTCTTCGGCACCTTTACGCGCGCGAACCGGTCGACGCCGCCCTCGGGATCGTAAAGCTCCACCGCAAGCGACAGCGAGAGGTTGGAGATGTAGGGAAACGGGTGCGCCGGATCCACCGCCAGCGGCGTGAGCACCGGAAAGACCTGCGTCTCGAAGAACTCAGCGACTGTCTGTGACTCCTCCGCCGTGAGCTCGCTCATCCGGGCGAGCCGGATGCCCTGCTGCTCGAGCGCCGGAAGCAGCAGATCGTGGAGACAATGGCGAGCTTCCGCCAGAAGCGAGCTTGCCCGTTTCTGGATCGCCTCGAGCTGCCCCTGAGGCGTCATGCCGTCGGGCGGCGTCTGGACGACGCCGGCGGCAACCTGGCGCCTCAGACCGGCGACGCGAACCATGTAGAACTCATCGAGGTTCGTGCTGAAAATGGCGAGGAACTTGAGCCGCTCCAGGAGGCGGTTTCGCTCGTCGAACGCTTCGTTCAACACCCGCGCGTTGAACTCCAGCCAGCTCAGCTCGCGATTTATGAACAGCGACGGATCTGCAACCATGCTTCTCTCTGACGCGGGTTATGTGAGCCGAAAGGCATTCGCGGGCACGGCGCGCCGGGCTACCAGGCGTTCGTTCTCGAAAAACTTCACGAGAATGATCCCGGCAAGAAATCCGCCGATATGAGCCCACACGGCGACGCCACTCGAAACCTCAGGTCGCATGCTCGTCAGCTCGGGCAAGCCGCTGATCAGCTGCCACGCAAACCACCACAGCAGGACAACCCACGCAGGAATCGGTATGACCTTGAAGAAGACAATGAAAAAGAAGAGCATTCGCACCCGCACCTTCGGATAGAGCACGAGATACGCGCCAAGCACTCCCGAGATCGCGCCGGACGCCCCGACCGTCGGCACCGGCGAGCCCCGCTGGACGAGAATGTGCGTCGCCGCAGCAGCCAGGCCGCAAAGCAGGTAGAAAACGAGGAATCGGATCCGGCCCATGCTGTCCTCGACGTTGTTCCCGAATACCCAGAAGAAGAGGCAGTTGCCGAGCAGATGTCCCCATCCGCCGTGAAGAAACATCGAAATCAGCGGCGTCAGCACATTGATCGGCTCGTTGTCCACGACGCACGCCCAGCCGTCGCCGAGCGGAACGGCCGTGCCGAGCCGCGCCAGGTGAGTGATCTCACCGGGCACCAGGCCGAGGTTGCAGATGCTTGCCGCAAGCTGCTGCTCATTGAACCCCGCGCCCTGGACGAATATCCAGACCCCCACCATGGTCGCGAGGATCAGGTACGTCATCACTGGCGTCCGCAGCGTCTGGTGCTCGTCGCCGAGTGGAATCATCTCTTGTCCGCGTCAGGCATGAGTGCCCTTCCGCCAGAAATCGGCCACTTCCCCTCCATTTAACAGCGAAATCGCGCCTTTTTGGCAGAAATTAGCGGCCCCGCCCTTGCCATTGGAGAGCCCACCAGATGAAGCTTAACCACTGAAGAGGAATACATGGCAGACAAGGTAATTGGAATCGACCTGGGAACGACGAACTCGGTAGTCGCCGTGATGGAAGGCGGTGACCCGGTTGTCATCCCCAATGCGGAAGGCGGCAGGACGACGCCTTCGGTAGTCGGCTTCACCAAGGACGGAGAGCGCCTGGTTGGCCAGATCGCCAAACGCCAGGCCGTTACCAATCCTCAGAACACGGTCTTCTCGATCAAGCGCTTCATGGGCAGGAAGATGAGCGAGGTGAAGGACGAGACCGCGCGCGTGCCTTACAAGGTCGTGCCGGGCTCCAATGAGGTAGCGATGGTCGAGGTGCAGGGCAAGCGGTACTCGCCCCCCGAGATCTCGGCGATGATCCTTCAGAAGATGAAGCAGACCGCCGAAGACTACCTCGGCTACAAGGTCGAGAAAGCCGTCGTCACCGTCCCCGCATACTTCAATGACTCGCAGCGACAGGCGACGAAGGACGCCGGCAAGATCGCCGGACTCGACGTGTTGCGCATCATAAACGAGCCGACGGCTGCGGCGCTCGCCTACGGACTCGACAAGAAGAAGGACGAGAAGGTCGCGGTATTCGACCTCGGCGGGGGCACGTATGACATCTCCGTCCTCGAGCTCTACGACGTCGAGGGATCGCGCCAGTTCGAGGTCAAGTCAACCAACGGTGACACTCACCTTGGCGGCGATGACTTCGACCAGCGCGTCATCGACTGGCTCGTCACCGAGTTCAAGCGAGACCAGGCGATCGATCTTTCCAAGGATCCGATGGCGCTTCAACGTCTCAAGGAAGCGGCCGAGAAGGCAAAGATGGAGCTGAGCACCACGCAGTCCACGGACATCAACCTTCCCTTCATCACCGCCGACCAGAGCGGCCCCAAGCACCTCAACTACTCGCTCACCAGGGCGAAGTTCGAGCAGCTTGTGGACGATCTGATCCAGCGGACGATTCCGCCGATGGAGCAGGCGCTCAAGGACGCCGGGATCAAGCCCAACGAGATCGACGAGGTGATTCTCGTCGGCGGATCGACGCGAATTCCGAAGATCCAGGAGATCGTCAAGAAGTTCTTCGGGAAGGAACCCAACAAGGGAGTCAATCCGGACGAAGTCGTGGCGATCGGCGCGGCAATCCAGGGCGCGGTACTCACCGGCGAGCAGAAGGACGTACTGCTGCTCGACGTGACGCCGCTCTCGCTCGGCATCGAAACCCTGGGCGGAGTCACCACGGTACTCATCCCGCGCAACACGACGATTCCGACGAAGAAGAGCGAGACTTTCTCGACTGCCGACGACAACCAGACGACGGTCGAGATCCACGTTCTCCAGGGAGAGCGCGAGCTTGCCCAGTACAACAAGACGATCGGCAAGTTCCAGCTCACCGGGATTCCGCCCGCCCCGCGCGGACTGCCGCAGGTCGAGGTGACATTCGACATCGACGCCAACGGCATCCTCCACGTTACCGCGAAGGACAAGGCCACGGGCAAGGAGCAGAAGATCCGGATCGAGGCTTCCAGTGGTCTGTCGGACGCCGAGGTCGACCGGATGGTCAAGGACGCGGAGAAGAACGCCGCCGAGGACAAGAAGGCT